>RFXM01000023.1 GCA_009921565.1 Methylocystaceae bacterium | reverse complement strand
CTGGCGCACATAGTCGGTGCGCCCTGCCTCTCGCGCGGAATACCGCTACTAGAATAATATTTATATCTAATGCATATCAATAACTTAATAGATCTTTCGTTTTTGCCCCCTCATGTGAATTAGCGCCCTGCCCTTTTCGTATTGCAGATCAAGAAATTGATGCTGAAAAAAGACCCTTTGAGACTAAAGATAAGAATATTGGGAAACTGCTGACTTTAACAGCTAAAGAAAATCACTTGCGCCAACTCCATATAGCCCAAATAATTTTCTATTTATGGTTATGTCCCTTTTGTTGCTTTTCTTTTTTTACTTCTAGCCTCTGAGGTTCTGTTTCACCAGCATCAGATTCTTTTGGATTTGCCGGGAATATAGCTACAAGCAATCCTGCTTCATCTTTCTCTGGCAAAGAACAATCTACATCAATTCCTGAAATTTCTTTTTCTGCAGATGTTGTTGATGCGCTTTTTGCTGCAATGAGACATTTTTTTACGGCTTCAGTAATTGCCGCGGGTTCCTTATTAACGAGCATGTCACTTGCTGAAGCGATAACTTTATACCATTCAGCTGTCGGCTCAGAGTCCTTTGATATAAAAGTCAAAGACATTCTTGATGGATTGGAACAGTCAAGTGAAATAGATGATTTAGTAGGGGCATGATCAAGTAAAACCTCGTGTCCTTCAGTGGAAATATGCTGCACAGTTGCTGTTGTTTTATCTTCGATATTTTTAAGCAATCTTCTACATTCCGGACTTTTAGGAGTCCTAACAGCCTCAACCATAGATTTTGCTTTATCGCCGAACTTGGAAGTCTCTATGGTTGTCTCAAGCTTTTGCAAGCTTGGGTTATTGCTATTTAAAAAAATATATCCCGCCACAGCGGACCCAATAAGGATCAAGAAAAGAAATATTCTCATAGCCAACTCTTTTAGCAAAAGATAATGATGAACTTATTACTTTTAACCCAAGTTGGGTCAACTCCCTCAATTAATAGGGCCACGGCATTTTTTAATTTTTTGCGTACGCCTCTGACGCCCTAGGCTTAAAGCTTGCATGATCAAAATCAGCTATCCAGCAATCTTGGTTGGTTCAATAAAAAACCGGAGGGCATAACCTCTCCGGCTTTTAAATAAGATAGAATGAAGATTTTTTATTAATTTAACAATCACGCATCATATTCGCCAGACTGCTTAAATTGATCAACTGTCCAATTTCTCTGAGTCATAATCATTTTAACCCATTGTGGCGGGTGAGCGCCTCTGCCTGACCATGTATCTCCGGAAACATGATCCTTATACTTAACGATTGAGGATTTCTCTCCATCGCCAGAGGTTGCCTTACCTGGTTTACGTCCCTTCTTAGCCGTATCAGGAAACAAGTCGCCTAGATCTAAGCCGGCTTTAGCGAGTTTAGCTTCAATTTCAGCTCGTAAATTTTCTTTGCCTGCGTCTTTGCGGCGCGCAATTTCACGATGGGCTCGTTCAATCATTGATAGAATTTCAAGATCAGACAGATTTGCAAATTCTTCACTCACCGGATAACTCCTAAAATCTTCGACATATTGAGCCCGTACAGGACGTAAAGGCCTATTGACAGCTGAAAGGGCAGATTTATTTCTTGGCAGTTTTTTGACTGACTTTGCCGCGATTTTAAACGCTTTTAAACTCGACTTGCCCTCAACCTCTAAACTCTCTGAAACTTTTGTTTCTAACAGGCAAGGCAAGATGCGCCCCCCTGCCGAGGAGTCGCTAGCCTCTCGTATGTGGTTTAGGTTCGATTGTTGATCCGTCTTATTCGTACTAAAAATTGCGTGGGCTTCTTTATGTATTTCGCTTGTCCGTCGATCAGATACGATTCGATCCGAAACGCTTCTCGAATCGCTTCTTAGCTCCACATTTTCTGTTTGTATGAGACTGGGATGGAATGGAGCATTTAGTAATTTAGCTGATCTCGACTTGTAAGCTCTCGCAAACAACCGATTAGAATTTTTCATAAGTTTACCTTGGTATTTAACTAAAATTATTCGGGATAAAATTGACGTCGAAAAAAGGTTAATTAAACGTCAATAATAAAAAGAATTCTCTAACCCGAATATGTGATTAGATATAATAATAAGATAAATTAAACAATAGGAAAAATTAAATAAAATACAAAATACTTCGGCTAAGGAGCATATCTCTCTTCTATAAAATTGGCTAATGTCAACTTTCCCCGTTTAAATGGCTTATAACTAAAAAAAGCCGATAATCATTCATTTTAAGGGGCCAACTGACATTAAAAAATGCTTACAGAATATCGCGCTGAAGCGAGGCTCAGATCAAACTCATTGATGCACAGACCATTTAATAGGCTAAGAATTTGCAATTTCTTATTCTAAATAAGTTTTTTATATTTTTTCCTAACTCATAATTTAATTGATTGATGTAATAAACAACCCAAGCATTTCTTAAGTTTTCCCGGGGAATGATGAGAAAATAATTTTTCTTCTCTCCTCCTCTTAATATCTGATCTCTGAATTACTCTAGTAATCTCGAGCCGATTGTGACGCTGCAGGCTCGAGCCAAATGAAACTTAATCGACTTAGTTCAGCCTGGCCAGAAACTCACAGCGGGCCGAATATTGAGCTTATTTTTGAAGCACGGAGCGCATGTTTACATCTATTTAAAGGTCCTTTTTTAAAAAACATGAGTGCTTCAGATATCCTATAAATCAAATAAAATACAATATAATCAATATTTTGTGTATTTTTTACTATTAAGGGAACGCTTTGCTGTCTCAAACGTTAATTTCCGGAGAGTTAATCCGCGTAAGCGCGTCAAGCTCATTTGACTATATCACGGGTTCACAATGGAAATCTTTGAAAGTTCATCAAAAATCGACGTCGCCGGGCTTATTAAGCGTGGGCTGCGTCAACAGTTCCAAGTTGACCCTGCGGATCCCGCACCCTCTGAAATCATCCGCTTGTTGGACAAACTCCAAGAGCGGCTAAGCGGTATCGAGCAGCAAGTCTCTCCCTCTTCCGTGAAATAAATTTTATAAATTTTCTAATGACCGAGTAACTATGTTCTCATCGCTAGGTCAGTCAAAGCTAAATTAGTAATAAATCGGCCCACCATAAACAGGGCCGCTATTATATATCGGCGCTGCATTCACGCCCACGCCCACTTGATGGCCCTTTGCCGACATGCATTGCGCATAAACCGTATCGTAACGAGACTGGATTGAGTTGCCCGCAGCGCTAGCGCGTCCTTGACCCACCGCGCTCCCCAATAATAAGCCTGAGCCCGCACCAATCGCAGCGCCCGTCCCAGGTCGGTTTCCTGCAGCTGCGCCAATGAGCGCGCCAGTCGCAGCGCCAAGTCCAGTCCCAACAACAGCGCTCCCCAAGGCTTCGCTATTGCTTGCTACGCCAGGCGATTGCCCTCCAATGGCGTTTTGTGCCGCATTTTGACAGTAAGCATCATCTTTTTGAAAAACTGTGTAAGTTTTACCTTTCCCCGGCATGACGGGTACTTGGGGCATAGCGGGCCCTGTTCCAGCGCAACTAGAGAGAAGAAGACCTGCTGAAACAACTGAAGCAATGGTCAAATTAAATTTAGAAATCATCACAACACAACTCCAGGAGAGCTCACGCTAACTTTATAAATAAAAAAAAATATTGATAGAAAAAAGACTAGATAAAGAAATTATTCTCTCTTACCGATGATGGTTAATAGGACATTACTTCCACTCACTCTAAAACACATCCCAGCTTGAACATAAGCGCGCCATCACGGAAAAAAAGCAATAACGCGGGTTGGCGCGCCGGAACCTTGGCCAATCTTCATTGGTAGAGCGATTATGGTTGCTCCTTTCACTGGGAGTTTTTCTAAATCAGTCAAATTTTCTAGCGCTGGAACATTCGCCGCGCCAACGAGGCGATGAACAATAAAATCTTGAGATTGCCCGTAATCAATACTCGCTGTATCGACGCCAATCATTCGCACCCCTCTTTCTCGAATAAGGAACGACACAGCCTCAGAACCAAAAGATGGAAAATGTAATTTTGTTGCGTCGCCAGGCGTATCATCTCCAAGATAGGCCTTACGCTCGGGCCATTTTTGACTCCAACCTGTGCGGAGTAAAAATATAGCGTCCTGAGGCACTCTGCCGTTCGCCTTCTCCCAAGCAGCAAGGTCCTCAAGCGTTAATCGATAGTCAGCATTGCTTGCTGCTTGGCGGGATATATCAACGACAACGGCCGGTCCAACAAAACGTCCGACCGGAATGTCAGAGCTTGTCCAACGCCCCTGGGCAAAATGCATGGGCGCGTCCAAATGCGTGCCACTGTGCTCTGGGGAGCAAAATGTATTTGAAAAGTAGAAAAATCCTGACTTTGTAACGCCCTTAAATGAGGGCTTCAATTCAAAACCTGATTTTTCAGTTGGCCAGGCAATTGTGGTAGCGTCAAAGACATGGGTTAAATCGACAACATGCAGCTTATTAAAATCAATTGCCTCTTCTGCAACTGACAGAGATGGCTCAACCGACGTTAACAAAAAAATATAAAGCATAACTCTAAATACTCTATTTGTTTTCATTACTTTTATTCCTCCGATCGCATAAATTATCCCAAATTGTAAAATTAATTCATTAGACGCTTGCCTGTCAAAACGTAATTCTCACCTCTCTTTAAGGTTATAGCTTATAGGATATAGAAACTAAAATTTTAAAAATCTTTATCTAGAAGCCCCCTTATCTATGAAATTATCATAACTCAATCTCTTTTCTAATAACAATGATGACCAGCGCCTTTGAGCGCATGATTAAGAATAGCGACAAGTAAAGCTATATCGCCACTCTATTAAAAAGTAAGCGCTTATATTTTTCTTGAAAATTTACGATTAAATCTCATTTATTAAAGACATCAGCAAGAATAATATTTTAAAGTAAGAAAATATATTTTTATTTTAAAGCCTTTAAACTAATACGCTAATTTAGTGTCCTAGCAGAATTCCCCTTAGCAATTGACGACATTCAGATAATTTGAAATTTAAAGAAAAACTGGACTAAATTAAATCGTATCATAGAGCCGTCTCCTTGAACGACGGCGCCTCAATCGAAAAAGCAGCAAGCCAATCTACAAGAGAGGGCGAAGCTTTGCGCCAATTACCCTCAAATCGAAGATCGAGATAGCCTAGAGCGCATGCAACAGAAATATGGCCTATATCTAGAGGCCCTTGCGGCGGCGATTTAACAAGCGCTTTCAAGGCTCGATCAATTTTTTCTTGCTGATATAGAATAAAATCATCATCACGCAATTCGGGTCGCCGGACGGCGATCTCATGTCGAATGATCAGCGCCGCATCATTTATGCCGTCTCCAAGGGACTGATTTTTTAGCGCCTCAAATTTTCTTTTTGCATCTTGAGGAATAAGCCTTCCTCCGCCACTATAGTCGTCGAGATAATCAATGATAACTCGGCTATCATAAAGCGCCGTTCCATCCTCAAGAATGAGCACGGGTATTTTACCTAAGGGATTTTCATCTCTTAAGTGATTAGTTGGATCTTTTGTATCCGTCTCTTTGATTGACACCAAATTACTGAGGCCGCAAACATCTGCGGCGATGCGCACCTTGCGCGCATATGGAGAGGCTTTTGAATATCTCAGTATAAACATGATCTCTTCTCTTTAAGGATCCATCTACGCATTAATTCTACAATGGAATTTAATATATTTTGAGAGATTTCTAACCTAATCGAATTTTATTACATGAATAGAGACAAAATCTGACGTTAAGCAAACTCAATTCGATCAAAGTCATGCAATTATCCCTCAATCACGCCTTCCCGGACCACCCAGTCAATTTGATAGCTAGCATCCTCGCCCTGAGCAAGTAGGCGCGTTAAAGATGGCAAAAGCGCCCGCGCCTCATCTTCCAACGTAAATGGCGGATTAACAATTAAAAGTCCCGTATTTTTTAATCCATCAGCTTGACCGCCAATGTTCATTGATAAGCGCAGCGTGCGTGAGATATTATTATTAAAAAACTCTGCGCGTAATTTTCGGTCAAAATCTGGGGTTTTTATCGGATACCAGATTACATATACTCCTGTCGGCCATTTACGATAGGCTAATAAAAATGATGACAATAATGTTGTGATTTCATCCTTTTGCTCAAAGGGCGGGTCAATTAGAACTAGTCCGCGTCTTTCCTTAGGGGGTATAAAAGCCCCAAGCCCAATATATCCATCAATTTGGAAAGTTTTAATGCGTCTATCATGCGCAAATCGACGTCTTAGTTGGCTCGAGGCCTCGGGATGCAATTCGCAATAAATCGCTCGATCCTGCCGACGCATAAGACGCGACGCTATCATCGGCGATCCTGGATAATGATCTAATGACTGATTTTTTTCATCAATCCCTACGCATAACAGGTAATGCTGGATGAGACTGAAAAGACTCTTATCGATATCCTTAAAATCACTAAGGCGACCGATCCCCTGCCGCCACTCAGAAGTACGATTTGCCTCCTCACAATTGAGATCGTAAAAACCCTCGCCTGCATGCGTATCGATCACCCTAAAGGGCGTTTCTTTCAAACAAAGATAAAGAAGAATACGAGTAATAAATATATGTTTAAACACATCTGCAAAATTACCCGCATGAAAACTATGACGATAATTCATGATCTAATGGAAAGATGGAATAAAAATATCTGATGTTCTACAGCTTTGACGCAGAACTTGAGGACATAATTGATACTGCCGCAGATTTTTAGAAATACAAACTCGAACCTCCGTTAATGCGCCATGACGACAGTTTATTGAGAACATACCAGGATGAAGATTGGGATTTATTTTAAGAAAATCTCCATAGAGCGCCTTAAGACTCATTGTATGACCATCTTTAGGATCAACTAATGATTGCGGGATTTTGAATAAATTGCGCGCCTTAGATACATCTTCTAGATATGCACTAGGAGTTTTTCCGCTACAAACGCCATGCTTGCGCCATTCGTAACGCGCGAGCCTTGGTGTAGGAAACTGTTTAAGCGCTCTCTCCATGTTATTTGCGCTGAGGACTGCGTCATTTCTGCAATAGAGAGGGTAACCGATATAAAATTGAGGCCATAAACCGTGAACAACAAATCCTAAGTTTTTGTTCTCTGCGCATTGTTCTGACGCATTTCCGCTTCGTTGACAAAATTCAGCGGACCAGCTCAACGCCAAAACATAAAAATCAAACTGACCTAGCCTAAAACGATCTTTATTGCTGGCCGCATCCTCACGCCGCGTTGCTATTTCATGCGCCTTACATACGCGTCCTGAGCAATAATCGATGGCCCAGCTTTGCGTGAGGCTAACTATCAACCCGCTAAAGAGCGCGCTTGAAAAAAAGAATATTTTTACGCCCAAGGATCGCTGTGTCATAAAAATAACCGACATTCCTTGGTTAGAGCTTTAGCGTCCCTGAGCTTAAGACAGTTGATCTATGGACCTAAAGACCGACAATTAGGCGTAAAGGCGTGATTGCGATCAATTCCTTGAATGCACCATACTACGCCAGAGCCCAGACCCAAGAATGCAGTCGATGCTGAAATATTGAATACAACATGCCTCCGTAGGCCATCGCTAAAGCGCGCCTCAGCCTGACAATATCGTCGAGGAATATAGGTCTGCCCGTTTAGTCGATACCCAATCTCACCTATTCTTTCAAAGCCGCTTATCGTGAGAGAAGAGTTCCAAAATTCTAATTCTCTGCGCGCAAAATCAATAGCGATTTGATCAAGCATGCCCGGATCATCACAGGGCTGCAACACCCCGGAAAAAGGGGATACACGCACCTCAGCGGGCGGGTCATCCCGGCTCCCGCTTTCAGCCCATCCAGACGATAGTTGCATCCCTAGTCCACAGCCTGTGGCGAGAATAGCTGTGATAGCCCTAGTGAAGAATTGGCCCAAAGCCCTATACACACTTGTCTCCATCCCGGTTATGATAGGATTGATACGAAACATCGTCCTCCCGTCAAGGAGAGGATAATCTATGGCTCGGCCCTCTCGATATCGGCTTCAATGATCAAAATTTTTCTTTCCTTTCTTTCAATCTTCAAAAATCTCAGAGCTTTACTGGCCCTCTTTGCCCTGGTAGCCAGCGCGCCTGAAGCCTTAGCAGAAGATCCTTTCTCAGATTTTTTTGGCGGTCTGTTTGGTGGTTCTTCCCACTCAAGCGAACATCGCGCAGCGCCGACCTCCCGCATGCGTCGACTTAACCCACGCCAAGACAGCCGAGTAGTTCAGAAAAAAACTCCAGAAGGAATGACGCCAGAAGATCAAGCCGCGGCAAAGACGCCCAAGACCTATTTCGTTGCTGTGCTTGGCGACGCCATGGGGGACATGCTTGCCGATGGGTTAAAAAAAGTCTTGACGGATAAGCCGGAGATTGGCGTTCTTAAACTCTCCAAGTCAGATACAGGGCTAACCCGAACAGACGTCTATGACTGGGTAAAATCGGCAAAAGAGATCGCTCTAGGCCAGCAGAAAGTCGATATTGCAGTTATCTTCATCGGCGCGGGCGATCGTCAGAGCTTTATGGGCAATGATGCTGATGAGCCACTTTCCGCTCATTGGCGTGAGCTTTATGCAGCAAAAGTTAATGCATTAACCGCAACGTTTAGAGAAAAGAAAATCCCTGTTATCTGGGTAGGCCTGCCTGTAATGAAAAATGAGAATTTTTCATCCTATGCGGCAAAGCTCAATGAAATCATTAAGCAGCGCGCGACGGCGGAGGGCGCAATTTTCGTTGATCTGTGGGACGCGCTGTCGGATGAGAAAGGACAATACATAGCCTTTGGTCCAGACATTAACGGGCAAATTGTAAAAATAAGGACGGGAGACGGTATTTATCTTACTCCTGCTGGAGGGGCGAGCGTTGCGCATTTCGTTGCAGGCGAAATCAGGAAGATTTACGAAGCCAACCACCCAAGCGTCCCGTTGACCGGCTCTGCGCCACAGTCCCCCGCAGCTGATAAGACAAGCATTCTTGCGCCATCAACATCGCCCGATACGCCCCAGTCTGCTCCACCGCAGGGGCCCGTTGAATTCCGATCGCCCGTCCAACCGCAAACTAGCGCCGCGCCAACGCTACCAGAGCGACCCGCCGTAGGTCCGATACAATCCTTGACGACCCCTTCCGATGCCTCCGGCGCAGAATTGGCAAAAAAATCAACAGACCCAATTCCTCCTGGCGCTGATGAAGCTGCCAAGGCGTTAGCGCGACATGTCTTTGTCCAAGGCGGCGATCAGCCTGCTAGAAAAGACCGTGCGGACGACTACAGCTGGAAGCCCTGATCATCACTTCAAAGAGAGCGCTCTGAAGGATCTATAACCAGCCATGCGTCGCTTGGGATGTTTTTTTATATTAGGACGGAACGAATGAGGACTTCGCGCATTCTTCGCTTAGTGAAGACGCTAGGAGCAAGCCTCAATGTTATTTTTTTCGTTAGTGAAGATTAAACCTCACTCACGTTTATTTCTCTCCACACTGGCGATATCGACGCTAGCCAGCATTATGTCTTCAGCGAGCTGCAAGGCGGAGGAAAATCCATTTTTAGCCCTTTTCAGCGGTCAGACCGCGAGTGCAGATCAATACCCTGCAGGCGCAGAGGACATGGTCGCGTCCTACAATGACGGCAGGGACACAAACACCATTGCCCAGGAAACAACAGAAGTAGCGCGCGAAACGCCAACGACGACAAAAGAAGTTGTTGACGATCCGACAAATCAGAAACCAGGAACGATCACTGTCGACACCAAAAATCGCGTTCTTTATCTTTCCCTCGCTAATGGCCAGGCGGTGCGTTACGGCGTTGGCGTCGGACGCGAGGGCTTTACATGGGCGGGTCGCGTGCGGATTGGACGCAAAGAGGCTTGGCCTGTATGGACGCCTCCCGCCGCTATGCTGAAGCGTCGACCAGACCTGCCTCGTCGCATGTCTGGCGGCGAAGAGAATCCTCTCGGCGCGCGGGCTATGTATCTCTATTCGGGCGACCGCGACACCATGTTCAGAATTCACGGCTCAAACGAGCCATGGACGATTGGCGAGGCCGTATCCTCAGGATGCATTCGCATGCTGAATGCAGATGTTACAGACCTTTATAATCGCATTAAAGTAGGCGCGCCTGTAATCGTTATGTAGAGATTTGATTTCTAGCGGTCAAAATTGTGCGGTTAACAAAACAAAGCCCCGTCTTAGACGGGGCTTTATTTATTCCATATTACAGCTAAAGACAAAATTCGTTAAGAATGAAATAGAAACTTGGATTACTAACCACACGCCGATCAAAATCCAACCGGCTTTTTTACGCTCTCGACCATATAGAAATGCGCCAACTAACGGTAGGATTAACAGAAAGAACTGCCAGGGTTGCCCAACAACATTATCGCAAAACCACAGGTTTAATTTTTCACTGATCATGTTCCTCACCTATTTTTTATTTTTATCGCGGTAATGATGTAGCGCCCATTAGAAATTCATCAACCGCAGCGGCGCATTGACGACCTTCCCTAATCGCCCAGACAACGAGGGATTGACCACGTCGCATGTCCCCACAAGCAAATATTTTATTTTTCGAGGTAATGTAGTTGCGCGTATCCGCTGAAACATTGCCTCGCCCATCTATCGCCACGCCAGACTGTTCAACCAGACCTTCATGAATTGGCGAGATAAATCCCATAGCAAGCAGGACAAGATCCGCTTTTAAGATAAAAGAGCTATCTGCTATAGGCTGCATTTTATCATCGACATGAATGCAACGCACGCCTTCTACTTGACCATCTTTACCAATAAACTCTTTGGTAAGAACCGAAAAGTCACGCACGGCGCCTTCTTCATGAGAAGAAGATGTGCGCAATTTCAGCGGCCAGTCAGGCCAAGTCAGAAGCTTATTTTCTTTTTCTGGCGGACGCTGCATAATTTCGAGTTGGGTTACAGATAGCGCCCGATGCCGCACAGAGGTTCCAATACAATCTGACCCAGTATCTCCACCTCCTATCACGACGACATGTTTTCCAGTCGCGAGAATTGGATTGTTGGTGGTTGGCGTTTCTCCTGACACACGACGATTCTGTTGTGGCAAGAACTCCATGGCGAAGTGTACGCCGTGCAACTCTCGTCCTGGTATTGTCAGATCTCTTGGCTTCTCTGCGCCGCCAGCCAGGATAACAGCATCAAATTTTTGAACCAGCTCATCAATAGATTTATCAACCCCAATATGCTCATTGTAGTGGAAATTTACGCCCTCAGCCTCCATCTGCGTTATACGGCGATCGATCAGATGCTTTTCCATTTTAAAATCTGGAATGCCATAACGGAGTAAACCGCCAGCTTTAGCGAGTTTTTCAAAAACGTGAACATCGTGACCCGTACGCGTGAGTTGCTGGGCGGCGGCTAGGCCGCCAGGCCCTGAACCAACAATAGCTATTTTCTTTCCTGTTTTATGCTGGGCTATCTCTGGCTTAACCCAACCTTCCTTGAAGCCACGATCAATAATCGCACATTCTATCGATTTGATCGTTACCGGCTGATCTTGAAGATTCAATGTGCAAGACGCTTCACAAGGCGCCGGACAAATTCGCCCAGTAAATTCTGGAAAATTATTTGTCGAATGAAGATTAGTCAGCGCTCGATGCCATTCGCCATGATAGACGAGATCGTTCCAATCTGGGATTTGATTATTGACGGGACACCCGTTGTGACAGAAAGGAATGCCACAATCCATACAACGAGACGCTTGACCCCGCGTTGTCTCTTCCGAGAGGGGAATAACAAATTCATCATAATGCCGAATACGGTCAGCCGCCGGCTTATATTTCCGGTCCTGACGATCAATTTCGAGAAAGCCGGTCACCTTACCCATTGTAAAATTAAACCCCTTATTCAAGCCATCTCACCAGTTGACGGCTAAGTGAGCATTCGCATTGCTTGCTGTCAAAACATCTGCCGCCATAAAGCAGAGTTTCCCCGCCATAGACTGATTTTAAGCGAGGCAAACTTGATTATTTACTTGTCGCCAACCGCCTTTTGCATTGAAGACTGAGCGCGTCTGGCGTTCATTTCATTCAAAGCGCGCCGATATTCAACCGGCATCACTTTTATAAATTTCAACTTATAATTTTCCCAATCGTCGAGAATATCTCTCGCCCGGGTAGATCCCGTATACCGCAGATGATTAGTGATGAGGCGATGTAATCGCTCAGCATCAAATCGGGTCATGTCGTTGAGCAGATCAACGCGCCCATGCGCAGCAAGATCGCTTGTTTGATGATAGACTTTTTCCATAAGTTTTTCTTCAGCAATAATAGGTTCAAGATCTACCATTGCTAAATTACACCGACTTGAGAAGGTCTTGTCTTCATCAATAACGTAAGCTACGCCGCCTGACATGCCTGCCGCGAAATTTCGGCCTGTTTGACCAAGGACGACAACGACGCCGCCGGTCATATATTCACAACCATGATCGCCAACGCCTTCAACAACCGCCATTGCGCCTGAATTTCTTACAGCGAACCGCTCCCCGGCTACGCCTCTAAAGTAGCATTCTCCCTCAATAGCTCCGTAGAGGACGGTATTGCCCACGATAATGGAATGCGCGGGTTCTATTTTTTGAGCATTCCGTGAGGGATAAACGATAATTTTCCCTCCTGATATGCCTTTGCCGACATAGTCATTAGCCTCTCCCTCAAGCCTTAGCGTAACGCCACGAGAGAGGAAGGCGCCAAAGCTTTGGCCAGCTGTACCCGTAACCCGAATATCAATCGTGTCTTCAGGTAAACCTTTATGACCGTAAATACGCGCCACTTCTCCAGAGAGCATCGCGCCAACAGTGCGGTTAACGCTGCGAATGGAGGTTTCAATCGATGTCTTAGCGCCTCTGTCCAAAGCAGCGCGCGCTTGAGAAATCAATTGATTGTCTAAAGCTTTATCAAGCTCATGGTCTTGACGCGCGCTGTGGCGCACCTGCGGACCTTCTCCATTTGGCTTGGTGAAGAGCTTCGTAAAATCAAGACCTTTCGATTTCCAGTGGGCTAAGGCCTGATCCTTATCCAGCATTTGCATTTGACCGATAAGCTCTTCAAATTTGCGATATCCCATCGCCGCCATCCATTCTCTTACTTCTTCCGCTACAAAGAAAAAGTAATTGATGACATGCTCGGGCTGTCCAACGAACCGTTTACGTAAAACAGGGTCTTGCGTTGCAACACCAACTGGACAAGTGTTCAGGTGACATTTGCGCATCATTATGCAGCCAGCGGCGATGAGCGGCGCGGTGGAAAAACCAAATTCATCTGCACCCAATAATGCGCCGACAATCACATCTCGACCTGTTCTTAAGCCGCCATCTACCTGAACCGCGATACGGGAACGGAGGTTGTTCAAGACTAATGTTTGGTGCGTTTCAGCCAGACCAATTTCCCACGGCGAGCCAGCATGCTTAATGGACGTTAGCGGCGAAGCGCCAGTGCCCCCCTCGAAACCTGAGATTGTGACGTGATCCGCGCGGCCTTTGGAAACGCCTGCGGCAACTGTGCCAACGCCAACCTCGGAAACAAGCTTAACTGAAACATCCGCTTTGGGATTAACATTTTTCAGATCGTAGATGAGCTGAGCGAGATCTTCGATCGAATAGATGTCGTGATGTGGCGGCGGAGAAATAAGGCCAACGCCAGGCGTGGAGTGACGCACCTTAGCGATGACTGCGTCTACCTTATCTCCAGGCAACTGCCCTCCCTCGCCAGGCTTTGCTCCTTGCGCCATTTTAATTTGTATCATGTCGGCATTGACCAAATACTCGGTCGTCACGCCAAAACGGCCAGAGGCGACTTGCTTAATTGCCGAGCGCTTCAAATCTCCATTTGGCTCTGGCTTGAATCTTTCTGGCTCTTCGCCGCCCTCGCCCGTGTTGGACTTTCCGCCAATTCTGTTCATGGCGACGGCAAGGGTTGTATGCGCTTCGCGAGAGATGGAGCCAAATGACATCGCGCCGGTGGCAAAACGTTTGACGATATCTGTTGCTGTTTCAACTTCCTCTAGCGGCACAGCTTTACGACCAACTTCTTCTGCAGTCTTAATTCGAAAGAGACCGCGTAAATTTAAAAGATGCTCGCTTTGTTTGTTAAGAATATCTGCAAAAGCGCGATATTGTTCGCGCGCATTTCCCCGGACTGCATGCTGCAAAAGCGATACTGTCTCCGGCGTCCAACTATGCGCCTCGCCGCGGAAGCGAAAGGCATAGTCCCCGCCAACATCGAGGGAATCTCGATAAATCGGCGCATCTCCGAAAGCGAGCTTATGCCGACGAACAGTTTCTATAGCGATAGTATCAAGTCCAACGCCTTCAATCCGCGTCGTCGTACCTCTAAAAAATTCATCGACAAAATCTTGGGCCAAGCCGACAGCGTCAAATATTTGTGCGCCACAATAGGACTGATATGTGGAGATGCCCATTTTCGACATCACCTTTAAAAGACCCTTATCAATTGCTTTTATGTAGCGCTTAATCGCCTCATAGGCGTTGATCTCATCTGGAAGTTCTTTTGCTGAGGCTTCCAGCGTGTCAAAGGCAAGATAAGGATTGATCGCTTCGGCCCCATACCCTGCCAGGCAGGCAAAATGCTGCACTTCCCGCGCTTCGCCCGTCTCTAAAACAAGACCAACAGAGGTGCGTAACCCCTTACGAATTAAATGATGATGTACGGCCGCCGTCGCTAACAAAGCGGGGATCGGAATTCGATCCGGCCCCACCATACGATCAGAGAGAATAATAATGTTATAACGGCCCGATACAGCTTCTTCCGCGCGTTCACACAAACGCTTAATCGCATCGCGCATGCCATCAGCGCCTTTAGGCGCATCATAAGTTATCTCAAGCGTTTTTGTATCAAAACTATCCTCAACCATGCCAATCCAACGAATCTTTTCAAGATCTTCATTGGTGAGAATTGGCTGCCGAACTTCCAGACGCTTTTTTCTAGCTGAGCCTTCGTGATCAAGAATATTAGGGCGCGGTCCGATAAAAGACACAAGACTCATCACTAATTCTTCTCTGATCGGATCGATCGGCGGATTAGTGACTTGAGCAAAATTCTGCTTGAAATAAGTATAAAGTAAAGACGTTTTGTCTGACAGCGGCGATATGGGCGTATCGGTCCCCATCGATCCAATCGCCTCTTGCCCAGTAACCGCCATTGGATAGACGAGCAAATCCAGATCTTCTTGCGTGTAGCCGAACGCCTGCTGTCGATCCAACAGAGAAACATCAGCTCGCGCTGGCCGAGCTTCTACAGGCTTTAGATCCTCAAGCTGTATCTGCGTGCGTGCGAGCCATTCTTTATAGGGATGAGATTGAGAAAGCTGCTGCTTGATCTCATCGTCAGAAACAATACGACCTTGCTCTAAATCAACCAGCAACATTTTACCTGGTTGCAGGCGCCATTTCGTAACAATTTTTTCTTCAGGAATCGGCAACACGCCCATTTCTGAAGCCATCACGACTAGGCCGTCGTCCGTAACCAAATAACGCGCAGGACGTAATCCGTTTCGATCTAGGGTCGCTCCAATTTGTCGGCCATCTGTAAAAGCCATCGCCGCTGGTCCATCCCATGGCTCCATTAGCGCGGCATGATATTCATAAAAAGCGCGGCGGCTCTCGTCCATTAATGGATTGCCCGCCCAAGCTTCTGGTATCAACATCATCACTGCATGCGCGAGAGGATAACCGCCGCGCACTAAAAATTCGAGCGCATTATCAAAACATGCTGTGTCAGATTGGCCCTCATAGGAAATTGGCCAAAGCTTATTAATGTTATCTCCAAACAATGGCGAAGCCACAGACGCTTGACGCGCCGCCATCCAATTCAGATTACCGCGCAATGTATTTATCTCGCCATTATGCGCGACAAATCGATATGGGTGAGCAAGTCTCCATGAAGGAAATGTATTTGTCGCGAAGCGTTGATGAACAAGCGCAAGGGCTGAAACAAATCTCTGATCTTTTAAGTCCAGGAAATAGTCGCCAAGCTGCGATACAAGCACCATCCCCTTATAAACGATGGTTCGAGTTGAAACAGAAACAGAATAAAGCTCCCGACCTTGAGGACCAAAAGTATAAACGATATTGGAAGCAGCTTTACGGGCGAGATAAATCCGGCGCTCAAAATCTTCGGCGTCTTTGACATCAGGCCCGCGCGCAACAAATATTTGTCTATGAAATGGCTCTACTGCACGAACGGCTTCGCCTAGATCACTTGAATTGACAGGCAAATCTCGCCAACCAAGCACAACGAGGCCTTCTTCATGCATCGAGTCGTCAATAACTTTACACGCACGCTGACGTACATCTGCATCACGAGGCAAAAAAAACTGACCGATTGCATAGTCGCCTGAGGCAGGCAGGGTGAAGCCGAGTTTTGCGCACTCTTCCTTAAAAAATTCATGTGGTATCTGTACGAGGATGCCGCATCCGTCACCAAGTTTAGGGTCTGCGCCTACAGCGCCTCGATGATCAAGATTAAGGAGGATTTGCAATCCCATTTCAACAATGGCGTGAGTTTTTTCATTGCGCATATTCGCGACAAAACCAACACCGCATGAGTCATGCTCTTTTGAGGGATCGTAAAGTCCGTGCGCTTTAGGTAACAGGGGATCCCGACCAAAATCATTTACAGTCAGAGCGCAGGCGTCATGCGCCTTTTGATGCTCTCTCACGACATTCGCCATTTCGGTCACTCCCCCTGACGCCGCATCTAAATCGTCGCCAATTTATTTCTAATGTTTTTTATCTCTGCATAGGAGCTCTTCGCGACGCTTGAAGCGCAAAAGCCCTAAGCAAATCCCTCTGCGCCCTTAATGCCATCGGCGGATTGGCGCCTTAATAAACCGCCAACGGCCTTGGGTATTACTGCAAGGCAAATCGCGCGCCAGCTGTTTTAATCAGCAGCTTGCGCCTATTGCATAACCGCATTCGGTAGAAAGCAGCGGCCTTCCGCTCCTTTAGCGCCAAAGGGTCAGTAACACTGACGTAATGGCGCTGCAAATCGTGCCAGATTTGCCCTCTGCTTACAAGCGCAAGCCGGCCGTCGGCGCTGCTTGTAACTTGCGGCCCAAACCTGACCAGCAGCCGGTCCTAAATCCAGGGTTAAAAAACATTTTAACATTAAATTTCAGCAGTTTATGCAATTTATTCATTAACCGGATTGTCGGGCGCAACGCATGTGCCTTTTATCCTTGCCTCTTACTCTGACCTGCCAGCCCCTTTTATCCTGCGATATGTGGCGCTAACAACGGGGGCCAGAATGACGCCGGAAAGTCGAAAAACCTGAGTAAGAATAAATTTCAAGCTCATAAAAAAGGCGCCCGCGGGCGCCT
>RFXM01000022.1 GCA_009921565.1 Methylocystaceae bacterium | reverse complement strand
GCACAGCGGGAAGCTTGTGAGGCCTATATCCTCAGCCAGAGACATGCTGGCTGGATTGGTCTTGCTGAGATGTATGATGATGGCGGTATCTCAGGCGGCACGATGGAGCGACCTGCCCTAAAGCGATTATTAGAGGACGTTAAATCTGGAAAGATAAATATTATTGTCGTTTACAAAGTCGATCGTCTTACCCGATCACTCGCTGACTTTGCCAAGATCGTGGATATTCTGGATCACAACGACGCATCCTTTGTTTCTGTTACCCAGCAGTTCAATACAACGACTTCCATGGGTCGCCTGACGCTCAATATGCTTTTATCTTTTGCTCAATTTGAGCGCGAGATCGCTGGCGAGCGAATTAGAGACAAGATCGCTGCATCCAAACGTAAGGGCATGTGGATGGGCGGCAACCTACCCCTTGGCTATGATGTCTCCGATCGCAAGCTCATTATCAATGAACAGGAAGCTCAGACTGTCCGGCATATTTTTAGACGCTATTCTGAACTTGGATCTGTCAGGCTGCTAAAAGACGATCTTAATCGTCATGGCATCGTCAGTAAGAAACGGGAATCTGCCTCAGGAATCTTGAAAGGCGCAAAACCATTTTCTCGCGGCGCGCTCTACCTGATGCTCCAGAACCGCATCTATCGGGGTGAGATCTCACATAAAGGGGAAACCTATCCCGGACAGCATGATCCGATCATTGAGGCTGAGCTGTGGGATATCGTTCAGGAGAAGCTTGCTGCCAATCGAAACGATCGACTGACTGGTGTCAGGACAATAGATGCCAGCTTACTGACAGGGCTGATCTTTGATGAGCGTGGAGAAAGACTGACGCCTAGTCATGCAACAAAGGGCAATAAAAGATATCGCTATTATATCTCCACTGATCAGATTGAAGAGCAAGATAATAATAAATCTAAAGCGATTATCAGGATCCCGGCAGGTGATATTGAAAGTCTGGTATTACGAGAGCTTCGAGTATTTCTTTTAGATACCTCAAAAATCTCTGAAGCCTTCGCTTCTTTTCAGCTTGACGCCAATAGTCTCGATCACACGCTCAAGACATCAGAGAAGCTTGCTCATAACTTACAATCGCTCTCTCAAAGTGATTTAAAAGATTTATTGCAGAAAATCATTCAGAGGATTTCGATCTCACAAAATGAGATCTGTCTGACGCTTGTTCCAGATCAGATCCTCAAAGTGCTTGGTGTTGAGCTTAAAGAAGAGCTCTCATTCGTAAAGCCGATGACGCTCAACATAGAGGCTACGCTTAGACGCGCCGGCAAAGGTAAGCGGCTGATCATCACCAACGCCCCCCCAGCTGAGATCAATGATCATCTGATAGAGCTGATTAAAGAAGCGATCTCAGTTCGCCAAAAGCTTCTCTCCAACCCTGAACTCTGCATCGAGAGCTTAACGAGTCAGTTGGATCTCTACAAAGGACGGATCACCTCGCTCATCAAATTGTCCTGGCTAGCGCCCAAGATTATGCGAGCGATCCTGGAGGGGCGGCAGCCGCTGGATCTGACGCCATCCAGGCTGCTCAGGCTGGCTAAAGACCTTCCCATCAGCTGGTACGACCAGCATCGCTTACTGAGCATCCCAGCCTAATCCTGATCCGGCTCGAGACCAGTCGGGATCTGAGCCTGATTCTGATCCTGCATGAGGCCAGTCAGTTTCTAAGCCAGACCTTGATCCGGCATGAGAGCAACCGGGATCCAAGCGCATCCCAACATTAACTCCTGACTGAAAAAATGGCCTGTGAGATAAAAGGGGCCGCGCCCCTATAAAACCCCTGAATTTCTGTCTCTCCGGGGCTCAGCTAAAAATAATAATTCTATAACTAATTGAAAAAATTAGATAATACGCCCTCTGGTGAGAGACGTATAATTTAATGAGAATTTGGGAGTTTTTTGGCTGGGGGACCTGGATTCGAACCAAGATTAACGGAGTCAGAGTCCGCTGTTCTACCGTTGAACTATCCCCCAACTGTGAAAAAAATTTCAATACAGCAGAGGGCGGAGGTCTAGAGAGGGGCGCGCACCCTGTCAACACCAGCAAGCATTGTCATATTTGCGGTCATTGTGGCTATTATTATCCCATGTTCAGCAGGATGCCTTGCTCTGAGGCGATTGATCCTGCATGAAATAGCCAACTCATCAAAGCGACTAAGCGCCTCAACATACGCCGCGCGCCACATCGGGCTGGAGCATTATTTTGGTAGGCACAAATCGGCCACTCGACATGCGACCAAGCCAGGCTATCCACGAGCCGACGCCCCATCTAACTCGTGTTGAAAATAACCCCATGCGCTCCTCCGGCCCCGCGGAACCAGGCCCAAACCTTCAAACAGCGCGCCATACTTACGCAGCGCTGGATCTGGGGACCAATAACTGCCGGCTACTGATTGCCAGACCCAAACGACGAGTTCGTCGTCGTGAAACAGAATTCCTGCATGTTGTCGATGCTTTTTCTCGTATTGTTCGGCTTGGAGAGGGGCTAGGTCGAGCCGGCAGTATCAGCGAACAAGCTATCGAACGCACCATTGAGGCCTTGGAAATATGCCGTGATAAAATGGCGACGCGTGGAGTAACCCGATCGCGTTTAATTGCAACACAGGCTTGTCGCGGCGCAAATAATGGCGACGAGTTCATTCAGCAGGTAAGGGAAAGAACAGGCCTGGAATTAGAAATTATAACCCGTGAAACTGAAGCGCGATACGCCGCTCGCGGCTGCGCCTCGCTTGCTGACCCGCATGCTGAAGGCGTTCTGTTATTTGATATTGGCGGCGGATCCACCGAACTCGTCTGGCTAACTCGCTCATCACAAACTTCAAAACCATCGCTTCAACACTGGACCTCACTAGAGCTTGGCGTTGTTACACTTGCTGAAAACTTCGGCGGGAGAATTGTCGATAATCAAATTTTCTCAGCCATGAAACATCATGCAATAGAAGCTTTGAAACATTTTGTGCAGGCGACAGGAGAAGCAAAACGTTGTTCTCGGTTTCATCTTTTGGGAACATCGGGCACTGTTACCACTTTAGCAGGCGTTCATCTCGGATTAGAACGCTATGATCGGTGGCGCGTTGATGGCCTTTGGATGAGCGATAGCGATGCAACCCGAGCCATTACTCGTCTGAGGAGCATGAACTTTGAACAACGAGTCGCCAATGGCTGCATAGGCCCTCAGCGGGCAGATCTCGTACTTGCTGGCTGCGCCATTTTTGAAGCGATTAGGGAAACTTTTCCCGCAAATAGAACGCGGATCGCGGATCGAGGCCTGCGGGAGGGCATGCTTTTAGAATTAATGGAAGCAGACGGCGCTTTATTTCCGTCTAATTAAATACACATCGCATAATAAAAAAGACGATTGATCTAAAAACTATATGGTTGCTTCTATGGTTCACCCAAAACCTGAATATCGTCCCTGTGTTGGCGTAACGCTAATTAATTCCGCAGGTCTCGTCTTTATTGGCCGCCGTCGGAATAAAGGAGCGTTTGATACCATAGCGCCACCGCATCTTTGGCAAATGCCGCAAGGGGGCATAGACGACGGAGAAGAACCCTACATAGCCGCACAACGAGAATTATTTGAAGAAACGAATGTATCAAGCACAGAATTACTTGCTGAAGCGCCGCGATGGCTAACCTATGATCTCCCCAGCGAGGCAACACAAAGATGGAAAGGAAAATATCGCGGACAAACCCAACGTTGGTTTGCTTTGCGTTTTACTGGCAATGAAAATGAAATAAATATCCAGCATCCGGCTGGCGGGGCTCATAAGCCAGAATTTGACGAATGGCGGTGGGAAAAATTAGCGAATTTACCTGATTTAATCGTTCCCTTTAAGAGGCATGTATATGAACAAGTTGTCATAGCCTTCGCCGATTTTGCTGCGCGATAAATGATTAAAATTTGCGTATCAGGCGCGCGGCAAAAAAACCATCAATGCCAGAAAGCCGCTTATTTTCATTGGGAAAATAACAAGGCAAGGTACGTAAATCGCCATCTTTATTTATAAACTCTATCGGCGCGCCATCTCTTTCAGAAATAGGCTCGCGTTGAAAGTCCGGATTGCGTCTCAAGAACCCGCTAATCTGCGCCTCTCCCTCCTCAGGCTCTAGAGAACACGTGCAATATACCAAACGTCCGCCAGGACGGATCAGGCTTGCCGCACGCGTGAGCATTTTAGCTTGCAATAAAGTCAGAGCCTCGAGATCGCCGGTTTTTTTTGTCCAAGCAACATCAGGATGACGACGAATTGTTCCTGTTGCTGAACAAGGGGCGTCTATAAGGATTGCATCAAAAGCCGCTGCTTGATAGGTCGCCGCATCGCCAACAGCAATAGATGCGCGGAGATGTAAACGCTCTAAATTAGCAGCAAGTAATTTTAATCTCTCAGCTGATCGATCGAGGGCTATAACATGAGCTTTCGCCTGTGCGAGCTGCGCGGTTTTACCTCCCGGAGCCGCACACATATCTAGCACGCGCTCATCAGGCTGTGCATGCAGCAACCTCGCGGGCAGAGAAGCCGCTGCATCTTGTACCCACCATTCTCCATCCGCATAACCAGGAAGCTCAGCAACAGGGATATAAGACTTCAAACGCACGGAGCCTGTCGGTAAAACAATACCGTCCAACTCTTTAGCCCAAGAGTCAGGATCTGATTTTACGGTGATATCTAACGTTGGCTCATGCATATGCATTACTGAAATCAGCTGAGCTGTTTCTTCACCATAATGTTTACGCCATCTCTGCATCAGCCATGCCGGCGTATCATATTCGCCAAGCTCTGCTAGCTCTAGGAATTCCTCACGCCGTCGTATCAGATTTCGCATGGAGCCATTAACAAGCCCAGCAAAACCAGCCGTTTTAGGGTCATGTCGAACTGCGCGGACTGCAAGATCGACTGCGGCATGGTCGGCTGAGTCAAGAAACAAGATCTGCGCCGCCGCAGCAATAAGGATAAACTCTAAACGCCCCGACTGACGCGGCAGCCCCTTTTCTAAAAGCTCAGACAAGACATGCCGTATAAGACCAAGACGTCGAACAGAGACAGTAACAATCGACCGCGTCAAAGCCACATCTCGAGGCTCAAGACCTACCAGCCGCGACGGCACCGCAAGCGGGGAAAAACACTCATCTAGTCGATGACCGCCGTAAATGATATCGCTAATAATTGCGGCAGCAGCTAAACGGACAAGTAAACCAGGCGTTCGAGCGGCTTCAGCTTCTCGCGCAGCGTCTGCAGGCACAAAACCTTGTCGGTTCATTGTCCGAGTAGATTTGGAACGCGCGGAAAATGTCTTATTATCTTGCGACGCCAAACAATCTATCTCCTTAGCATTCCCAAATCACACCATAGCATAGACCTAAAGATTAGGGACGAAATAAAGCGGAAGAAATCGCCTATGCCGACAGATACACCCTCAGCGCCGCCCATTCCTGACAAAGTGGTTGAAACGAACAACCAAGATAAGCCGCAATCTTCTCCTGCACAACGCGCGCTGGAAGAAGCCGCAGCGCGGAGAAAAAAATTGACAGACACCGCAGCTGCCCCAGAGGAAATAGGCGGGCGAGGCGGCCTTGACCCGTCACGCTATGGCGATTGGGAAGTCAAAGGAATCACAAGCGATTTCTAATGCTCTAAACATGATGACGCTTGAAAAAAGCGCACATTTCTCTCCAGGCCTGTTTGGCGGCGCCTGGTCGGTATGTATCTCTGTAATCTGCACAAAAACCGTGCGGCGCATCATCATATATTTTAATTTCCGCCGGCGCGTTGTGTTTAAGTAATTGCTTTTGGAACTTTTTAATCAATTCTCTAGGTATCGTCGGATCAGCCCCGCCATAAAGACCAAGAGTTGGCACCTTTAATTGACCAGCAAGATCAATCGGCCAACATTCTTGTTGCGACGTGCGCTCTCCATCAAGGCGACCATACCATGGGACACAGGCGCGTATTTTAGCGTTGTGTGCGCTATAAAGCCAAACAATGCGGCCTCCCCAACAGTAACCTGTCATAGCGACACGTTGCAAATCTCCGCGATAATTTATGGCTGCTTCAAAGGCTTCATCAAAAGTTGCGAGAGTTATTGAGTCACTGGCGCGGGCGACGATGAGGCGCAAGGCGTCAATACTGGGTGCAGCTGCGATGTCGCCATAGCGACTGAGGTAATCGGGCGCGATGACTAAATAACCCTCCCGAGCCAAGCGACGCGCGAGGTCAAGAATATGCTCATGGAGACCAAAAATTTCATGAGCCAACAAAATAACAGGACGAGTTCCCCCTTGTTCTGGGCGCGCCACAAAAGCAGTTTCGCCGCATGGCAGTTTGATAAAACTCGTGCTTAGTCCTGCGCTACTGGTTGTAATGACATTTGAGCTGATACCGCCCACCGCTCGGGCAAATGACGGTTTTTCATTGTCCTCCACCTGCACCCCCCGGACCTTGGGAAATTTAAGCCGCGAAAGATAGGACCCCGAGGCGCAAATGTCAGCTGAGACAATTGCCTCAATTTCCGCGCCTCTTCTCATCGACTGAAAAAACGCGTATATCGCCGCGCCGGCTGTGGAAAGTTTTTCCGCGCAGGGGGCAAGAGTTGTGACGCTAGCGGAAATAATGAACCAACTCTTTAAAATCGGTACGCGCCACTGCGCGCTCGCTATTTCCTAAGGAAAGCCACATGACGCAGCATTCGGACATGAGCCAACCGAACGCTTTGAAACCTGGACAAACCATCAAACCCCTACCCAGCGCCGATCACGATCATCCGCATGAGAAAGGTAATTTGATAGGCCTCGTGATTGGTTCAATCGGCGTTGTTTATGGCGATATTGGCACGAGCCCTCTTTACGCCTTACGCGAGTCGCTTTCTCATAGCGTTAAAGCGGATCGCCTTACTGAAGAGGCGGTAATTGGTTCTATTTCGCTACTTATCTTTGCGCTCGCATTCACCGTCACGATAAAATATGTATTATTCTTGATGCGCGCAGACAATCGCGGAGAGGGCGGCACGCTTTCATTAATGGCCCTTGCTCAATCAGCTCTTGGCGGTAACTCGAAATTTGTTTTTCTTATGGGCGTTGCTGGCGCGGCGCTTTTTTCTGGCGATGCAATCATTACGCCAGCCATTTCTGTTATGTCTGCGATTGAAGGCCTTGAATTAGTAACTGATCGCTTGAAAGAATTTGTCGCGCCAATCACCATAACGATATTAGTTACGCTTTTTTGGGTTCAAAGCCACGGCACTGCTCGCATGGCCGCTTTCTTTGGTCCGATTATGATTATCTTCTTTCTCACTATCGCCATACTCGGTGCGTTTCATATTCCAGACGCTCCTCAAATATTGACTGCTTTTGATCCTCGCGCCGGCATATCTTTTCTTGCTCAAAACGGCTGGCTTGGCTTCGCTATACTTGGTTCTGTTTTCCTGGGCGTAACCGGCGCAGAAGCGCTTTACGCTGACATGGGCCATTTTGGCCGCTTCCCAATTCAATTCGCCTGGCTAAGTTTTATCTTGCCTGCCCTTCTATTAAATTATCTCGGGCAGGGCGCGCTGATCCTTTCTCACCCCGAAGCCGTAAGCAATCCCTTCTATCTGCTTGCGCCTGATTGGGCGCTTTTACCACTTGTCATCCTCTCAACCATCGCAACCGTCATCGCAAGCCAAGCGGTTATCACAGGCGCATTTTCAATCGTTAGACAGGCCATACAGCTCGGACTTTTACCGCGGCTTGAAATTACGCATACTTCGGCCACACAAGAGGGACAAATCTATATTGGCCGCATCAATCGCCTCCTGTTATTAGGCGTTCTTCTACTCGTCATCGCATTTAAGAGCTCCTCTGCTCTGGCCTCAGCCTACGGCATAGCCGTAACAGGCACGATGGTTGTAACAACATTGCTTGCCTTCGTCGTGGTATGGCGCAAATGGCGCTGGCCCCTTTGGGCAACCGTCCCCGTAATTGCGGCATTTCTTGCTGTAGACATGGCCTTCCTAACTGCAAATTTAATGAAAATTGTTGATGGCGGATGGGTGCCGCTCGTGCTTGGCGGCTGCGTCATGATTGTGATGTGGACATGGGTGCGCGGCTCAAGGTTGCTTGCAGAAAAAACACATCGAGATTCTCTCCCGCTCACAGAACTTATTGCAATGTTACAAAAATCAAAGCCAACGCGCGTTCCCGGCACAGCTATTTTTCTTACCAGTGATCCAAATGTCGCACCAACTGCGCTTATGCATAATCTTAAACACAATAAAATTTTACATGAACGCGTTCTTATCATTTGCGTGAAGACTGAAGATCGACCAAGAGTCGGGAATGCGAGACGCTTTGAGATCGAGCAACTATCAGATGATTTTTACAGGGCGACGCTTCATTATGGCTTTATGGAAAGCCCTCGCGTTCCCGCAGCTCTTAGCGCCATGCGTAAAGCGGGGCTTAAATACGACATTATGACAACAAGTTTTTTCCTCGGTCGTCGCTCCATCAAGGAAAGTCCCTCATCTGAAATGCCAATTTGGCAGGACAAACTTTATGTTGCGCTAACCAAACAATCCGCCAATGCGACGGACTTCTTCTCAATACCAACAGACAGAGTCGTGGAACTCGGCGCTCAGCTGACCATCTAGTCGACTTGATCGCTCCGTCTTGAAAAGTGCTGGACGACAGACAGCCGAGGGACTAAGCCATGCTTAAAACTCGGCTTATCTGCTAGGATGCCTCCCAGCCAAACCGAAAAGAACGAAAACGCCTATGTCGACCCGTATCGCCGCTAGATTTGCCGCCCTCAAGGCCCAGGATCGCGCCGCACTCATTACTTTTCTCATGGCGGGAGACCCTGACCTTGAGACGTCGTTAGCCTTAGTTGAAGCACTACCGGCAGCAGGCGCAGATATTATCGAGATTGGCATCCCCTTCACCGACCCAATGGCGGACGGGCCCGCTATACAAGCTGCAGGATTGCGCGCGCTCAAAGCTGGGATGACCCTACGCAAAACTTTGGGACTTGTGAGAGCCTTTCGCCTGAAGGATGCAGACACCCCAATCGTTTTGATGGGCTACTACAATCCGATCTATGTCTATGGCGTTGACGATTTCCTGTATGACGCCAAAGAAGCCGGCGTTGACGGCTTGATCATTGTAGACCTTCCGCCAGAGGAAGATCAGGAATTATGTATTCCTGCTCGCAACGCAGGTTTGAATTTTATCCGTCTTGCAACGCCAACAACAGACGAAAATAGATTACCTCGCGTGCTCGAAAATACGAGCGGCTTTGTTTATTACGTCTCTCTGACCGGCATTACCGGCGCAGCGCTCGCGGATTACGCAGGAGTTAGCCAGGCGGTTAAACGCATCAAGCAGCATACAACGCTACCCGTGGCTGTAGGTTTTGGCGTTAAAAATGCTGATAATGCCGCCCAAATAGCTCAAAACGCCGACGGGGTTGTGGTTGGCTCAGCGCTTATTGACGTGCTGCAGAAATCTCTTGATGCGCATAACCAAGCCACCACTCAAACAATTGCGGCCGTTACAGAACTCGTCACCAGCATCGCTCAAGGCGTAAAGACTGGACGAGCGAAATCTGCAAATAAGAATGGCGGATTATTTTGTTGGCTAACGGGGCTATTCGGATGAATTGGTATTCCAATGTCGTTCCACCAAAGATAAAAGCTATCCTCAAACGGGAAGCGCCTGAAAATCTTTGGGTTAAATGTCCTGATAGTGGACAGCTAGTATTTCACAAGGATATAGAAGCCAACCTCTTCGTTGTTCCTGGTTCCGGCTATCATATGCGCTGTCCAGTTGCGACGCGGTTAAGTTCTTTGTTTGATGATGGCGCATGTGAATTATTACCAACGCCTGAAGCGCCAATAGATCCACTTAAATTTCGCGATATCAAGCGCTACGTCGATAAGTTGAAAGAATATCGCGTGAAAACCGGAATGCAGGACGCTGTCGTTCTCGCACACGGGAAACTTGAAGGCGCGCCAATCACTGTCGCTGTGCAGGATTTTGATTTTCTTGGCGGCTCTCTCGGCATGGCGGCTGGTGAAGCAATTGTTGCTGGCGCTGACTATGCTTTAGCTAAGCGCACACCATTTATTATTTTTACCGCTTCTGGCGGAGCGCGCATGCAAGAAGGTATGTTTTCCCTGATGCAAATGCCCCGAACGACAATCGCCATACAGCGCCTGCGTGACGCGCAACTGCCCTATATTGTCATCCTTACAAATCCAACTACCGGCGGCGTCACCGCGTCATATGCTATGCTAGGAGATATACAAATTGCAGAACCCGGAGCGATTATTGGCTTCGCAGGCGCTCGCGTGATCGAACAAACTATCCGAGAAAAATTACGCGACCATGGCATGGTTGACATGGTTGTGCCACGTCATCAAATGCGCGAGACGCTCGCACGGCTTTGTGGTTTGCTAACCAAATCGCCTCCGCGCAAAGCCGCCTAAACTGGAAAGGCGAAGCCGCAATGGATCAGCATGACGCGATCCTATCGCGACTACTCACGCTTCATCCCAAGCGTATTGATCTTTCTTTGGGTCGTATTACGCGACTGCTTGCAGCCCTCGGGCGTCCAGACACTAAATTACCGCCGATCATTCATGTTGCCGGCACTAATGGAAAAGGCTCTACAATCGCCTTTCTGCGCGCGATTTTAGAGGCCTCTGGCGCGCGAGCGCATGTTTATACATCGCCTCATCTCCTGCGCTTCAATGAGAGAATTCGACTAGGCGCACATGGCGGCGGTAAACTTATAAGCGATGAAAAACTCAGCGCAGCGCTTGAACGCTGTGAGGCGGCAAACAATGGAGAGCCAGTAACTTTTTTTGAAATAACAACAGCAGCTGCGATGCTGGTATTTTCTGAAACTCCGGCGGAATGGCTATTGCTTGAAACCGGCCTTGGCGGCCGCTATGACGCAACCAATATTATCAATGCGCCAAAAGCAACTATCATCACCTCAATCTCCCGCGATCATCCAGAATTTCTTGGCGAAACTATTGACAAAATCGCTTTTGAAAAAGCAGGGATTTTCAAAACAAATGTCCCAGCAATCATAGGATTTCAAACAGATGCGGCCGCGCGAGTTTTAGAAAGAGAAGCGCGTAGAACACGCGCGCCTCTAATCGTTGCAGGACAAGATTTTTTTGTTCGAGAAGAAAATGGACGACTCGTTTTTGAAGACGATCATGGCCTCTTAGATCTACCCCTGCCTAAGCTTGCCGGCCGCCATCAATATGAAAATGCCGCTGGCGCAATTGCAGCGTTACGCGCAATCGCGCCTGAATTACCTACACCGGCAATAGAAGAAGGCCTCACGGACGCTGAGTGGCCGGCCCGCCTTCAACGTCTTTTGCGTGGTAAAATTATCGATCTCGCCCCAATAGGCGCAGAGGTTTGGCTTGATGGCGGTCATAATGAAGATGGTGGTCGCGTCCTTGCTGAAGCAATGGCGGAATTTCATGACCGAGCGCCTCGACCGCTAGTTCTAATTTGCGGAGCTCAGACAACTAAAGATGTTAGAGCCTTGCTGCGCCATTTTGCCGGCCTGGCGCGAATTGTTGTCGCAACGCCCGTCGAAGGCGAACATAAAAGTTGGCCTCCTGAGGAAATTGCTGAATTGGCGCGCGCCGAAGGTATCCCCAAGGCCTTTGGCGCGCCATCTGTAGAAGCGGCCCTAGGGCTTCTTCATGCCCAAGGGGATCAACGCCCCCTCAGGATCCTGGTTGCAGGATCGCTCTACCTTGCCGCTACCGTGCTCAGCATCAATGGTTCGCAGATTGAATAGAGCTAACGGCGGCTAAACAGCTTCAAAAGGCGCAAAATCGTGTATAGGGAACTTAGCTGTCAATCGAGAGCCGATGGCAGAAAATTGATCAAATTTTGATTGGAGTTCTATGAATGACCCTGATGTTGGCAAGCGTTCGCTCGCAAGAAGAGGCGGAAATCGCCCTTGCGCAAGGCGCCGACATCATTGACTGTAAAGAACCAGCGCTTGGGGCCTTAGCCGCGCTTCCGCTCAATATCGTCCAGGAAATCGTTGACTGCGTAAAAGGGCGTCAACCAGTTAGCGCTGTTGTTGAATTACCCTATGACGCATCCCATGCACGCCGCGCTTTCGAAGAAGTTATTGAAACAGGCGTTGATTATGTCAAATTTGCATTCCCGCTTACAAGAGATGCAAGCGATATCATCGCTATCTTATCGCCTTTAACGAGTCGAACGCGTTTAATCGCTGTCTTTTTTGCTGACTTAAGCCCCGAATTAGATTGTCTGCCATTACTGGCGCAAGCTGGATTTTATGGCGTTATGCTTGATACAGCACACAAAGGCAAAGGTCGCCTCATCGACTTTATGAGCATTGGAAACCTATCAGAATTTGTTAGCACATGTAGAACACTAAAGCTTAGCTCAGGATTAGCTGGAGCTCTTGAACCGCCTGACGTACCAAGATTGCTTGTCACAGGCGCAGATGTGCTTGGATTTCGCGGCTCCTTATGCTTGAGCGGAAATCGCCAAGGCTCAATTGATCGCGATTCAACAACACTAATTCGCGATCTCATTCCACAACAACGTGGCGAGCATTATACGCCCATATCGGACTGGTCTCTGCTCGGCCATGGCTATATTGAACCACCCGGCCTAAACGATACAGATTGTGTCTTTTTACGAGACTACATCGTTCCTGTAGAGATAGGGGCTTATGCACATGAATACGGCCACACGCAGCGGGTTCGGTTTAACGTAGAAGCTGAAGTCACACGCGTAGATATCCATGATAACATGCGATGTGTTTTTTCTTATGATGTTATCATGGATGCAATCAAAATGATCCTCTCAGGAGGTCATATTGCTCTCGTTGAGACGATTGCGGAACGTTTGGCTGAAAGCGTTCTTCTCCATGAGCGCGTTCGGTCCGTAGTCGTCCAGGTTGAAAAGCTTGATGTGGCTCCAGGAGCGGTTGGCGTAAAAATACGTCGCGAACGAGCACACCAAGACGCACGCCGATCTCTGTCTGCTCTGAGTTACACCGATGTCGCTAAAGAGAAGCACTGACACAAGTCCGCTCCTAGTCGTCAAGATCGGCGGAAGCTTGTTTACATCGCCTATATTAGCCCAATGGGTAAGGGCGCTAAAAACCTATCCCCATCGATTGGTTTTGGTGTGCGGCGGCGGGCCTTTTTCCAATGCCGTCCGCGATACCCAAAAAATTATGCGCTTCAACGACATTGCTGCGCATGAAATGGCTTTGCTAGCCATGGAGCAATACGCCATAGCGCTAAATAATCTTTTTGAGTTAGAACTTGCTAGCAGCACATCAGAAATACAAAAACTTCATGATAAGGGCCGCATAGCCCTTTGGCGTCCCTCGACCATGACGCTTCAAGCCAGCGAATTAAGTCCTAGCTGGAACACAACTTCAGATAGTCTTTCGGCTTGGCTTGCCGACCAATTATCCGCCAGCGCGCTGATTTTAATAAAAAGTATCGATATAAAAACAACGAATACGATTTCCGAACTCGTCGCCAATGAAATCGTTGACCGGTCATTTCAAGACTATCTCAAAAAGACGCCTACATACATTGCAGGGCCCGCCAATCTTAAAAACGCACTGCAGCTTTTCTCTCAAGGGGCGTATCCAGGCACCCCTCTCTTTCTCTGTTCACAGAAGATTGCATCATGACTAAAAAAAAACTTGTGACACCACGCTGGGGCTGGGCGCTCACAGGATCCGGGCATTTTTTCACAGAATGCCTGGAGATGATCCGGGACCTTGATCATGTCGATCTTTTCGTTAGCAAAGCAGCGGCTGAGGTGGTTCGCATGTACAAGCATGACCTCAATCTTCCCGATACCGTTCGAGTATTTAAAGATACAACAGCTAGCGCTGCCCCAGTGGGAGGATTTTACTATAATGTATACCATACATTAGTAGTGGCCCCAGCAACATCTAATACTGTCGCAAAATGCGTATATGGAATCTCAGATAATCTCGCCACTAATGTATTTGCCCAAGCAGGAAAGTGTCGGGTTCCGACAATAGTTTTTGCCTGCGATACTGCGCCTGAACTGGAAACGCGCACGCCAAAAGATATCGTCATGGTTTATCCACGCAGGATTGATTTAGAAAACACAGAAAAGCTTAAATCCTTCGAAGCGACGCAAGTAGTGGAAAGTCTAGCAGCGTTACAGGAAGCTGTTGCTAGACGCTATGACGAAACAACGCCTCAGCCATGAAGACCTCACAATGAGCGAGCGAATAATTTTCCTCACTGGGCATCTCGCGTTGCCAAGGCTGGAAAAATTAATTGCTAGTTTTGGCGATGAAGCCCTCGAATGGCGTATCATCAATATTGGCGTAAAGGTTGCGGCGCTCATGACACAAGAGATTATCCAGCGTCGCTTAAATCGTCCGCTTGAGGCCGATCGCGTTATTGTTCCTGGTCGGTGTCGGGCGGATCTCGACGCGTTAACAAAAGATTTTGGCGTTCAGTTTGAGCGAGGACCGGAAGAAGTCGCAGACCTCTCTGAATATCTCGGACGCAGCCGATCTCCTCAAGATCTCTCAAAATACGATATGCGAATTTTTGCAGAAATCGTAGACGCCACAAAGATGTCTATTGGTGAAATAATAGCAAAAGCTAAAATATTACATAATAGCGGCGCAGATGTGATTGATCTTGGGTGCTTACCAGACACGCCCTTCAATCATCTAGAAGAAGCTATCTCCTCTTTGAAAAAGGAGGGACTTAAAGTTAGCGTTGACTCAGCAAATATGGATGAATTAGCGCGCGCTGCTAACGCAGGCGCAGACCATTTATTAAGCCTTGATGAAACAAGCCTCTCTATTCTTCCAGACCGCTCGCCTGTCATACCTGTTCTGGTGCCCCGGCCACATGGGGATTTAGCCTCCTTAAGACGCGCCGCAAGACTGGCGAAAAAGCGCGGCATCTCAGCCATTCTCGATCCTATCCTAGATCCAATACATTTTGGCTTTGCAAATTCCATTGCTCGCTATGTTGAATTACGTAAGGATGAGCCTGATGCAGAAATAATGATGGGCACGGGAAATCTTACAGAACTAACAGACTCAGACTCAGCGGGGATCACCGCAGCAATGCTTGGGATTTGCTCTGAACTCAAAATTAGACATCTCTTAACCGTTCAGGTCAGCCCGCATACTAAACGGACAATTCAAGAGCATGACGCCGCACGACGTTTGATGTATGCATCGCGGTCTGATCGCGCTCTACCAAAGGGCTACAGCGACGCTCTCATTCAACTCCATGATCGCCGCCCCTTCGCGACAACATCAGATGAAATATCTGATCTTGCAAAAGAGTTAAGAGATAAAAATTTTCGTATCGAAGTAACTCAACAGGGCATCCACATCTTTGCTAAAAATTTCCATGAAGTTTCTCATGATGCAATGTCGCTTTTTTCAAAATTAAACGTTGAGAATGATGGAGCGCATGCATTCTATCTTGGCGCAGAATTAATGAAGGCTGAACTGGCTTATAAATTAGGCAAACGCTACCAACAGGATGAACCGCTAGAATTTGGCGTTGCATCAGATCACAATGAAGAAGATACAACACGGGTTAAAAAAATAGGCCACACCATGCGCAACATTGGCGAAAGCAAACTTGACGATGCCGCTAATTCATGAATGCGTTGTTACAACGCTTACACAAGATAGCAAGCCTCACATTGCTCCACTTGGCTTAATTGAAGATGGAGAAAACTGGATTATTGCGCCATTTCGTCCCTCAACCACATTAACAAACCTATATTCGTGCAATAATGTTACAGCTAGCTTCACGGACAACGCGCTTATTTTCGCTAAGCTGGTTACGGGCAATTGCAATATTCCCTTACTCCCCATCTCCTCCTGGCCAGCGCCTAGACTAGCGGACGCGCTGGCGCATGCTGAATTAGAAGTAATTGATATTGCAGAAGACGACTTACGACCCCGCTTTATATGTAAAGTCAGACGAATTGAAACCTATCAGCCCTTTCTTGGCATGAACCGCGCGCGCGCTGCTGTCCTCGAAGCCGCCATACTATCAACCCGCCTGAACAGATTATCTCGAGAAAAAATTGATCAGGAACTCGCTTACTTAAAAATTGCAATCGATAAGACAGCTGGACCAATTGAGCTTGAGGCCTGGCGGTTAGTACTCGAAAAAATTAACGCAACCTAGCGACTATCAAAATGCTGGAAGAGGCTTAGCTTTTCAATAAAGCTAGAGCTGTAGCGGGAGCGCAATCGCTTGAAAGCTCTTGCAATTCTTCAGATATGGTAATTAAATTTGAAAAATCTTGGTATGTGCGCGCCTGTTGATACGCTAATTTCTTGATTAGGCTCCGACCAACCCCAGCGCCAACAATAGGTGTGCTTGGCGTGATAACGCCCCGCGACATCAACAAGTCTATATGCTCCTCAATCTGACGCTGTTGCGCTCGAGCGAGATAAGAAGCAAATGCTTGAATATCATTTTCACTAAAGTCCGCCATATCTTTTCCGGCTAATCGCGCAAGTCGCGCACAGGAGGCTGCGCGCGTCTTCGGGCGACCATCAGCTGAAGGGGCAAGATCTCCTCGACAATCGCCTTCAGGAAGATCGTAGAGAATGCGCCTGACATCCGCCATTGTTGCAAAAGCCTCATTGACGAGGGGCATCCAGCGCCCGCAGATCGGCGCTGACTGAACGTAAGCCTGAGGAAGGCCGCGCGAGAACCCGGCATAGACGAGCTCTCCATGAGCTAATCTAGACGCATCGTCTCTCCCCAGCGCGACAACCTCATTATCTCTTATCGGGATAAGATCAGTAGTTGTTGACCCCATATCAATGAATAGCGCGCTCGGCACATTTTGTGCGACAAAATCGGCGCTGATACGCCAATTAGCCGAGGCAATTAAAGAGGCGCATTGTTTAACGCGCAGAAAGGAAACAAATTCGCTATTGGACGTATAAAACAATACGTCATCCACACAGATCAGCCGCGCCATTAGTGAGGCGATTATTTCAACGCCTGTCGCACGATTAGGAAAGACGTCAGAGAGTTCAGCAGTCATCGATATGTGATGACGATCTGCTCGTCCAAACTCCTCTAGCGTCTCTTGGATCGCACGTTCAAGATGACTAAAGCCCAGATGCGGCGCACAGGCTCGCTGCACAATTGCATCAAGCCGCCCATTACGCACGCGCGCAGCTTTTATATGCGCTCCGCCAATATCCCAGCCAATCACGCATGTCATTTTGAGGCACCAAAGTGAAAAGGGGAGCCAAGGGCTCCCCTTTAAACCAATATTTTCGTCCGCGCTTAGTTAGCGGCGAAAGGATGCTTAGCTTCATTGCGCTTTGCGACAACTTCAGAAGCCTTAGGCTCGCCGCGCACTGCGCGCGCAATCGCTTCCTTTGTCGCC
>RFXM01000021.1 GCA_009921565.1 Methylocystaceae bacterium | reverse complement strand
TATCAGGATAATTACAAATCGCTTATCAATCCACATCCTATTAATGCGTTAGCCTGGGCTCGCGCGATCATTCAGGGAGCGGGGACTAATAATAAATCCTCCGCGCCTGTTATGATCTACTGGGGCACTAAAGATACAGTGGTGCCGCCAATCATGGGCAAACTCTATCAAGCGAGGATGTGCGCTTTAGGCGCCAATATCTCCCGCGTCCAGTTGGCTGGAGAGCAAACACATTTTACAACGCCACAGGCCTCTGAGAGGCTTTATACGGATTGGATAAAAGAACGCTTTCAAGGTAAGCCATTAGAAAATGGTTGTAGTCATCAACAGAAAGAATGAAGACAAGATCAAAAATTTCTTAAAGAAGTTTTTCACAAAATCGTCACAGAGATCAACTTGATAATTTTGATTGAGCGCGTCGTCACAAACACTTGTGCTCTTTGTCAGCAGGAACGGTCTTATTTGGCAGTTTTTGCATAATGAGTTTTTCTCCAAAGTCTATTTAGGAGAGACATCACTTTTTACTCAACCGACCGCAGTTTATCTGCTAATCTAACAGCAAGATTTATCCCTAAAAGCCGAGGAGAGAGCAATTATGACGCCACGGGTTAAAGAAATTCTTAGTTGGTATGGCGCAGACAACCCGGGAAGCTTGTCAAATCTTGCGAGATTATTGAACCATGGGCGTTTAGGCGGCACTGGCAAAATGGTCATCCTTCCCGTCGACCAGGGGTTTGAACACGGTCCAGCACGCTCATTTGCCCCGAATCCCCCCGCCTATAACCCGCTTTATCATTTTGAATTGGCGATTGAGGCAGGCTGCAACGCCTATGCCGCGCCCCTGGGCTTCCTTGAGGCGGGCGCTCGTGACTTTGCCGGAGAAATCCCGCTCATCCTCAAATGCAATGATAATGACGCTTTGCTGGATGATAAGGATCCCAACCAAGCCCTAACCTCAAGCGTGCAGGACGCCCTTCGACTGGGCTGTTGCGCAATTGGCTTCACCATATACCCTGGCTCAGCCCATCAACTAGAAATGTTCCAGCAAATCCGCGCTTATGCAGAAGAAGCCAAGCGCCATGGCCTTGCGGTTATTCTATGGTCTTATCCACGTGGGTCAGCGCTAAGCAAGCAAGGCGAAACGGCAATAGATGTTATTGGCTACTCCGCTCAAATTGCAGCTCAGCTCGGCGCGCATATTATCAAAGTAAAATTGCCTGACGCTTTTGTTGAGCAGGAGGCGGCGCGCAAAGTCTACACTGCACAGAAAATTCCAGTAGCCACGCCCGCTGAACGCGTAAGACATGTTGTTGATTGCGCCTTCGCCGGTCGGCGTATTGTCATTTTCTCTGGCGGCCCGACCATTTCTGATGAAAACGAACTCTTGGATGAAATCCGCGCTATTCATGCAGGCGGAGGATTTGGTTCGATTATTGGTCGCAATTCTTTCCAACGTCAAAGAAAAGATGCGCTCTCGATGCTTGGAAAAATCATGGATATATATGCCGGCCCGCCGGGCTCCGCTTAAAAACTGATTAAATATAATAGCCCTAAAAAAAACTAAAGCTATGCGCGATGCGCATAGCTTTTTTTAAATCCAGACAAAGACCCCTTCGACCTTTGATGGCCCATAACTGATGAGCAGTCTGCTCAATTAAAAAAATCCAATTACTTTTATCAATAAAATGCAAGATTTCTTGTGTAAGACTGTTCGACAGTTACTTTACCGAAACTCTATAATTGATGGATTCTCCTTCTTTTTTCCTAAGAGATAAAAGGAAGGAACCTTGCCTTTTCCTTTAAGTTCTACAATTCCTGAATCGTGAAACAAGAAGTCGTCAGACAAGCGCACTCGGACAGCTTCTGACACATGGATTTTATCCGGAGACGCGGTCGTCTCAAATCGACTTGCTACATTTACAACGTCACCCCAAAGATCATATGAAAATTTCTTTTTTCCAACCACTCCTGCGGCGACTGTTCCAGTATGAATGCCCATGCGCATCTGGATCGGGAAAGGTAGATGCGCTGAAATTTCTTCAACAGCTTTTAAGGCGTCAAGCGCAAATTCAGCGATATGTTGACAATGTAGCGGATCTCGATTTGGAACGCCCCCTACAACCATATAACAATCGCCAATCGTTTTTATTTTTTCGACCTGATGTTTTTCAGCAAGCTCATCAAAGGCGCCAAACAGGGCGCTCAACATATTTACGGTGCCATGGGGACCAAGCCTAGCGGAAAGGTCTGTGAACCCAACAATATCAGAAAACGAAACTGTGACCTCTGGGAATACCTCGGCGATCGTCTCTTCGCCCCCCTGTAACCTCGTGGCAATGGTTGCTGGCAATATATTATGCAATAGCTTTTCTGAGCGAATTCTTTCTTCTCCCAACTCAGCCAATGCCTGATCGGAAAGTCGTATCTTATCCTCTAATTGATCGAAGGCTAAATTCAGATTTTCTGACATACCATCAATAGCTGAGGCAAGCTCCCCAATCTCATCATAACCAGAAATATTTGTTCGCTCAGTAAGGCCGTCCTTGCTTATGCTTCTGACAAAATGCATAAGCTTGCGTCCTCGTATGCCAAATCGTTGACGCAAATAAATTACTGAAAGAACAATTAATGCAAATAAACCCATTGAGAGAAATGAATTAAATCTCAATAATTCATTAGCAAGCGTTTGCTGGCGATGAATCATTTCGCCATATCTTGCATTAATCATATTTTTAAGCTGAGAGATAAGCAGGCTTATGTCTGCATTGCCTTTATTATATTCATCGCTAAATAGAAGTTTGTTTGCCAGAGCCTGGTCAGGCTTTCCTTTTCGAGCAAAAGCGCCAGTGCCATCATCAAACTCTCCGACAATTGCATGCATTGCGATTTGCTCCGACATACTTAATTTAGATAAATGAATTCTTGCTTCTCGCAATTTATTAAGTTCTTGCGGCGTAATATTATGTTTCAAAAATCTATCTTCTATAGGCTGACCATTTTCAATTTTTTCTTCAGGCGGCTTAACGAGCCCACCCGTAACTAAATCCCAATATTCAAGGCTGTAGTTATCAGGACGCGCAATCTTTCCCTCCAAAATATCACTAATTTTGTAATACCAATCGAACCTTTTTGGATCTTTATTCGTTATATAAGTACGCGCAAATCTCGTTTGCCATTGAGAAGAAATCACCACCTCTTCAGCAATATCGTTTAATTGATGCATTTCGTTTCGAGAAATTTCAACAACGCGCTCTGTTCTTTCCAGAAAGATGCCGAGAACTAAATTAACGCTAGCTAAACTAAAAAGAAGAAGAAAGAGAAGAATAAATGTTGTCCGAAGCTTCATTTGAACGAATCCAATTCAACATTTTAAAAATTATATTAAAATATAGGATAATCGACCGTATGTGTCAAAATCGCATTAATCGATATAAATTAAGCCAAAATCTCTAGAATTATTTATTTGGTAAGCGCATTTATTTTGTTATTGAGTTTAGATATTCTACCAGAAAGTATCTCTCCAAGGTTACGAACAATATGCTCCGCGCTTGAGGGATACATCTCTCTATAGATAATATAATTTTTTAGCGTTAACTCAAAACAAAGCACATCCGTCTCTGAATAAACATCTGCTGTACGGTTTTGGTCTAAAAGCGCCATTTCTCCAAAAGCCATCCCAGGAGCTAAGCTTGCTAATTTAGCTCCATTAGAAACTTTGACATTAACAATACCACTCAGCAAGAAATAAACAATTTGCGAAGAATCATCAGCCTTAATAATACACTCTCCAGATTTATAAGATTTCTTCATTCCTAATTTTTCTAATTCTATAATTTCTTTATCTGTAAGCCCCTTTAACAATTCCTGCTGAGACAGCGCCGTTACTTTGTCATAATTTTCCGTTACGCCGTATTTTTCTATTATCTGACCTTCCGCCCATTCCATTGCGTCATTTAACGATAAGAACCACCTTACATTTTCTTGATTATGAACCCATTTATCCAGCAATCCCCCAAGAGCCGAGCCTTTCTCAAATCCACATAAAATTAGCGCCTGCCCCTGAGCGTTAAATATTTTGGCCAGACCTTCAAACAATAAATTAGCTGACTGAAAAATTCCTGGAACGCGACGAAAATCTAAAACAACAATATCATTTGAGTTCATTAAAATACGACGACAAATAAAATCTGCTTTAACAAAATCAAGCGTGCCAATTAATTCAAGTATTCTAATACGATTAGAATTTTCATTTAATATTTTAATTTCTTTTGGCAATCTATACTTTCGCGATGTAATTCCTGACATGTCATAATCTGCAACAAGACTAGATTGCACATCATTTCCTCTATTTAGAACATGAAGACCGAAATGAGCAGATATGTTTTCGCATACTTTGATGCCTCTTACGCTATTGCCATATCCATCAAGTCGCGGCGAAAACGTCCCCAATCCGATTTGTGACGGAAGCGACGCAATAATCCCGCCTCCCACGCCACTCTTTGCTGGAACCCCAACGCGATACACCCATTCCCCAGCGTAATCATACATACCCGAACTGGTCATCACCGAAAGCGTTCTGGCGACATTTTTGGGCGAAAAAACTACTTCGCCAGTAACTGGATTAACGCCGCGATTAGCAAGAGTCGCGGCCATAATCGCTAAATCGCGCGCTGTAACCAATATTGCGCATTGACGAAAATAAATGTCTAAAACCTCGTCGACGTCGCCTTCTAACACAGAGTAATTCTTCAAAAGCCAGGCGATCGCTCGATTTCGATCGCCTGTTGCGCGTTCGGACTCAAAAACCGCAACATCTACATCCAGATTTCTTCCTGCTAACCGACTGATCGTTTTGCAGATAAGATCAAACGCCTGAGATTTTGCTGATCGATAGATTAAGCCAGAACAGGCTATGGCGCCGGCATTGACCATCGGGTTAAACGGAAGATCTTTTCTATTAAGACGGATAGAATTGAACGCCTCTCCACTCGGCTCGACGCCAATTGTGGACTCAACAATTTTTTCACCTAATTCTTCTAGCGCCAGCGCAAAAACAAATGCTTTTGATATGGATTGAATCGTAAAGGGAACATCGGTATCGCCCACTTCATACAAATACCCATCTATGGTTGCGACACTGATGCCAAAATGATCAGGATTTGCTTTCGTGAGCTCGGGAATATAGTCAGCAACTCGTCCTGCTTTCTCATCAATGAATTCTGAGTAACAATTATCCAAGAATTTCTTCAGTGGCGTTTCCATGAAAGCGTCCTAAGTGCCAAAATTACACAGAGCAATTAAATTATGCAGAATATTCGGCTCTAAGCAACAGCATACGCTAGCGCTTAGAATGATCTGCTTTATACTGAGAATTCCCCATTGTGTTGATTTAGGCTAAGGAGCCTCAGGGGCGCCATAGGCTTGATCGTAAGTTGAATGTAATTATAATTTAGACAGCTATATACAATTATCGAGGAAAATAGATCTTGCTTGATATTAGAACAAATACAGTAATGGCCTCAACAGGCGCCCTGATTTTTGCTGCAGCGCTTTTACATTACACAGGGATCACATTTCCGATTATTGGCCCGATTCTAAATTTTATACTTTGTGCGCTGGCTCTTGCGGGAATCGCGCATATCATCGGCCAGTCAACAGAACAATTAGGAAATTATTTAGGACCCGGCATCACTGGCGTTATTCAAGCAGCTGTCGCCAGCCTACCAGAGCTTTTTGTTTGTCTCTTCTCACTGAAAGCCGGCCTCATCCCGCTGGTTCAAGCCTCACTCATTGGTTCCATCCTCGGCAATGTTCTCATGCTGCTTGGCTTAGCCTTTATTGTTGGCGGAAGAAAACATGGCGTCCTTGTCTTCGAGAGACAATCAACACGCATGATTTCTACGCTGCTTCTACTCGCAGTTTCCGCGCTTATACTTCCTACATTAGCGCAAGAGCTTCATTTACCTGCTGGTTCTCACGAGAAACACCTCGCAATCGTCTGCGCAATCGTACTTTTATGTGTATTTGCCGTGCATACGAATGAGATGCTGACGCAGGGACAGCGCATAATGCCCGCGGTTTCTCATGAGACGAAAGATATTTGGTCTTTGACAACAACGACAAATATAATGATCGGCTGCAGCATTGGCGCAGCCTTTGTCTCTTATTGGTTTGTCGACGCCTTGCAACCTGCAATCGATAGACTAGGAATTAGTCAAACCTTTGCAGGACTTGTAATAGTCTCTAATGCTGGCAATGCCGTTGAAAATGTTGTTGGCGTTAAACTCGCGGCAGAAGGAAAGTCTGATTTTGCTGTCAGCATAATTTTAAATAGCGCGCTTCAAATCGCCGTGGCGCTAATTCCACTACTCGTATTAGCGAGTTTCGTACTTGGCGGCGAACCCTTTACTCTGGCTATCCCGCCTATCCTCGCAGCCGCCCTTTTTCTTTCTGTTTTGGTCGTTACGGTTGTCACTATGGATGGCCACGCCGACATGGTTGATGGAGCCGCTTTGTTTGGACTCTATGTGATTATAGCAGCCATTTTTTGGTGGGGATAAGGAGGGCGCAGATCAATCTATATACTCATAAGAGATCTCTTGATATTTCTTAAGTCCTTCTAGCCAAAACGATAGCTTGAGGCAGTAACGCCGCCAAAGAGATATTCATCATGATAGATACAGCGCGCTTTATCATTTTCTGCTGCGCCAAGCGCAATAAATAAAGGCGCAAGATGATCCTCTTGCGGATGGCAGAGACGGGCGAAAGGCGCCTTTTCCCATTCTATGACACTTTTTGTTCGCGCTTTCGGCTCCTCAAAAAGCGTCTCTCTTAACCAATGATCAAAAGCCTCTGATGGCTCGCGTGCGTCCGCGTTAAAAAGACGTAGATTATGATAACTCAATCCTGAGCCAATAATTAAAACGCCAGAGTCTCTGAGCGACGCGATCGCGCGGCCTGCAGAAATATGGGCCTGAGGATTATATCCCCTTTGTAAAGACATCTGATAAACAGGCACATTTGCTTTAGGATACATCACAAAAAGCGGCACAAACGCTCCATGATCAAGCCCGCGCTGATCATCTATTTGAGAGGGACAGCCAGCAGCGTGAAGGAGCTGTGTTGTTTTATAGGCCAATTCAGATGCCCCAGGCGCTGGATAAATAAGCTCATAGGTTTCATCTGGAAATCCAAAATAGTCATATATCATTGACGGATGTTCAGAGGCTAAAACATTAAAACCAGCTTCTTCCCAATGGCCGGAAATTACGAGCACTGCCTTTGGCGTCTGTTCTTGTTCTCTTGCAATTGAAATTAGCGATTTTTCTAGGTTCAGAAACCGCGCCCGCCAATCGGGAATCCAGGGCCATGGGCCGCCGCCGTGGGATATAAAATAAGTTGGAAAGCGGTTCATTTTTTTATCTTTATTCGAGTATAATACATCTGTTTGAAACAACAGCGCTTATACAGCTTTTATTTCGCGCACTCCCCAGCAGCCCTTTATCTAACTGCCTGGACTGTGTTGTTCTTAATCACCATCCCTATGTGCGCTAGATCTAGAATTTCCCTCATGAGCAGATCGCTCATTCTTCTATTGAAGCGAGCGCTTTAGCGCGGATCTCAGAAATCGCTGCAGCATAATTATGAGCAGTGAAAATCGCGGAACCTGCAACAATCGCTCTTGCGCCAGCAGCCGCCGATAAGCCGACAGTATGGACGTTCTCGCCGCCATCTACTTCAATAATCGGGTCTAGGCCGCGTTCAGCGCATAATGCGCGTAGCCGCTTAATCTTTGGCAGCATTTCAGGTAGAAAATTCTGTCCCCCAAAGCCTGGATTAACGGTCATCACCATAATGACATCGCAAAGGTGTAAAATATATTCAATGAGTTCTGGTGGACTTGCAGGATCAATCACGACGCCGGCTTTCTTACCCAGCTCCCGGATCTGCGCGAGCGTACGATGCAGATGAATTGTCGAACTTTGTTCAGCATGCACTAATATATGATCGGCTCCCGCTTTCGCGAAATTTTCAAGATAGCGCTCTGGTTCAACAACCATTAAATGAACATTCAATGGCTTTGTCGTTACGCGACGAATAGCTTCAACAACAAGCGGACCGATCGTAATATTGGGAACAAATCGGCCATCCATAACATCGACATGGATCCAATCGGCGCCAGCTGCATCAACGGCGCGCACTTCTTCACCCAGTCGCGTAAAATCTGCCGAGAGAATTGACGGCGCGATGAGGATGGGCGAGGCTGAAGCAGTCATAGGCGTAGCATCACCCTTAAATACTCTTCTGGGCAGTCAGATCTTCCTCAACAACAGCGCGATCGACAAACCAAAACAAATCTCCGACTGGACGTAACTGCGCCGCCGGAACAAGGCTTCGACCTGTCTGGATTTCTCTAAAGATATCCGCCTTTTCCTTGCCCGCAACCAAAAATGCGACGCGACGCGCGCTCTCAAGCGCTGGATAGGTCAGAGTGATGCGAACTTCATCCCGCCCATGGGGAACACAGGCGACCCACTTTGTGCGTTCTTTCAAAACCGGCTGGCCTGGTAAGAGTGAGGCCGTATGGCCATCGGGTCCAAGCCCGAGCAGCACAATGTCGAATAATGGTCGAGCCGGATCAAGAATTGGCGCGCCATAAACTTGTTGCAAAATCTCGGCATATCGCGCGGCCGCCGCATCAGCATCGCCCTCAACAGGTATCGGAAAAATATTTTCTGGCGGCACAGGCGCGATTGATAACATCGCTTCGCGCGTCATTTTATAATTACTATCAGGATGATCTTGCGGCACAAAACGCTCATCCCCCCAAAACCACAAAACACGGCCCCAGGGAAAACGATCTTTAAATTCGGGTGACGCGAGGAGGCTGTAAAGCGCCTTAGGAGTAGAGCCGCCAGAGAGCGAAACGCGAAAAGGCCCCCTTGAAGCAAGGGCTGCTTGCGTCATCCACTCCGCAACCCATTTGGCAAGACTAAGCGGATTGTCGAGAACTTCAATTTTGCCCAGCATCTCAGCCATCCTGCTTGTTAGGTCGCGAGGTTTAAAACAATATTCTCCATGGCCTTAGCGAAGCCTTCGTCATTATAAGACTCTGTTACGGCGCAGGCCTTCGCCTTCACCTCATCCGACGCATTGCCCATTGCGATCGAATAGCCCGAGCGGGCGAACATCAAGACATCATTACCGCCATCGCCAATGGTGACGACTTCCTCATGAGGCACGCCTAGATGCGCTACATGATAATCAACTACAGCGCCTTTATTTGCGGCGATATTTGTGATGTCGAGATAATAATTTTGTGACCGCGTAGCCGAAACCTGCGCGCCAAAGAGCGCCTGCGCTTCGCGCTCACATTGGCGCACGCGATCGAAGTCATCGCTCACGCCGACAATTTTTGCGACCTGATCCAAGTGATCGTCAAAATCAGATACGACTTTTGGATCAAATTTCACCGCCCAGGCTTCATGTCGAACATGCGGTCCATCCATATCGCCAACAAGCCAGTCTTTGCCATTGAACACCCAAACATCAAGATCATAACGGCGAATAAGTTCAATCGCCTGGCGTGAAACATCTGCAGAAAGCGTTTTTTGATCAAGAATAGTAAAATCATGCGTGACAAATTGGCCGCCATTAAAGCCAGCCATTGGCGTTACAAGTTCAAGCGGGTCTTGCAGCATCGCCATACCGCGCGGCGGCCGACCGCTGGTGACGGCAAATTTTATTCCAGCTTTATACAGCGCTTGAACCGCGGCGCAGGCGCGAGGCGTCAAAACTTTTTCTTGCGTGAGCAGCGTGCCATCTACGTCAGAGACTACGAGAGAAATCTTACGCTTCTCACCCATCAGCCGCGCTCCTTAGATTGCTCAAATTTAAACGAGTGGACGCCAGTAGCGCCCATCGCGCGCCAAGAGCTCATCAGCCGCCGCTGGACCACTTCCGCCTGAAGCGTAATTTGGAAAATCCGCCGGCTTATTTTTCTCCCAAGCGTCTAGAATTGGTTGCACTGTACGCCAGCCAGAAAGCACATTATCTTCTCTCTTAAACAGAGTCGCATCGCCGGTCATGCAATCATAAAGCAATGTTTCATAGCCTGTGCCATGCTGCATCTTAAAATAAGTCTTATAAGCGAAATCCATACTCACTGTGCTGAGCTTAACTGTTGGACCTGGTTGTTTGGCGGCAAATTCTAATGAAATACCCTCATCGGGCTGAATGCGCAAAACCATCCAATTGGGATTCATTTTCTCGACATCTGTACCGCGGAAAAGCGTGAAAGGCGCTTGATGAAACCGCACAGCTATTTCAGTGGTGCGGCGCGTTAAATGCTTACCTGTACGCAGATAAAAGGGCACGCCTGACCACCGCCAATTATCAATCATTAATTTGCAGGCGAAATAGGTCTCGGTATTTGAGTCATAAGCGACATCGGGTTCATGCCGATAGGCCTGAACTGGCGCGCCCAAAACTGAACCAGCGCCATATTGACCGCGCACAACGTCTTTAAGCGCGCTTATCTCATCAAAAGGACGAATGGCCTCCAGCACTTCTGTTTTTTTCGCTCGTACTGCATCGGCGTCAAAGGAAATTGGCGGCTCCATCGCCGTCATTGCTAATAATTGAAAGATATGATTAGGCACCATATCGCGCATTGCGCCGGTGATTTCATAAAATTTGCCGCGCCGCTCAACGCCGACTGTTTCAGCGGCTGTAATTTGAACATGGTCAATGTGGTCGCGATTCCATAAGGGTTCAAAGAGACCATTAGCAAAACGCAGAACCATAATATTTTGCACCGTTTCTTTGCCCAAGAAATGATCGATGCGATAAACTTGATGCTCTGCGAGAGACTTTAATACTTCGCTATTGAGATGTTTTGCGGAGGCTAAATCATGCCCGAAGGGTTTTTCAATTACAACGCGCCGCCAGCAATCTCCCTCTTCTTTCGTCAAACTAGCTTCGCCAAGATGCGCAACGGTTGAACAGAAGAAACGATCTGCGATCGCAAGATAGAAAAGATAATTGCCACGAGTGCCACAATTGCGATCAAGACCGGCTAAATGCGCGCCTAAAGACCGGTATGTCTCAGGATCGTTGAGATCGCCTTGCACATAACTCATGCGCTGCGTTAGCCAGTTCCAAGCCGCCTCATCAAATTTATTAATTTCATATTCGCCTTCAGCCCCGACAAATTCCTTAATAGAGCCAGCGAGGCCATCGCGCCATTCTTGTGAACTTTTAGAAACAAGGTCGACGCCAACAAGTTGAAAATTATCTGAAAGCCGCTTTTCTACTGCTAGATTATAAAGCGCTGGCACAACGAGGCGCTTTGTTAAATCGCCGGCTCCGCCAAAAAGCACCATCGCGCAGGGAGGAGCCTTGCCGTCAGCGTCGCCCTCTTGGGGAAATAATCCACTCGCGCCTGATTGCTCTGTCACGTTATGTCTCACTTAACTACGCCCAAGGATCTCCTTGGCGACGGCTACGACTTGCTCAGGTTCAAAACCAAACCTGCGCTGCAATTCTTTTAACGGTGCGGAAGCGCCGAAGGTCTTCATACCAATCACGCGGCCTTGAAAGCCAACGTAACGATCCCAGCCTAGCGTTGAGCCTTGTTCAACGGCAAGACGCGCAGTGAGGGTCGGCGGGAAGACTTCGTCGCGATAAGTCTGAGGTTGCGCTTCGAAAATATCCCAAGACGGCATGGAGACTGCACGGGCGCGAATCCCTTCCGTTTGCAGCGCTTTTTGCGCATCTAGAATGAGGGCGACTTCGCTGCCTGAAGCAATGAGAATAATTTCTGGCGCGCCGCCCGGCGCATCCGCCATGACATAAGCGCCGCGCGCAACGCCAGAGGCAGAGGCATATTGCGTGCGATCAAAAGTTGGCAAGGGCTGCCGCGAGAGAAAGAACGCCGCTGGCTGATGCCGTAATTGTGCGACATAGCGATAGGCCTCAACGACTTCATTAGCGTCGGCGGGACGCAACACGACCAGGCCAGGCACGGCGCGTAGCGAGATTAATTGCTCAACAGGTTGATGCGTCGGACCATCTTCGCCATCGCCCATTGCATCATGGGTAAAGACAAATATTGTCGGCAGCTCCATGAGCGCAGAGAGACGAATAGCAGGCCGGGCATAATCGCTAAAGATAGCGAATGTTGCGCCGAAAGCGCGGAGCTTGGAGAGCGACAGACCATTCACGATCGCCGCCATCGCATGTTCGCGAATGCCATAGTGAAGATTGCGGCCTGAAGGCGACTGAGGTTGAAAATCTCCGGCGCCAGAAAATTTCAGCGTTGTCTTATTTGAAGGTCCAAGATCAGCAGATCCCCCTAAGAACCATGGTATTTTTTCCGCCAGGGCGTTCAGCGCCAGACCTGAAGCGTCGCGCCCAGCGACGCCTTTGGGATCGGCTGGAAAGCTCGGCAAGGCGCTATCCCACCCTTGCGGCAACTCGCGTCGCTGCATTTGGTCAATTTCAAGCGCGAGCTGCGGAAAGGCTTTACGATAGGCTGCGAATAGATTTTCCCATTCGCTACGCGCTTTGGCCCCACGCGCGCCAACGCCATCGGCAAAACGTTGCACAGCCTGATCGGGAACTAAAAATTTAGCGTCTTCTGGCCAGCCATAAGCGCGCTTGGCAAGACGCACTTCTTCTTCCCCTAAGGGCTCGCCATGCGCCGCAGGCGTATCAACCTTATTAGGCGATCCATAGCCAATGTGACTATCGAGAATAATCAGCGTCGGACGACCTTTGGTTTTTCGGAAAATCGTCAGCGCGTCTTCAATGCGCGAGAGATCATTGGCGTCGCCAACGCGCAATACATTCCATCGATAGCCTAAAAATCGCGCGGCAACATCTTCCGTGAAGGTGATACGCGTTTTTCCCTCGATCGTGATATGATTGTTGTCGTAGATCCAACACAGATTATCCAGCTCAAGATGCCCCGCGAGCGAAGCGGCTTCTGAGCCGACGCCCTCCATCAAACATCCATCACCGCAAACTGCGTAAGTATTATAATCAAATATTTCAAAATCAGGCTGGTTGTAGCGACTTGCCAACCATTTCTGCGCCATCGCCATCCCGACACTGGTCGCGATGCCCTGCCCTAATGGACCCGTCGTCGTTTCAACGCCAGAAACGAGATGATATTCAGGGTGACCTGGCGCTTTGCTGTCGATTTGACGAAACCGACGAATATCATCGAGCGTAACTGAGGGTTGACCGAGTATTTCATAGTCAGCGTTGACAGCGCGCGTTCTGGTTAGAAACAGCACCGACCACAACAACATAGAAGCGTGGCCATTTGAAAGTATAAAACGATCGCGATTTGGCCAGATCGGGTCCATGGGGTCAAACGACATGACCCGGTTCCAAAGCGCGTAGACCAGCGGCGCTAGCGCCATAGGCGTACCAGGATGACCCGACTTCGCCTGCTCAACTGCGTCAATCGACAGCGTGCGAATTGTATTAATCGCAAGCAGATCGAGTTCTTCTGCGCTCATTTTATCCGATGGCGGCCACGGGGTCTGCACGCTCATTAAATCAAGACTCCGATTTTTTCTCGAGATGACCGCCAAATTCATAACGCATGGCTGAGAGAATTTTATTGGCGAAATCCGCCTCGCCACGCGAACTAAATCTCTCATACAACGCAGCTGAGAGAACATGCGCGGGCACGCCTTCATCAATGGCGGCTTTAATTGTCCAGCGGCCCTCTCCAGAATCGGAAACGCGACCAGCAAATTTTTTCAATCCTGGGTCTTCAATCAAGGCTGAGGCGGTGAGATCGAGTAGCCAAGAAGCAATTACGCTTCCGCGGCGCCAGACTTCGGTGATGTCGGGCAGATTAAAATCATACAAATAATGTTCTGGATCTCGCAGGGGCGTAGTTTCAGCGTCAATGACGCCGCCCTTCTTGCCGACATTGGCCGCGTTCAACACGCCCAAGCCTTCAGCGTAAGCCGCCATCACGCCATATTCGATGCCATTATGCACCATCTTAACAAAATGCCCGCCGCCATGTTGTCCGCAATGCAAATAGCCAAGCTCAGACGTGCCGCCAGTTTTTTCACGACCTGGCGTACGGGGGATATCGCCGCGTCCTGGCGCAAGCGTCGCAAAAATTGGATCTAGATGCTGAACGATGGCCGTTTCGCCGCCAATCATCATGCAATAGCCGCGCTCTAATCCCCAAACGCCGCCGCTTGTGCCGACATCGACATAATGCACGCCTTTCGCGCTAAGCTCTTTCGCGCGACGAATATCATCGATGTAATAAGAATTGCCGCCATCAATCAAAATATCGCCCGACTCTAGAAAGGGCAATAAATTCTCAATGACCTTATCAACAACGCCTGTTGGCACCATCATCCAAATCGCACGCGGCTTAGCGAGATTTTTTGCAAAATCTGCGAGCGTTGTGGTTCCCACCGCACCTTGTTTTGCAAGCGTCTCAACGGCTTGCGCGGAACTATCGTAGACTACGCACTTATGCCCGCCTTTGAGCAAGCGAGACACCATATTTGCGCCCATCCGACCGAGGCCGATCATTCCTAACTGCACGTGTCAGCCCTCCTTGGACGTTGATTTAAGTTTTCGATAGCGCTGTATCAGCGCATTTGTCGAGCTATCATGATCAAGCTTGGGTTCGTTTGCGCTTTCAAGCTGCGGCAGGATTCGCTGCGCAAGAACTTTACCAAGCTCAACACCCCATTGATCAAAAGAGTCAATCTGCCAGATCACGCCCTGCGTGAAGACGCTATGTTCATAAAGCGCAACGAGCTTGCCTAACGCCGCGGGCGTTAGCGTTTCCAACATGAGCGTATTTGACGGACGGTTTCCCTCAAACAAACGATGCGGCACGAGCCAATCTGGGGTGCCCTCCGCTTTTACTTCCTCTACCGTCTTACCAAAGGCCAAGGCTTCCGTTTGCGCAAAGACATTAGCGACCAACATATCTTGATGTCGACCAAGCGGATTAAGATTGCGCGCAAAGGCGATAAAATCACAAGGGATCAACCGCGTGCCTTGATGAATCAATTGATAGAAGGAATGCTGGCCATTCGTGCCAGGCTCACCCCAATAAATTGGTCCTGTATCATAATCGACATGCGCGCCTTCAATCGTCACATGCTTGCCATTGCTCTCCATTGTAAGCTGCTGGAGATAGGCAGGAAAACGTTTGAGATATTGTTGATAGGGTAAAACGGCGACGGTCTGCGCTCCGAAAAAATTATTGTACCAAAGAGACAATAAACCCATCAGCGCAGGCAGATTCTGATCAAAAGGAGCAGTACGGAAATGCTCATCCATTTCATGGAAGCCGCCCAGCATAGCGCGAAAATTTTCTGGCCCAATTGCCAACATTGTGGACAGGCCAATGGCGGAGTCCATCGAGTATCGACCGCCTACCCAATCCCAAAAGCCAAACATATTGGCTGTATCAATGCCAAATTTTGTTACTTCCGCCGCATTGGTCGACACTGCAACGAAATGCTTCGCTATGCCAGCTTCATCGCCCTTCAACTGCGCCATCATCCAAGCGCGCGCGCTTTGCGCATTGGCCATTGTTTCCAAAGTCGTGAAGGTCTTTGAAGAAACAATAAACAGCGTTTCTGCTGGATCGAGATCGCACACCGCCTCAGAAAAATCCGTTCCGTCGACATTGGACACAAAGCGGAACGTCATCGCCCGATCGCTATAATGCTTCAACGCCTCATAGGCCATGACAGGTCCAAGATCAGAGCCGCCAATGCCAATATTAATCACATTACGAATACGCTTGCCTGAGTGGCCTTTCCAATCGCCACTCCGCACACGATTAGAAAAATCTGACATGCGATCGAGCACTGCGTGAACGTCTGGAACGACATTGCGGCCCTCATGAAGGATTGTCGCGTCACGCGGCGCGCGTAACGCTGTATGCAACACCGCGCGTTTTTCAGAAACATTGATCGCATCGCCCCGAAACATCGCGTCAATCTGCGCTCGCAGCCCTGATTCCTGCGCTAGCTGCAACAATAGGCTCAACGTTTCATCCGTGATGCGGTTTTTAGAATAATCGAGATAAATTCCAGCGGCTTCAAGCGCGAATTTTTCGCCTCGTTTGGGATCTTGAGCAAATAATTGTTTTAAATGAAGGGATTTTAGTTTTTGAAAATGCGCCTCTAATTGCGCCCAGACAGGACGCTGACGCAAAGGCGCGCTAACGGGCAAATTTGTCATTCCATTTATCCCTTACGTAGCTCAGTCAATTTAGCTTCTATGCAGCCAATAAGATCATCCCAGGACTTCACAAAAGAGTCCGCGCCTTCTTGTTGGAGCTTGAGCGCAAGCGCATCAAGATCAACGCCAGCTTTCTTAAAATTAGCCAAAACGCTTTGGTAGTCGCCGCCATCTGGCGTTAAAGCGCCAGACACTTTGCCGTGATCAGCAAAAGCCAGAAGAGTATTTTCTGGCATCGTATTTACAGTATAAGGGGCCGCCAAGGCTTGTATATAAAGCGTATCCGAGGCCTTTGGATCTTTTGTTCCCGTGCTTGCATAAAGCAGCCGCTGCGCGCGAGCGCCTTCATTGGCTAATCGTTGGAAACGCGCTGAGCGCAAGAGGCCTTGATAAGCGTGATAGGTTTGTTTTGCGACTGCAATGCCCAATTGATTGGTTAAGTCAGCGCCAACTTTACCTGCAACCGCGACATCCCATCGACTAATAAAGAGCGAGGCGACAGATCCCACAGCTGGATTTAAGCCAGCAGCAACGCGGCGTTCTATTCCGCGCAAATAAGCTTCTGCAGCGGCAACATATTGCGCGCATGAAAATAATAGAGTGACATTGACTGGAATGCCGGCGAAGATAGCCTCTTCGATTGCGGGCAAACCTGCTGGCGTTCCGGGAATTTTAATAAAGAGATTGGGCCGCGCAGCGCGCTGATGCAAATCTTGCGCAGCGGCGAGGGTATTTTCCGTATCATTAGCAAGAAGGGGCGACACTTCAAGCGAGACCCAGCCGTCAATCCCATCTGTGCGTTTGAAGATTGGCAAAAAGAGATCTGCTGCGCGGGTGATGTCTGTTAATGCAAGGTCGAAGAAAAGATCTTCAGCTTTTTTCTCACGTTTGCTGGCTATATCTGCATCATAATCTGCGCTTTTGCTAATCGCATGATCAAAAATTGTCGGATTGGAGGTCAATCCGGTGACCGATAACTCGTCAATATATCGGCGTAATACGCCGCCATTGAGAAGTTCACGGGTGATATTGTCTAGCCAGAGGCTTTGGCCAACGTCATGTAGCGCCTTCGTGGAATTCATCGCGTCGGCTCCAGTTTTAAAAAGATTGCTCCGCACAGATCGAAATCAGGGCTTATGCTGATTTTCTGAGCGCTTAGGATTTGTGACAGTTTCAAGTAAGTTAAGTCTTTGTCTCATTTGATTTCGAGGGCAAATTAAGCTGCTTTTAGCGAGGGCCGCAAGCAAGGATTTGCTTTTATTGGTTATTTCTTTTTTCTTTCTACAAGAAACTCTTTAA
>RFXM01000003.1 GCA_009921565.1 Methylocystaceae bacterium | reverse complement strand
CGCCTGAGACTTAATCGTTAAAATAATAAAACCCGGCGCTTTGTTAAAAAGCGCCGGGTTTAATTTTTTAAATCACTGCATTGAGTGAGCCTTAGCCTTAGTGCGGCCTCGAGCAGCTTGGGCCGACGGCGATAGAATTAAAGGGGAAGGGGGGGCGCTTGATCTCATTTGGCGCTTGCGGCAAGAGGCGCGAAGAAGTCGAAATGCCGCATTTCTGTAGTGTTATATTAGTAGTTTTAAGGATAAAGAGATTGTAATTATAAATTATCGATATGCTCTAGGCATCGTCGCTAGTTTTCTTTTAAATAGAAATTCTGCATGATTAAACTGACGTTGCTGATCAAAAACTTTATTTTAGATAAATTAAAGATCTCACTTTTCTTTATTAAAACGCTTTATGGTTCTTTATCGACTGGGCCTAAGTTCTTTCTTTTAATCGTCTTTTGTCTCATTCTAGGAGCTTCCACGACTATTTTTATTGGAAAGGTGCAAGATTTTGTCGCTTTGATTACCGCGAATACGCATAAAAATAAAATGAGCTTGGAAAAAGAGCCGGTTATTTTGTTGAGCGAAAAACAGATCAAAGATGAAGCTATTGTAATTGGCGCTGTTTCATCTGGAAATATCACAAGAAAATTTCGCGTTTCCGCCACTGTTGAAGCCGACTCATCCAAGCTTGTTCGCGTTGCGGCGAAAGTACATGGCGTTGTGGCGCAATTGCGTAAACGACTTGGCGCGCTTGTTGAGCAGCATGAAGTCATTGCAGTCATTGACTCTCGTGAAATAGCTGATGCGAAAAGCGAGTATTTGGCAGCTAAGGTCAGCTTTGATTTACAGGCAAATCTTTTTGATCGAGAGCGAGGGCTTTTTGAAAAGAAAATTACGGCTGAAACGCTTTATTTAAAAGCTAAAGCTGTTTTCACGGAAGCAAAATTGCGATTGGATTTGGCGCGACAGAAATTATCGTCCCTAGACGTTCAAGAGGATGAAATTTCTAGGCTAGATAGTCAGCCGCTGGCGCGATTGAGAGAAAAAGAAATCTTGGCGCCCATCTCAGGCAAAGTATTAGACCGGCTTGTGAATATAGGACAGCCAGTCACCAATGATACGCAACTTTATGTCATCGCTGATTTATCTGAGGTTGAAGTATATTTATCGGTCCCTATTGAAGAATTATCTCGTTTGCAAAAGGGACAGAGCGTTGAGCTCATGTCGCCGGATGGAACCAAATATCAAGGAAAGATCGAGATCATTAGTTCTGTTCTTACGCCAGAAACGCGTATGGGTAAGGTGATCGCTTATTTTAAAACGCCGGCTTATTCGCTCAGTCCTGGAACGTTGCTGACTGCTGAAATAGAAACCGCTCGCTCCAGTGAGTCTCTGGTTGTGCCACTTGAGGCGGTTCAGATAATCAATAATCAACCAAGCGTCTTTGTACGGACAAATGACGGATTTGTCCTGCGCGCTGTAGAGCTGGGCGAGAGAGATGAGCGCTTTGTAGAAATACGGCAGGGGCTTGTTTTGCGCGAGCAAATTGCAACGCTCAATACAGCCGCTCTAAAACACGCTTATCTGGCGGAGCGGGCCCAGAGCGCTCAGTGACTTGCGCCCTATCGAAGAGTGATTTGGACGCGTGGTGGATTGGATATTTCTTTATAATTCTTTGTTTAGGTTTAACTTCGTGCAGAAAGTCTGAGTCTTGGCTGAGAAGGGCGCGGGCTTGAGGGGGCTCCATTTGGGCCTATATATGATCTTTTGGACGATTAGTTGCCGAAGATGAGGCTTGTGATGGGATTTGATTATAAAAACGCGCCGCCAATAGAAGTCCAAAAAAAACTCAAAGAAATTCTTCAGCAAACAGGCGGGCATCTCACGCTCTCTAGTCGCGCTTTAAGCGATGTCGAAGATGCAATTTATCCTGGCGAACAGATTTTCGCCATTGGAGAGGGCGTCCTCAATCTTGATATGTGGCTTATTTTGGTCACTGATAGGCGTATTCTTTTACTTTGTCGGGGTCTTTTATTTGGGTTTAAATCAAAAACAATTGAACTTGAGAAAATAAGCGCGGTTACCTCCGAGCCAGGACGCATGATGACTACGCTCATTGTTAAGGAGGGTCGTTTTAATCATGAGATTAGCAATATCCATAAGGACGCCGCTGTAACGATTGAGAAAAAAATCAAAGCTGGATTAAAGGCCAATGAAATCGGGTTGCCTGCTGAAACCTTGCCTGAAGATGAGCATTTGGCGAATCTTGCAGAGCTCGTTAAGCGACGTGAAGCGCGTTTGATTGATGATGAGGAATTTGACCGAGAAAAAGCAAAAATTATGGAAAAATATATCGCAGGATGACGCTGGCCAAGAACGGACGGCGCGGGATTTAAACTAATCTATTGAATGGCCCGTAGAGTGGGAATTTTTTTAAAAAATGTAACTAAACTCCAAGAGTTTAACCGAAATACAAGAATGTTGTTTGAGGCGCATTGGCGCTTTTTTAAATAATATTTTATCTCAGTTTGATCCGCTGTTTCCTTTTGAGTGAGGGCTTAGAATTCCACCTCGAGTTCTTCAATAGCCTCCTCTTCCTGCAGCGCTTCAATTGTCCAATCACGCAATGGCGGCCAGTCAAGAATTCGGTCGCGATAATTTTCACACAAGCGATCTAATTTCACGTCATAAGTTTTAAATCGTGTTACAACGGGCGCATACATTGCGTCTGCGAGCGTTAACTCACCAAATAAAAAGGGACCGCCATACATATTTAAGCATTCTTTCCAAATGGCGCAAATGCGATCAGTGTCTTGTTGCGCTTTGGACCAGAGTTTAAATTTTGGAAAGTTACCTTTTAAGTTCATCGGCATAGCAGAGCGCAGCGCATTAAATCCAGAATGGATCTCGCCAGAGATCGAGCGGCAATGCGCTCTTTGCTTCATGTCTTTGGGTAGAAGTTTTTTTTCTGGTCGCAGTTCATTAAGAAATTCGCCAATCGCAAGCGTGTCCCAAATCTTACTGCCCTCATAAGTTAAGCATGGAACAAGAATAGAAGGGGATAGAAGCAGGATTTCCGCACGCGCGGAAGCATCCCCAAGATCAACAACCACTTCCTCAAATTCAACATCGGCCATTCGCATCATGAGCCAGCCGCGAAGCGACCAAGAAGAGTAATTTTTGCTGCTGATTGTTAATGTGGGTATCGACATTTTTTTCACCTATCCTCGCCTTCCGGGAGGGAGCAAATGTCGTACCGCGCCGGGATCCTCTTGGCATAGGTATTGCTGCTCAAATTGCAGAAAATTGGATCCTTAAACGCGTCATGATTTACAATGCGTATCAAACCTATGCGGATCTCGCGAATTCCCTGCGTGTGATGGCTTCAGGAAGCAATCTTTTCCTGGGATCCCTCCATGGGTTCAATCGCGCTGAACCCTTACGGCATATGGCGGCATTCCAAGAACTGCTTACATTCACGGGCTTTACCCATTCCCGGCCCGAGTATGAAATTTATGAGATCTGCTCAGAAACTGGGCAGAAAATCCCGATTGTGGATGAAATCATCTCTGAGACGCCATTTTGTACACTGCGGCGTTTTAGTAAAAAGAATAACAAGTCTGAGCCGGATGTCCTGCTCGTGGCTCCGATGTCGGGACACTTTGCGACTTTGTTGCGGGGCACGATACAAACGCTGCTGCGCGACCATAATGTTTATATTACCGATTGGCGCAATCCGCGAGATGTGCCGCTTGAACAGGGTCTGTTTTGTTTTGATTGCTTTGTTGAGCATATTATCAAATTCATAAAAACAATCGGGAGTCAGACGCATGTCGTTGCTGTCTGTCAGCCAGCTGTTCAATCGCTCGTCGCTGCAGCAATCATGGCTGAGGAAGACGATCCTGATCAGCCTGCAAGTTTAACATTGATGGCGGGACCAATTGACACGCGCATTGAGCCCAGTGCAGTCAATAAATTCGCCGCATCAAAATCACTCGAGTGGTTTAAGCAGAATATGCTTGCGCGGGTGCCGGGTACGTCGTTGGGCGTAGGTCGCGTCGTCTATCCTGGATTTATCCAATTAAGCGCATTTATGAGTATGAACATGGAGCGGCATTCTAAAGCCTTTTCAGATTTCTACCATAAGCGCATTAGCAATGATCACGAGAAGGCAGACCAAATTAAAGAATTCTACAAGGAATATTTTGCGATAATGGATTTAGACGCCTGCTTTTATCTCGAAACTATTGAAAAGGTTTTTCATAATCATGAATTAGCGCTAGGCCAGCTGAAATATAAAGGTCGTACCGTGCGACCTTCAGCAATTAAGAAAACATTTTTGCTAACTGTAGAGGGTGAACGTGATGATATTTGCTCAGTTGGGCAAACGCTTGCTGCGCAAGACCTTTGCTCAGGGTTAAGGCCCTATCGTAAGAAACATTATATGCAGCCTGGGGTTGGCCATTATGGCGTCTTCAATGGTAAGCGATGGGATAGTCAAGTATACCCAGTAGTCAGGGAACATATTTACGCAAGTGTTTAAGGGCTTAGCTTTGCTATGCGCGCACTGAGAATGCATAGAGATTTAGAGAAGCCCAACTGTCTTATAAATTTTTAGGGGAGAAAGAAATGTTGATAGGTTGCGATAAGGTTGTTTCGAAATTATTCCTGATGGCTGGGATTTGTTTCTTCGCGACAGCTTACTCAAGTCTAGCGCAGGCGGAGGAATTGCAAGACTGCGCGGCGAAATATCTTGAGAAAAAAGACAAGAATGAACTCGCGGGCCAAAGCTGGCAGGATTTTTATGCAGCTTGTAAATCGCCAACCAGCGAGAAAAAAACCTCCTACCAGGGCGTAAAATCAGAAGATGCGTTAGCCTTTTGTGCGAGTGATTATCAGAAAACAAAATCAGAAAATGCATTAAACGGACAAAGCTGGTCTGATTTTTATAAATCGTGTCGCGAGGCTATTGCTGCAGCTGAAACAGCGCCTGTGGCTAAGGAATCTCCAGTAAGCGATGTCAAAACGCCGGCGGCGGTGAAAGAAGAACAGGCGAGCCCAGAGAAAACGCCTGCGCCAAACAGCGCAGCGGTAGAAAAAAAGCCCGAAAGCCAGCCTGAGGCAGGTGAAAAAAAAGAAACTAAGCCGGCGGCCCCTGCGAAGAAAAAAGTGAAGAAAACGCCTCCTGCGAAAGTCGAACAATAAGGCGGATCGAGTTAAAGCGATCCTGCACGATGGGGCAATATCGCCTTTCATCAATGATAAAAAATTAGGGGGCTGCTGGGGTGACTCTTAAGCAGCCCTTATCATTATGCGCAGATAAGTTTAAGTTCCTTTAGGCATAAGAAGCGGACTATATTTTCGGACAAATTCAGCTTGTTCAACGATGTGTTTTCCCTCACTCAACAGATCGCCGGCGCCAATCATCCATGACCAGGCTTGATAGAGAATAACCGCCATCAACAAGCAGACGACCGCTGAGAGCAATGTTTCTAACCGGCTCATTAAGAACGCGCCTTTTTATTCATACCAAAGCCATTGCAGGGAGTGATCTGCTTTGACTTTTTGAGCTAATCATCAAAAGCTAACTTACAAGGTTACGCGCTTTGTTATTTTCAAAGAAAACCTAAATAAATTTTAATGTTTTCCTCAGCTGAGATTATTTCTATTTTAAATTGAGATGGCGTTTGATGAATGAACAACATTAAATATCATACAAATAGACGCTTATTTTAGCTGTAATTTAAAAGCGAGTAAGCTTTGGCGCTAAAGTTATTGAGTGCGTTTCAACGCGCGGAAGACGAATTTTTAGGAACAGCGTCGTCAAAATTACGCGGGGCGATAGGCGCGCGCGGCAGGGGTAAATAAAAAAGCGGACGCGCCTGGCGTCCGCTTTTCTCCTCCCCGACTTGGACAATCGCTGTTGGTAGACCCAAAGTCTTATTACCAGCGGGTGCGGCAACTTATCGCAGTTGGAATATAGGTCAATAGGAATTTCCTATTTTTCTTTATTGCCTAATAATCAAGCGCTATGGGCATGAAATCCGCTTGACTATGTTGCGATGCACAATAAGATTCACCTGCTCAGATTGAGCTATTTAGTTCATTCCCTCTGAGCTTTCCTCCCTAGACTTGGACCGCTGGCGACAGCGGTCCTTTTTTCGTCGTCCATCAGCGCCAGCTGTCTAATCCGCGAGACGCTCATGGCGTTCAGGAAAGGGCGCGGGGACCACGGCTCCAGCAAGAGAGCGAGCTGAATGACTGGCTCAAGCGTTCTGCGCCGCCAAAGCGCATCACGCTTGCCCTTTTCTCCCCATGGCCGCTGTGCCAGTAATAGGGAAAGCAAAAATTTTCGGGGGGAGAGCATGGTAGGGCCATACAAAAATGAATTTCAGCCCGACACGCCGCACACCGATAAAACCGCAACGCCCATAGCTTTTGAGGAGGTGCGCGACGCGCGCGTTATTCACATCTTCGATGGCGAATATCGCAGCGCCAGATTAACCGGCACCTTTCAGGTCGCCGTTAATCAGGGACCGGTGAATCCGGAAAGCGACGCCTTTTACGCGGAATGCTACTGGTTTGGCTGCCGCCCCGGAATGAGCTGGCCACTGATTAGACTTGTCTCAAGATGCTGGCGTGAAGAGAAAAATTATACAGGTCCCGTCATTCGCAACATTGGACGTCTTGAACCTTAATGGGTGGATGAAGCGATCTTGCGCGGTTCTCACGACAGCTCTCACAAGCGCGCGTCGCGAGCTGAAGCGTAATTTGCTTCACCTAAGTGTGACAGATTTACCACACGTCGCATGAAAGAGAACCAGAAGTCGCTCAAGCCATGATTTCGCCATGAGTCAGAATCATCATCTGACCACGCCCTCTCCTTGGGCGTTTTCCTCCCTTGACTTCAGACCGCTGAAACTCAGCGGTCTTTTTTTTTACCTTTAATGCTGTCGGATAGTTTTAAACTTTTTCACGCAAGACTTCGCGCCATCCAATATCATGGCGGTAAAATCCTTCCCTCCAGTCAATCTTTTGCGCCGCCGCATAGGCTTTCTTCTGTGCTTCGTAAATTGTGGGCGCAGAGGCGGTTATATTTAATACTCTGCCGCCTGCAGCGACGAGCTGCCCATTCTCAAGACGCGTGCCAGCATGAGTAATAATAATATCAGCGAGTTTTTCAGCCTCTTCGAGTTTGTGAATTTGCGTTCCTGTGACTGGTTTATCTGGATAATTTTGCGCAGCCATTACAACGGTGAGCGTTTTGTTGTGCGTAAATTGTGGGGGATGTATGGGAAGGTTTCCGCGCGCGCAATCAAACATTAAGCCTGCAAGGTCTTCGTCTAGTCGCGGTAAGATCGCTTGTGCTTCCGGATCGCCAAAACGCACATTATATTCGATGAGTTTAGGGCCGTCTTTGGTCAGCATTAATCCGGCGTAGAGGATGCCGGAAAAAGGCGCGCCGCGCGCCTGCATCGCTTTGAGTGTTGGATAAATAATCTTATCCATCACTTGTTGTGACAGCGCAGGGCTAATAATCGACGCTGGCGAATAAGCGCCCATACCGCCTGTGTTTGGACCTGTATCGCCATCGCCAACGCGTTTATGGTCTTGTGCTGTGGCAAAAGGATGCGCGCGGGCGCCATCGCAAATTGCAAAGAAAGAGGCTTCTTCTCCCGAGAGAAACTCCTCTATAACAATCTGTGCCCCCGCTGCGCCAAAGACGCCAGCAAACATTGCGCTAACGGCTTGTTGGGCTTCTTCAAGGGTCATCGCGACAACAACGCCCTTGCCCGCCGCTACGCCGTCAGCTTTCACGACAATAGGCGCGCTTTTCGTGCGCAAATAAGCTAGAGCCTCTTGCTCATTATCGAATGCAGCGTAGTCAGCGGTGGGAATGTGATTGTCGCGACACAAATCCTTTGTGAAGCCTTTTGAGCCCTCGAGTTGGGCGGCGGCTTGTGAGGGGCCAAAAACGGCGATCCCCGCTTTCGCCAAAGCGTCTGACAATCCGTCGATGAGCGGCTGCTCTGGTCCAATCACCACAAGCTCAACGGCGCGCTCTTGGCAAAATTGACGGACCGCGTCATGATTACCGTTATCCAATGACACATTCGCGCCCACTTGCGCAGTTCCTGGATTGCCAGGAGAGATGAAAAGCTGTTTCAGGCGTGGACTTTTTGCTAAGGCGTTTGCAATGGCGTGTTCCCGACCTCCTGAGCCAATCAACAAAATATTCATGTCGCGCCTTTTGAGTTGCCTTTTCCCTCGCCGCTATAGCCGAGGCGGCTTGTGGGACAAAGGGCGACGAGATCGAAATCTTGGGTTTTATGTGGATCGGGAGATAGGCGCTTGCGCTTAATCCGTCTGGCGTTAGAGAAATTGCCGTTCTTTTGCCTTTTGCTCGGGCTTGCTGCTTGGCCGGCCCAGGCGGCTCCAACAAAGATTCTTGTTTTCGGCGATAGTTTGGTTTCGGGCTATGGCCTCAAGCCAAATGAGGCTTTTCCGCCGATGCTTGGCATGCGCTTACACACTGATGGCTACGACGTTTTGATCGCCAATGGCGGCGTGCCTGGTGAGACGACAACCCTGGCGTTTGCGCGCCTCGAGGCGGCGTTAGAAAGCCGACCGGATCTCGTGATTTTGGAGCTGGGCGCTAATGACATGCTCAATAATCTTCCCCTTAAAACGACGCGCGAAAACCTCAAGAAAATGCTGCAAGCGTTTCACCAGGTTGGCGCGCATGTGATTTTGGCGGGCATGGTGGCCAAAAGCGATCTTCCGATCGCCTATCGCCGGCGGTTTGATGCGCTCTATCCCGAGCTTGCGCGAAGTTATGCGACGGCGCTCTATCCTTATTTTCTAGAAGGCGTGGGCGGTAACCCTGCTCTGACGCAGGAGGGCGGCCTCCACCCCAATGCGAAAGGGGTACAAGCTATTGTTGCGCATATTGCCCCGCTAGTTGAGCGCGTATTGGCGCAAATGGGGATAAAACCTAGAAGATCTTCCTTGATCGGTGAATAAATGACTTCCCTGAGAGCGGTCACATGCACTAAAGACGGCTTAGTTTTTCATCCACCTTGAGCACACACCTATGGCGCGTCAGTTTATTTATCATATGCAAGGCCTAACCAAGACCTATCCTGGCGGGAAGAAGGTCTTGGATAATATTCATCTTTCTTTCTATCCAGATGCAAAAATTGGCGTTCTTGGCGTCAATGGCGCAGGTAAATCAACATTGCTGCGCGTGATGGCCGGCATAGATAAAGACTTTACGGGGGAAGGTTTCGTCGCCGACGGCGCCCGCGTTGGTTATTTACCTCAAGAACCTCAATTAGACGCCGCGCTTGATGTGCGCGGCAACGTTATGCTTGGCGTTGCTGAAAAGAAGAAAATTCTTGATCGTTATAATGATTTAGCAATGAATTATTCTGACGAAACAGCTGATGAGATGACCAAGCTTCAAGATGAAATCGAAGCCAAGGGCCTGTGGGATCTTGATAGTCAAGTTGACCAAGCGATGGATGCATTAGGCTGTCCTTCAGATGACTCGGACGTGACAATGCTTTCGGGCGGAGAGCGCCGACGCGTCGCCTTGTGTAAATTATTGCTAGAGCAACCAGATATGTTGCTTCTTGACGAACCAACAAACCACCTTGATGCGGAAACTGTTAATTGGCTTGAGGGGCATTTAAGAAATTATCCAGGCGCAATTTTGATTGTGACCCATGACCGTTATTTTCTAGATAATGTTACAGGTTGGATTCTTGAATTAGATAGAGGGCGCGGTATCCCATACGAAGGGAATTATACGAGCTGGCTCAAGCAAAAACAAAAACGTTTGGCGCAAGAGTCTAGCGAAGATAAAGCGCGACAACGCGCCCTTGAAGCGGAAAGCGATTGGATAGCTTCTTCGCCAAAAGCGCGGCAAGCCAAGAGCAAAGCGCGTATTCAAAGATATGAAGAGTTGGTCGCGAAGCAGAATGATAAAGCGCCAACAACTGCGCAAATTATCATCCCAGTCGCAGAGCGCCTTGGCAATAATGTCATTGATTTTGACCATATCTCCAAAGCCTTTGGCGACCGTCTGCTGATCGACGATCTCTCTTTTAAATTGCCGCCCGGCGGCATTGTCGGCGTCATTGGGCCAAACGGCGCAGGTAAAACGACTCTGTTTCGGATGATCACAGGACAAGAGAAGCCTGACAAAGGATCAATTGATGTCGGCGAGAGCGTGCAGCTGGGATATGTCGATCAATCCCGCGATGCGCTGCATGCAGAGAAAACGGTCTGGGAAGAAGTCTCCGAAGGCAATGAAGTTATTTATTTAGGCAAGCGCGAAATAAACTCGCGAGCTTATTGCTCGGCGTTTAACTTCAAAGGCGCAGATCAACAAAAAAAGGTCGGTCAACTGTCGGGCGGCGAGCGTAATCGGGTGCATCTTGCGAAAATGCTCAAGAGCGGCGCCAATGTTCTACTGCTTGACGAGCCAACCAATGATCTTGACGTTGATACCTTACGCGCGCTTGAGGAAGCTTTGGTCGATTTTGCAGGTTGCGCTGTTATTATTTCGCATGATCGCTTCTTCCTCGATCGCATAGCAACGCATATTCTCGCTTATGAGGGCGACAGCCATGTTGAGTGGTTTGAAGGAAACTTCGCCGATTACGAAGAAGATAAAAAACGTCGCTTGGGCGTCGATAGCGTCATTCCCCATCGCCTAAAATACAAAAAATTCGCCCGATAGAATCTTGTGGCGATCAGCGATAGTGAGCGGGAGGCGTTTGCGCCTGCCGCTTCCGCCCAGTTTGGGGTGGGGTCGAAAGCTTTGGATCGACCTAAACGTTTAAAACCTGCTTTCAAAAGGGCCCAAAGAGGCCAATTGGCATGCGCCGCTGCTAAGATAAGCGCTTCTAAATAAATTAATTTCTTAATTTGGCGGCGTTGAGGCGCCCTATCCTTCGATCCTTGCTCCGCCTCGTTTTCGCCATTTCTTCATGGAGATTAGCGGTCTCGCTCAAGTGGGAGCGCTGAGATAGGGTTGCGGCATGGGGTTTGGGCGATTTCATTTAACGAGCGGATTGCTCGCCGCGCTAGCGCTTTCAGCTTGTGGGCCAACGCAGTCGCCCATTGCTTCAGCGCCTCAGTCCTACATTGATGAGCCGCGATCGGATAAAGAGATTAGCGGCAAGCTTGGTTTGACATCGCGCATCGCGCATTTTGCGCGCCTTTACCAGATCCCTGAATCGCTCATTCATCGCTCCGTGCGTCGGGAAAGCAACTATAATTCCACAGCTAAAAATGGACCCTATTGGGGGTTGATGCAAATTCGGCATGATACTGCGCGCAGCATGGGATATGAGGGCGCGCCCTCGGGTCTGTTAGATGCAGAAACTAATTTAACATACGCCGTTCCTTACCTTGCAAACGCCTATATGCTGTCTGGTGGGGATGAAGCCCGCGCGATCAAGCTTTACGCATCTGGCTATTATAATGAAGCCAAGCGGCGCGGTATGTTAGGGCAGTTACATAAGACGGCGAAAAAATAACGCTTAGTCATTCTTAGGCGTGAAGATACTGCGAATTTTTCTATTTTGTTTTTTATCGCTAAAGACGCTGGAAGCGCCCGTGGCGACGTCATAGATCGCTTGATCTCCGGTAATGACGGTTTCATTTTGCGTAATGGTGACATTGCCGTTGAGGTAAACCTTATTTTCAGCTTTGTCATAACTCCCGGCGTCGCCAGTGCTGGTTTGATCCTGTGTAATGAGTTTCACTGGTCCTTCAGCGTCAATATGCTTGACGCGATCATTGCCGGAGGACTTATTTCCAGTTGGTTTTTTATTCTCAAGAAAAATAATTAATCGCGATGCGTTAAGCGTAGAGGGCCCATTCACAACATAAACATCGCCGCTATAAATGAGCTTTTGCTCCTTATCGAAAAAATCAAGTGTTTTGGCGTCAACCGTTAAAGGGTCTTTTGGCGAGGCGCCGGGTAAAATGCCGCTAGTGCGCGCCTTGCCATAGGCGAAGCCGCTGATCAGCAAAGGCAGAATAAAAATAACAGCGAGGGATAATTTTCTAGTCACGATTCTTAATGTCACGGCGCAGCATGGAAAGCGTTAGCAGGTTCTGCGCCTTCGCCGTATAAAGTCGAGTGGACTCCGCCGCTAAAGAGCGCATGCGCATCCTTTTGAGAAAATTCGACAGCCTTAGAGGAGATTTCGCCGCCTTCAAGTTTTAAGATTGTCGGTTTATCTGATTTCAGTTTGCTGGTTTTAAAATCCATAACAGCTGACTCAAGTCGCATATCAAATTTTTTGGGATCGCGAATAATCACCCCGCCAGTCATATCCGCCCGATCGCCTTTAGTGCTGTAGAGGCCCTTTGGCGCTTGCAGCGTAATGGCGCTATTGGCGTTGTTCTCGATCCGCACTTCAACGCTGTCGAGATCGATTGTATCTGGCGCGGCGATATCTTGTACGCCGGTTTTTGCGCGCACCTCATAGGGGCGTCCGTCTTTTTGATAGCCAACGAGTTTTGGCGAGTCGATCACAATTTGAGACCCCTTCATCGCCACGCGCGCCAAGCGGAGATCGACGGGCAAAAGCCTGACTGAGCTTACAATAAGACCGGTGGCGACAAGGGCGACAACGCCGGCGGCGCCCCAAAGGATCCAGCGTCGCAGACGCGCCACGCGCGCAGTATGGCGCAGCGCTGCGGGGAAAGCGCTTTCGCGCTTTGTCGTCAGCGCGTCTAGTCTATCGCGGCCAGTTCGTGCCTGCGGCGCATCGTTCATGGGCTTATATAAGGCCTGATCAGTGGCGAATTCGAGGCGTTCGCGCCCTTTTATTCATGGGAAAAAATATCTGTGTCTGGCCAGCCGGCGAGATCAAGTTCAATACGGGTTGAAAGAAAAGAAAAGCAAGATCCAGCAAGCGCAGTGCGGCCCTCGCGGGCGAGCATGATATCAAGCCGCTCTTTGAGCTGATGCAAATAAAGCACGTCAGACGCAGCATAGTTTTGTTGCGCTTCAGAAAGAATATCGGCGCCCCAATCTGAAGATTGCTGCTGTTTCGAAATTTCTACGCCGAGCAGTTCGCGAACAAGATCTTTTAGACCATGACGATCAGTATAGGTGCGAGAAAGTTTAGAGGCGATTTTTGTGCAATAGACTGGAGCTGGCGTAACGCCAAAGGTTTTGGCTAAGATCGCCATGTCAAATCTTGCAAAGTGAAAAAGCTTTAACACGCTGTGATCGCCGAGTAATTTTTGGAGGTTAGGCGCTTGTGTTTGCCCCTTGATGATCTGAACGAGATCCGCGTCGCCATTGCCCCAGGAGAGCTGGACGAGACAAAGACGGTCGCGATGGGGATTGAGGCCGAGCGTTTCCGTATCAATCGCCACTATGGGCGCAAGAGGGGATCCGTTCGGGAGATCGCCTTGGTGTAAGCGGATGGTCATTTCATGCGGCTCATATGCTGGTGAGGCTTTCTTTTAGCTGAAAAAACGTCGAAATGTCTAAATTCTGTGAGATGCCCCCTTGTCAGCGCCTGTTGGGCTGGCCAGTAATGCCCCACCTCTAGCCATTATGGGTAAAACGTGATCGACGAAACAAATGGATTTGACGCTGTTGAGCGCCGCTTTAATGCGCGGTTTATCGAATTATCGATACGTCTGCTGGTGATTGGTCTGTTATTTTATTGGACCATCACAATCATCCAGCCCTTCGCCGCAATATTTGTTTGGAGCGGCGTTATGGCCGTGGCTTTCTATCCGCTCTTCAACAAATTTTCAGCTCTACTTGGCGGACGTCAGATAATCGCAGCGAGCTTGATGACTTTAGGCGGGCTTTTGCTTGTTATTGGCCCGGCGACTTGGGTGGCTTTTGGTTTTATTGAACCTGTTAAAGATTTGATTAGTGGGATTGAATCCGGCGATCTATCTATTCCTCCGCCAGCTGAGTCAGTAAAAGATTGGCCGCTGATTGGCGGGCAAATTTATGCCTATTGGGAACTGGCTTCGACAAATCTCACCAGCGCGCTGTCGATGATTGCCCCGCAGCTTAAACCTGTTGGACAATATATGCTCGGCATGGCGCGCAATGCTGGCGATGGTACGTTAAAATTTCTTTTGTCCGTTATCTTAACAGGATTTGTAATCGCTTCAGGCGCGCAATTCCTCGCTATGATCCGCGCCCTTGCGCGTCGGATTAATCCTTCAAGCGGCGATAAATTTGTTGATCTCGCCGGGGCGACAATTAACGCTGTCTCCCGGGGGGTTATGGGCGTTTCTCTGGGTCAGGCTGTTGTAGGCGGTATTGGCATTGGGCTTGCCAAAGTGCCGGCTGCAAGTCTTTTGACAATGGCGATACTTGTTCTAGGCATTATACAAATTGGTCCCTTGCTTGTTGTCGCGCCAGTGATTTTTTGGGCTTGGACACACCTTAACACCGGACCAGCCATTGCTTTGACGCTTTGTATGCTCACAGTTAATTATATGGATAATGTGCTCAAGCCGATGTTGTTGGCTCATGGCCTATCAACGCCAATGCTTGTTATTTTTATCGGCGTGATCGGCGGCGTCATCGCGCATGGATTGCCCGGCCTTTTTGTGGGGCCCGTCGTGCTCGCAGTTGTTTGGGATTTAGGTAAGGCCTGGATTGAAGAAGATCCGATTGATCCGGATCTCTCCCTGGCGCCGTCCGCGCAAAAGTAACATAGAAACGGAATAAATATTCGCGCGAAAGATTATTGACCGCGTAAAGCGTTTAATACTTTCAAACTCGCGCGACCATTGCGAGGTAAGCCAACGCGGCCTTGGAAGTCAGCAATTGCTTCTTTTGATTTTGTCCCAATGACGCCGTCTGCGTCGCCGACGTCATAGCCTTGGCGCGTGAGCAGAGCTTGTAATTCACGGCGTTCAGCGCGGGAAAGTCCTGGGTCATCGGTTGGCCAAGGCGTTTGAATGCCATGGCCGCCGCGTAATAAATCTGAAAGAACGCAAATTGCCAGAGCGTATGAGTCTGACGCATTGTAACTATAAATCGCATCAAAGTTTTTTGTAACTAAAAACGCTGGGCCATCAGCGCCTGCGGGTAAAAGCAGCGCGGCTGAGCCCTCGCCTAAACCGCGGCCGTCTAATTTGGTTATGCCGCGCGCTTCCCATTGTGAAAGAGATTGCCGCTGTCTGCGCCCCGAGGGGCCGGAATAACCGCTTGGTAATTTGACTTCAAAACCCCAGGGCTCGCCAGCGCGCCAGCCAGCTTTGTGAAGAAAATTAGCAGTCGAGCCCAATGCGTCAGGCGCAGAGCTTGCAATATTGCGTCGACCGTCCCCATCATGATCAACGGCTGTGGTAAGGAAAGTTGAGGGCATAAATTGCGTATGTCCAAAAGCCCCAGCCCAAGAACCAAGAAACTCCTCGGCTTGTATATCGCCGCTATCGAGAATTTTAAGCGCTGCGACAAACTCCTTGCGCCAATAGTCATTTCGGCGCGGCGCGTCACAAGCTAATGTTGCGAGAGATTGAATAACAGGTCGCTTGCCGAAGCTTTTTCCAAAATCGGACTCAACCCCCCAAACAGCGACAACAGTTGCAGGGTCTACGCCGTAACGCGATTGCGCTGTATGCAGGGCGCTTGCGTATTTGTGAAGGAGTTGTTTGCCCTCTTCCACGCGTTCTTCATCGACTAAGCCTGCGACATAATCCCAAACAGGCGTCGTGAATTCAGGTTGCTTGTCCATAAAACTTACAGCGTCATTGGGCGTCATACCGTCTGTGGCTGCGGAAATCGTTTGGTGTCGGACGCCTGCGCTGGCTGCCGTTTGGCGCAATCCAGCAAGACAGTCAGAGAAGTCTGCATGGGCTGAGGCGGGCAGCATAAGCGTGAATGCAAGCGAGAAAAGCAAATGATTCGGTTTCATCGGTAAATGCTAACGCAAGGCGAGGGTTTTGACACGTTAAGCCTGTGGCGTTTTTTTTCTGCGGATAAAAGTCTAACTCTAGCGGGCTGCAGCGCGGGCGATGTGGTAGTGAGATATTTCCAAGCGGGCGTCGTTCGCGCGCAGGCGTATTAGGACGCTGGAGTAAACATGCGCGGGATCGGAACTCTGGTTGGTTGGACGCTGTTTTATGCCGCTATGGCGTTTTTACTGTCGCATTTTCTTGCACAAGAACGCAGGAGCCTTGATCCGACTACGTCCGTTCAAAGCGTTGCTCCGACCCTTGAGGAAAACGAACCAGCGTTGCAGGCCCGTCAAAACGCTTCAGAAATCCCGGAGCGAATGCCCTGCCACTACGGTAAGTCGATCTTTAATCAGGATTGCGCCGGCGAGCCGCAGCTGCCGCGTAAAATCAAGCCGCTGAAGATTCCCCCGCCAGAGGCCAATTAATGCGTTTCTTAAAAATAGCGGATGGATCGAGAGCCTGATGCGGCTTTGGCCGGCGGATCCTCTTGCGACATGGAATTTAAAATCGAGAGGATGATTCTCTTGGGATGCGTGGCGCTTGGATCCTAATCGATCGAGATCGGCGCGTTAGGGGAGCAATTCTTGATTTTATCGCTTTAGCTTTGATAATTTTTTTCCATTAAATACATATACATATAAAAAATAGAGGCTTTTTAAGGGTCTTTTTCTCCGTCCAGACATTGCGCTTATCGACTCTTCTAGGGCGGCTATGGTTAAAGGGGGCGAGAGATCCGACTCAGACAGGTGGAGCGATCTTGAAAATCCCAGATTGAAGAAGGAATGGATGAATGCGCACTATTTTCCGGCTCTCGGCTGTCTTAGCGGTTTTTGCCGTTGCGCCCGCTTTTGCGGAGGGGACGCCAGAGCAAAAGGCTGCTTGTGAAAACGACGCCTACCGACTGTGTGAATCAGCGGTTCCCGACGCCGTTGCTATCGAAAAATGTCTTGCAGCGCATTTATCGGCGCTTTCTGCAGATTGCCGTTCTGAATTCTCCGGCGGCGCTACCGCCAAGAAGGGACGCAAGCACTAAACGCGGCTTGTCACGATTAAGCCCCGGCATATCGCTATGCCGGGGCTTTTTTTATGCCTAAGCGAGAAGTTTTTTCAGCTGCGTGACAATTGCATTGCCCATTTCGCTGGTTGAAACGCTTTGTGCGGCCTCGCCCTTAATATCCGCCGTGCGCATTCCTTGAGCCAACACAGCAGAAATCGCCGCTTCAATCGCATCTGCCGCTTTTGGAAGATTGAACGAATAACGCATCGCCATGCCAAGCGATCCAATCATTGCGATTGGATTGGCGACGCCTTTTCCTGCAATGTCTGGAGCGGAGCCGTGTACTGGTTCATACATCGCTTTGCGCTGACCGTTGCTGTCCGCTGCGCCGAGCGAGGCGGAAGGCAGCATGCCTAAAGATCCCGTTAACATCGAGGCGACATCAGAAAGCATATCGCCAAACAAATTATCGGTAACAATAACATCGAACTGTTTTGGCCAACGCACCAGTTGCATGCCCAACGCGTCAGCAAGCATGTGTTCAAGTTGAACATCTGCATATTCTCGCTTGTGTAAAGCAGTAATGACTTCACGCCACAGCAAGCCTGATTTCATAACATTGGCTTTTTCAGATGAGGTGACTTTATTGTTACGCTTACGCGCAAGTTCAAATGCAACGCGACCAATGCGTTCAATTTCATAGGTCTCATAAACTTGCGTGTCGACGCCGCGTTTTTGACCATTGCCTAGATCTATAATTTCTTTTGGCTCGCCAAAGTAAACGCCGCCCGTCAATTCGCGTACGATCATAATGTCAAGATTGTCCACCAGTTCTCGCTTAAGCGAAGAAGCTTCTGCTAAAGCCGGATAGCAAATGGCCGGACGAAGATTAGCGAAAAGGCCTAGGTCTTTGCGTAAACGCAATAAGCCAGCTTCGGGTCGCACGTCATAGGGAACGCCGTCCCATTTAGGCCCGCCTACCGCTGCGAGCAAAACAGCATCGCTTGCTTGCGCAAGCTTCATGTCGCCTTCGCTAATTGCGACGCCATGAACATCATAAGCCGCGCCGCCGACAAGGCCGCGTTCAATTTCAAATTTTGCAATCCCTACCGTTTGTAAAAACGCGAGAACCTTTTCAGCCTCGGCGGAAATTTCTGGACCAATGCCGTCTCCTGGCAGGAGAAGAAGCTTAAAGGCGGACATGAAAACCTCATTTAACAGTTGGAGAAACTCGCGCCGTCAATAGAGCGATGAACTCTGCGACGCAACACTCGTGTTGGGCGGTTGTCTCGTGCGACAATTCGCGCGCAGCCACGCTCTTGCCGCAATAGCAGAAGGCGTGCAGCTTCAATATTGTAACTATAACAGTTTCGCAGGGCCTTCGACGCTTGGAACGAAACTTCTGGCGGTATCCGCTTATCGCCAACATAGAAGGGGAGTTATTTTATGAACAAGATTACGATCGCTGCTCTAACGCTGCTAACTTTTTTTGCTGCGGCGGCCCCGGCCCGCGCATTCTGTCTCATGAATTGTGAGCCCAAGCCCGAGGCTGTTCGGAAAGTTTTTGAGAATATTATTAAGAAAAAATTCGATGCGGACGCCGCGGTTGAGAAGTTTGATATTACGCGCGGCTGGGCCCTGGATGTCGAAGGCGCAGGCCATGCAGGCTATGAGTTTTATTTCACGGCGCTGGTTAAATTTCCAAAGGGCGCACATTTAGAATGCAAACCGGAAGCAGACGGCAAAGTTAAGGAAGGCTGTTCCGCCAGCACATATTATTCAACAACAGTTCAAAATCAGATGATTAAAGAAAAACAATATATCGAGCCGGGCAAAGTCATTGAATTCAAGGATGAGACGCGCTTTGACGAAGTCGGCGGCAGTTGGAAAGGCCAGGACGGCAATACATACTGAGCTGTTTGGCGTAAGTCTGTCTCAAAGCGCGCGCCCAGCGCGCGCTTTTTAAGTCCCTTCTGCTGAAACCTGACCTTTCTCACGGCCGCATCTTGGTGTAAAAGCGCCCAGGTTAAGCGCGTTGAGCCTGCTTCTTACGGAGCGCTCCGCCCCATGAGAATGTAGAAAAGGTTTTAAATGCAACAGGTTATCATTGCGATCCACCTCATGGTGGTGTCCGCTCTCGTTATTCTCATTCTCTATCAAAAGTCCGAAGGCGGCGCGCTCGGCATGGGTCAAAGCGGCGTATTCACGGGTCGCGGCCAAGCCAATGCGCTAACCCGCGCGACGGGAATTCTCGCGACAATTTTCTTCCTGACCAGCATTGCGCTGACCGTTTTGCCGGCATGGCAACGGCGCTCTGAGGGAGGGGACGATTGGACGAAGGCTCTGGATCAAGGCGCGATCAAGCTAAAAGAGGTCAAGCCTGAGACCAAGCCGGGCGACAAACCCGCCATTCCAGAAGCAAACAAAGACAGCATCTTCGACCAATTACAGCGCGCGCAGCAACAGCGCGTGCAAACTGCACCCGCTGCAGCGCCGGCGGCTGAGCAGCCAAATGCGCCAGTTAAGGGTGCGCCTGCTGAGCCAAAAACAGGCAAACCTGCCGCAGGCCAATAAGTTTTTCGTTGAATTAGCCTTTAGGATGAAAATCGGCTGGGGAAAGCGCTTTTCTCAGCACAAGAAAGTTCTATCCAAAGCGCCTGAAATTCTTTAGGCGTTAAATCCCATGGCGCGGTACATCTTCATCACCGGCGGCGTGGTTTCTTCTCTTGGCAAAGGTCTGGCGTCGGCAGTGCTCGGCGCGCTTTTGCAAGCACGCGGCTACACAGTTCGGCTACGTAAGCTCGATCCCTATCTCAATATTGATCCAGGGACGATGAGCCCCTATCAGCACGGCGAAGTTTTCGTTACAGACGACGGCGCTGAAACAGATCTAGATCTTGGTCACTATGAGCGTTTCACAGGACGCCCGGCAACGCGTCAAGACAATGTAACGACCGGACGCATCTATCAAGATATTATCAATAAAGAGCGGCGCGGCGATTATTTAGGCGCAACGATACAAGTCATTCCACATGTCACCAATGCGATTAAAGCATTCGCGCTTGAAGGAAATGAAAATATTGATTTCGTTTTAATCGAAATAGGTGGAACAGTTGGCGACATTGAAGGGTTGCCTTTTTTTGAAGCCATCCGACAAATTAAAAATGACTTGCCGCCGCATCACTGCATTTATGTTCATCTCACTTTATTGCCTTTTATTCCAAGCGCTGGCGAGTTGAAGACAAAGCCAACGCAACATTCGGTGAAGGAATTACGCTCTATCGGCATCCAGCCAGATATCCTCCTTTGCCGAACGGATCGGGAGATCCCGCGCGAAGAGCGACGTAAGCTAGGTCTTTTTTGTAATGTGCGCGAGCAAGCGGTTATTGAGGCGCGGGATGCTGCGAATATTTATGATGTGCCGCGCGCCTATCATGCGGCAGGTCTTGATGCGCAGGTCTTGGCGGCTTTCGGTATTGAGCCTGCGCCAAAGCCTGATATGAGCCGCTGGAACGCTGTTACGCAACGCATTAATAACCCGGAAGGCGAAGTCACAATCGCCGTCGTGGGTAAATATACCGAAATGAAAGACGCCTATAAGAGCTTAATTGAAGCCCTCGCGCATGGCGGTCTTGCAAATCTAGTAAAAGTTAATTTGGATTGGATTGAGTCTGAGATTTTTGAAAGCGGCGATCCTGCTGCGCGTTTAGAGCATGTGCATGGGATTTTGGTGCCAGGCGGCTTTGGTCAGCGGGGCGCAGAAGGAAAAATTCTCGCTGCGCGCTTTGCCCGAGAAAGAGGCGTTCCTTATTTTGGCATCTGCTTTGGCATGCAGATGGCGGTGATTGAGGCTGCGCGCGCTTTGGCGGGCGTCAATAAAGCGAATTCTACTGAATTTGGTCCCTGTGATGAGCCAGTCGTCGGCCTGATGACGGAGTGGCTGCGTGGAAACGCGCTCGAGAAACGTCGCGCCGACGGCGATTTAGGCGGCACCATGCGTCTTGGCGCTTTCCCAGCCTTACTCAAGTCAGGGTCGCGGATTGCCGAGATTTACGGCGCAACAGAGATTTCTGAGCGGCATCGTCATCGCTATGAAGTAAATTTCACTTATCGAGAGCGGCTAGAAGCCAAGGGGCTTGTCTTTGCTGGAACCTCGCCAGACGGTCTTCTGCCAGAGACCGTCGAGATCCCAGAGCATCCGTGGTTCATCGGCGTGCAATATCACCCAGAATTAAAATCCCGCCCCTTTGAACCGCACCCTCTATTTGCCAGCTTCATAGCCGCGGCTAAAGCGCAAAGCCGTCTCGTTTGAGAAAAAGCCGCGAAGCGCCGACATCCGCTCCACGGGCGTGCTTTTGTCCAAGTGCGCCGGGCGCTTACAGGTAAGAGAACTCAAGCTCGGCCGTTTTCATCTGGCTTGATTCTCGCGCCCGCCTATCTTAACCTTGGTTTTCAAGAGGAAGCGCTATGCCTAAACCAAATGTGGTATCTTTAACGCCTTAGGCGGAGTGGGGAGCTTCCCCCTTTGCTAATGAAGGCGCTTGACCTGGCCCCCTCGAGGGCCTTTTTTATTGCCTCGCGCAGAGTGAACAACGGAATAGGATAATGTCGAAGGAAATGACGGGGGCGGAGATGGTCGTTGAAGCCCTAAAAGATCAAGGGGTTGATACGATTTTTGGCTACCCCGGCGGCGCAGTGCTGCCGATCTATGACGTCTTATTCCACCAAGAAAAAATCTTGCATGTACTCGTGCGCCATGAGCAAGGCGCGGCGCATGCTGCGGAAGGTTATGCGCGATCATCGGGCAAGGTGGGCGTGTTGCTCGTTACCTCTGGCCCAGGCGCCACGAATACGATCACCGGCTTGACAGACGCATTGATGGACTCAATTCCGCTTGTCTGCATCACCGGACAAGTGCCGACGCATTTGATTGGTTCAGACGCCTTTCAAGAATGCGATACGGTAGGCATTACGCGACATTGCACTAAGCATAATTATCTCGTGAAGAATGTCGCGGATTTACCGCGGATTTTGCATGAGGCCTTTTATGTCGCTTCAACGGGGCGGCCAGGACCTGTTGTTATCGATATTCCAAAGGACGTACAATTCTCCCGCGGTTTCTACACCCCGCCCGCAGGCGTCGCGCATAAAACTTATCATCCAAAGCTCGATGCGGATCTAAGCGCAATCCAGGCTGCCGTAGAAATGATGGCGCAAGCGAAGCGTCCGATCTTTTATACTGGCGGCGGCGTTATCAACTCCGGTCCCGCAGCTTCTACTTTGTTGCGCGAACTTGTCGCGCTCACAGGCTTCCCGATCACCTCGACCTTGATGGGATTGGGCGCTTACCCCGCCTCGGGCGCAAATTGGCTCGGCATGCTGGGCATGCATGGTACATTTGAAGCGAATAATGCAATGCATGATTGCGATTTAATGATCGCGGTTGGCTCTCGCTTTGATGATCGCATCACAGGACGTCTTGACGCTTTCTCTCCTGGATCAAAGAAAATTCATATCGATATTGATCGCTCGTCAATCAATAAAAATGTCAAAGTCGACTTACCCATCGTTGGCGATTGCGGCCATGTGTTAGAGGCGTTGGTGCGCGTCTGGCGCGCAGAGGCCAAGCATGCAGATCAGCCTTCATTGGATGCGTGGTGGGATGAAATAAATCAATGGCGCGCTAAGAAGTCGCTTGCATATCGTGCGTCTTCAAAAACGATTAAGCCTCAATACGCTGTGCAGCGTCTTTATGCGCTGACGCAAAATAAAGATGTCTATATCACAACGGAAGTTGGGCAGCATCAGATGTGGGCGGCGCAACATTATCATTTTGATGAACCAAACCGCTGGATGACCTCGGGTGGTCTTGGCACAATGGGTTATGGCTTGCCCGCTGCAATTGGCGCCCAGCTTGCGCATCCTAAAGCTCTTGTTATCGACATTGCAGGCGAAGCATCAATCTTGATGAATATTCAGGAGATGTCTACGGCGATACAATATCGATTGCCTGTCAAAATTTTCATTTTAAATAATGAGTATATGGGCATGGTGCGTCAGTGGCAGGAATTGCTTCACGGCGGGCGATATTCACACAGCTATTCAGAAGCCCTGCCTGATTTTGTGAAATTAGCTGAAGCTTTTGGCGCTAAGGGCATACGTTGCAGCGATCCTGCCTTGCTGGATGCCGCGATTGAAGAAATGATCAATTATGACGGCCCGGTGATCTTTGATTGCCTTGTCGATAAGGTTGAAAATTGTTTCCCAATGATTCCATCAGGCAAAGCGCATAATGACATGTTGCTTGCAGATTTGTCTGATGACGCCGGTCTAGAACTGGGCTCAATCATTGACGAAAAAGGTAAAATGCTCGTTTAAGCCGATCTACGATCGTCTGAGGATTATCATGAATACGCCCGCATCTCCGCCATCGCCTTATTCTGCTGCGCTCTCGAGTTCGAAAATAGAGTCGCACACGCTGTCAGTTTTGGTTGATAATGAACCGGGCGTGCTTGCGCGCGTAGTCGGTTTGTTTTCTGGCAGAGGCTACAATATTGAGAGCTTGACTGTTGCAGAGGTGGCGCATGCGGAGCATCTCTCGCGCATCACAATCGCAACCTCTGGCGCGCCTGAAACGATTGATCAAATTCATCATCAACTCGAACGTCTGGTTCCTGTCCATCAGGTTACCGATCTAACAACCTCAGCGCGCTCGCTTGAGCGCGAGCTGGCTATGGTGAAAGTGCGCGGAAGGGGAGAAAATCGGGCTGACGCCCTGCAGTTGGCCGAGGCCTTTCGCGCCCGGATCATCGATGCAACGACGGAAAGCTTTATTTTTGAGCTCTCTGGGAAGCCTGGGAAAATTGATGAATTTGTTGATTTGATGCGCCCAATCGGGCTCGTTGAGGTCTCGCGCACGGGCGTGGCGGCGATTTCACGGGGGCCTGAGCCCATTTAATCAGAATTTTGACCTTCGCGGCGCCGCCGCGTAGAAGATGCCCGCATAGGGATTTATGGCGGCTTCCCGGCCGTCCCAAGCCGTCATTGGCATGAAAACACCAGAGGAAAAGAAGCATATGCGCGTTTATTACGATCGGGACGCCGACATTAATCTGATCAAAGGCAAAAAGGTCGCCATCATTGGCTACGGCAGCCAAGGCTTTGCCCATGCGCTGAACTTGAAAGATAGCGGCGTTAAGGAATTAGTTGTGGCGCTTCGCCCTGGTTCTGCTTCAGCGAAAAAAGCCGAAGGCGCCGGTATCAAGGTTATGACTGTCGCAGAAGCCGCCAAATGGGCCGATGTGGTGATGATGCTCACGCCGGATGAGTTGCAAGGCGATATCTACAACAATGAACTCGCGCCGAATTTGAAAAAAGGCGCTGCCTTACTTTTTGCCCATGGCCTCAACATTCATTTCAATTTGATTGAGCCGCGCGCAGATCTCGATATTGCGATGGTCGCGCCCAAGGGGCCAGGCCATACCGTCCGCGGCGAATATCTTAAAGGCGGCGGCGTGCCAACGCTTGTCGCCGTTCATCAAGATGCTTCCGGCAATGCAAAGCAAATTGCGCTCTCTTATGCATCTGCTAACGGCGGCGGTCGCGCGGGCATCATTGAGACAACCTTCAAAGAAGAGTGTGAAACAGACCTCTTTGGCGAACAGGTCGTTCTGTGCGGCGGCTTAGTCGAATTGATCCGCAATGGCTTTGAAACGCTGGTCGAAGCAGGCTATGCGCCAGAGATGGCTTATTTTGAATGCCTGCACGAAGTAAAACTCATTGTCGACCTTATTTACGAAGGCGGCATTGCGAATATGAACTATTCAGTGTCGAATACAGCCGAGTATGGCGAGTATGTAACAGGACCCCGCATCATTACGCCTGAGACGAAAGCGGAAATGAAGCGTGTCTTAGAAGATATTCAGACTGGTAAATTTACCCGTGATTGGATGCTAGAAAATAAAGTTAATCAGACATCCTTCAAAGCGGTTCGCGCACGTCATAACGCTCATCCAATTGAAGAGGTGGGCGCTAAGCTGCGGGCGATGATGCCTTGGATTGGTAAAAACAAATTGGTTGATAAAGACCGTAATTAATAAACAAAAAAAACAAAAATTGCGCCCGCGCCTAATTCATGCGCGGGCGTTTTTTTTAGTTCACGCGCAATCGATTAAGCGAAGATTGCGTAGATGCGCCTAGATTGCTTCTTAGTGCAGATGCCGCCAACGCGTTTAACGCTATGGGGCTTATAAAAATGGATTTATCGGCGTAGCATGCCATAATGGCTCTTGTCGCTGAGGGCGGCTTGTTAAGAAATGGAATCGTTGGCGCGTGAAGTCTAGGAGTGACATTATCCAAGTAGATCGGCTGGAGTGTCGAATAAGTAATTATGACTGGGCTTTTGAAAAAGATCGCGCGCAAGATATTTTAGGCCATTGGCGCGCCTGTACTCAGCGCAATCCCTCGCTTTATGATGGCCGGATATTGCTCGCACAAAGGATCGAGGCGGATCTTAGCGACGCTGAGCGCGTGTTGCGCGTTGATTTTTTTGAAACCTCCTTTTCAGCGTTTATGGCGTGGCGAGATTTTGGCTGGCCGGATAAAACTATCTTTAATTGTTTCTCCCAGGCGGCTGTTTGCGCGCGTGAGGGCGCCTTTTTATTGGGTGAGATGGGTTCAGATCATTCCAATGCTGGCGCATTCTACTTTCCCTGCGGTAACCCAGATCTGTCAGATGTGCGCCCATCAGGGGCGGTTGATCTGCGCGAGAGTCTCATCCGAGAGTTACGAGAGGAAACTGGGCTAGAGGCGCGCGAGGGGCAAGAAGCGCGCGATTGGATAATTGTTTTCGATGGTCAAAGAGCGGCCTGTATTCGTCGGTTTGACTGGCCAGTCGCGCATACAGCGCTTAAAAAGCGCGTTGACGCCTTTCTTGCCGCCCAATCTCAGCCGGAGCTTTCTGGCGTTGTCTTTCTCAAGGATCCTGCAGCGTTAGAGCAAATCTCTTTGCCTCCTTTTATGAAAATTTATCTCCATTCCGCCTTTAGATCTGCTGCTGGGATGAATTTCCGGTCCGTACAGTATAAATTGCCGTCTGTAACGTAACGCCAGGCCTCAAGGTCAATGCTCGAAAGCCCTACTGACGCTCGAACTGGAGAAATCCTTGCTGCTCTTGGCGGCCGCACCATCGTGCTCGTGGGCATGATGGGTTCGGGTAAAAGCGCAATCGGCTATCGATTGGCGGCGCGTCTGGGTCTTCCTTTTGTTGACGCAGACGCAGAAATTGTCAGAGCTGCGGCCGGCATGCCAATCGGTGAAATTTTTGCAAAATATGGCGAGGCCTATTTCCGCGATGGAGAACGTCGCGTCATCATGCGCTTGCTCAATGCGCCTCAAATGGTCCTTGCAACAGGCGGCGGCGCCTTCATGGACGTACGTACAAGGGATCGGATTGCTCAGCGTGGCGTTTCCATCTGGTTGGACGCGGATTTGAAAACGCTCATGAAGCGTGTGAGACGCAAAAATGATCGCCCGCTTCTTCACACAGAAAATCCAGAAGAGACCTTACGCTTGCTGCTAGAAGCGCGTCAGCCAATTTACCAGCTGGCCGATATTCGCGTTCCCTCGCATGACGCCCCGCAAGACGCCATGGTGGATGAGACGCTCAATGCGCTCGTGACGGGACTTGAAAAATTACAAAAAACACGCCCAATCGCGCCTGACAAGGAAATTGCTAAGATTATGACGCATTTATATCCGCACCGCGCCGCAGGCGATGCGACTGACGCCGCCCATCGCGAGATTATCAAAGTGGGACTCGAGGGCCGCGCCTATGATATTGTGATTGGCGCTAATTTGATTGAAGAGGCGGGCGCGCGAATAGCGGCATTGGCGCCTGGCGCTGCATGCGCTGTGATTACGGATGAAAATGTTGCGCGTCTTCATCTCGCCAAGCTTCACAAAAGCCTGCAAGATTCTGGAATTCGCTTTAGCACAATCATTGTGCCTGCTGGAGAGAGTTCAAAATCTTTACCCGTCTATGGTCGCGTTTGCGATGATGTCCTTGCTGCAAAAATAGAGCGACGCGATCTCGTTGTGGCTTTTGGCGGCGGGGTTGTTGGCGATTTGGCTGGCTTTGTCGCCGCAAGCGTGCGACGCGGCTCGCGCTTTGTGCAAATTCCAACGACGCTTTTGTCACAGGTTGACTCATCTGTTGGCGGTAAAACTGGCATTAACTCGGCCTATGGTAAAAATCTAATCGGGGCATTTCATCAACCCGCATTGGTGCTTGCAGATGTGGATGTCTTACGCACCCTCTCGCCAAGAGAGTTTCGCGCTGGTTATGCAGAAGTTGTAAAATATGGGCTGATTGGCGATGCGCGTTTTTTCCAATGGCTTGAGGCGGACGCTGATGCCGTTTTTCACAGCCGTGCTGAGCAAATTTGCGCCGTTGCGGTTAGTTGCGAAACGAAGGCGAATATTGTTGCGCGCGATGAACTGGAGCAGGGCGATCGCGCTTTGCTCAATCTTGGCCATACCTTTGGCCATGCCTTAGAAGCGCTCATGCACTATAATAGCGAACGACTGGTTCATGGCGAAGGCGTTGCGATTGGCATGGTGTGCGCCATGCGATTTTCACAGAAATTAGGTTTTTGTTCTGCTGAGGACGTCGAGCGGGTAGAGCGACATCTTGCAGGCGTAGGCTTGCCAACAAAAATAAATGATATTCCTGGCTGGAGCGATGACGCAGAGGCGATTTTGCAAGCGATGTATCAAGATAAAAAAGTGGAAGGCGGCGCTTTAACCTTTATTTTGACCCATGGCGTTGGCGAAGCTTTTATCGCTAAGGGAGTCGATCCTCAACAAGTGCGCGCTTTTCTAATAGAAGAACTCGAACGGACGTAATTTAAATGCATGGTCTTGAAGCAGGCGGGCCTCAGGTCGATATTTGGACGGCGATCCTCATCGTCGCATTCTGTATCTTTCTTTCTGCTTTTTTTTCTGGATCTGAAACAGCGCTGACCGCGGCCTCGCATGCGCGTATGCACACTTTAGAGAAAGAAGGCGATAAGCGGGCGGCTGCTGTAATGCGGCTGTTGCGACAACGCAATCGAATGATTGCAGCCTTGTTGCTAGGCAGCACGCTAGGTAATATTGGCAGTTCCGCCTTCACCACGAGCGTTCTCGTCGTAATTGCGGGAGATAATGGCGCGGTTTACGCCACAATCCTCATGACCGCCTTACTATTAGTCTTTGCAGAAGTTTTACCAAAAACTTTCGCGATTAATCATCCAGATACATTTTCTTTACGCGTGGCCAAATTTATTGAGCCTTTCGTTTCTATTTTTGGCCCATTATTGGCGGCGGTTGAATTTATTGTTCGTAGCGTTCTTCGGCTTGTTGGCGTGGAGCTCAGTCACGATCGAACAATGCTATCTCCCTATGAAGAACTTAAAGGCGCTGTCGATATTCTGCATGAAGAAGGCAATGTGGAGCGCGCCGCTCGAGATATGTTTGGCGGCGTTCTAGATCTTCAGGTTTTACATGTTTCTGACGTCATGATCCATCGCACAAAAATGCGCACGATAGACGCTGATTTGTCGCCAGTTCAAATTGTGCGTGAAGTCTTATCCTCGCCTTTTACCCGCATGCCGCTGTGGCGCGAGCAATCAGATAATTTTGTCGGCGTGCTTCATTCAAAAGATCTCCTCCGTGCGCTCGACGCCGCTGGTGGCGAGGCGGAGAAAATTAATATTGATGACGTTATGTCAGAGCCTTGGTTCGTTCCAGAGGCGACCACTCTTGAGGATCAACTTGAGGCCTTCCTTAAACGTAAGACGCATTTTGCGCTCGTCGTAGATGAATTTGGCGAGGTCATGGGTCTCGTGACGCTAGAGGATATTCTTGAAGAAATTGTCGGCGATATTCGCGATGAGCATGATTTAGCCGTTCAAGGCGTTCGCCCACAGCCAGATGGGTCCGTTTTAATTGATGGCGCTGTGCCCGTGCGCGATCTCAATCGCGTTATGGCCTGGAATCTTCCGGATGAAGAAGCGACAACAATTGCAGGATTGGTAATCCACGAAGTCGGCGCCATTCCTGAAGCGGGTCAGGTCTTCACCTTTCATGGGTTTAGATTTGAAGTTATGCGGAAAATTCGTAATCGCGTCACGGCTTTAAAGGTGACGCCGCAAGATCTTGCGCAAGAGGATTAGCGTTTAGCTCCAGCCTTAAATTTCAGCTGTAATTGTCGCCTGAAATCCTTGCGGCGGAAAAATAAAATCAATGTCGCCGCCAAATTGGCGCGTCAACACCTCCTGCATTAAATATTGGCCAACGCCAGCTTTGCTAGGCGGTTCGACGATTGGTCCATTCTGCTCGCGCCAGAGTAAGATCAATCTTTTTTTCCCCTCCTGTTGTTTTTCAATCCGCCAGTTCAACGTAACGCGACCTGTCTCATTGGCCAGCGCGCCATGACGTATGGCGTTAGAGAGAAGCTCATGCAATGTCATACCAAGCGCTAAGGTCACCTCAGAGCGAAGCTCGAGATCTTCGCCGCCAAGATCCACGCGTTCAGCAAGATCTGGACTGCAGCAGGAAAGGGTTATTTCAGCAAGTTCCCGTAAGGGCGTGGTTGTCCAGGATTTCTTCACCAATAAGGTTGATATGGCGCCAAGGCATTGCACGCGATCAGAGAGATTAGTGCGAAATTCGCCAATATCCGTGGCTGAGCGCGCTGTGATATTTGTAATTCCTTGCATCATCGCCAGCGCATTGTTGACGCGGTGGTGCAGTTCTAGATTCATGCTGCGACGGTGTTCGTCGGCCTCATCAATTTGCTGTGAGACTTCCTGAAGTTTAAGGCGTTTTTGTTTTAATCGGTCATCAACGCGCGTGAGCGTGGCGGCAATCAGGTCAATTTCAATCGCGCCGGTTTTTCGCCATGAAAATTCTTGCCTCAGATCTTGTCCAAGACAAAGTTTTTCGCTTAGCTCAGCTAATTGGCCAAGAGCTTTATCTTGCCTGCGCTGATTGAAGAGAAGATAAATAATCACCCCAAAGGCTAATGCTAAGGCGAAAAAAAGAGCCGGCGGCGTCGCGTAAAGATCAGCGATGAGATCCGCTGCTTGCGCCCTGTCAGACAAAGAAAAGAGCAAGAAAGAAAAAGCCCAAATCATGACGTTCATAGGCGGCGCACTTGGTCTTTTTACCAATCTTATGCCTCCTTTAGGGGTTTTGCGCAGGAGCATTCTTTTAGCATCGATCGACCTAAAACCGTTAAGTTTTATTTTGGTGGTTCTTTTCAAGGTCAAGATCAGTCGCGCCATCCACCATGCCAAGATGTTCAGCTAGTTTTGCCCGTGCGCGATTTAGGCGACTTTTAACAGTTCCGACAGCAATATTGCAGACCTGTGCGGCCTCTTCATAGGATAGCTCGGTTACGCCAATCATGAGGAGAATCTCGCGATGATCCTCTGGTAATTTGTTTAAAGCGCGCTGCACATCCTGCATAGTCAAGCGTGACTCTTGTTCGCCGCCAACGAGGATTTGTTCTGCATGTGTGTTATCGCTATCTTGCACCTCGCGCGCAAGTTTTCGATATTGATTGAAGTAAGTATTGCGTAAGATTGTCACAAGCCAGGCGCGGAAATTTGTGCCTAGAGCGAAAGATTCCGTATGCGTCCAGGCCTTAACAAGGGTTTCTTGGACTAAATCATCTGCGACAGTCGTTGAGCCAGAAAGAGATAAGGCGAATGCCCGAAGATAGGGCATTTCCGCCACCATCATATCGGCAAAAGCATTTTCACTCATTTCTTCTCGCGTTGTTTGGCTTCTAGCCGCGCGAGCAGAACAAGGAGTTTGTCGGGCATGGGTTGTTGGACCAAATCGTCACAAAAGGAACGAAAAACCCTACCCAATTGGTCTTGGATCTTTGGATCGAGCGCGGGGATATGTTCGGCGGCAATACCAGCCTCAGGCCGGCCTGGACCCGCAACAGCTTCCTCGGAGGCCTTATTGGCTTCTTCCCCCATGGTCATCGATTCTTCCAAAAACCTTTAATTTGATGGGACGGACAATCTACATTGATCAGCCGAGGGCGCTCCGTGTTAACAAAACGCGCCAGCTCACGGAATGTTCCCCGCAGAAGGGCTTTTTCAAGGCGCAAGAGTAGAATATTGCCCCCGAACAGCATAATCTCGCGCCCTTAAGGCAATTGTTGAAAGGCCACGGACTTTAAAATGAATATCTCTCAAGAGATTGCGCCACACCTTCCCTATTTGCGTCGTTTTGCCCGCGCGCTCTGCGGCTCACAGGCCAGCGGCGACGCTTATGTCGTGGCGACCTTAGAGGCGCTTATCGCGGATACGGACAGTTTTCCCACCTCCATGTCTCCAAAGGTCGGGCTCTATCATCTCTTTATGGCGTCCTGGGCCTCAATTAGCCTGAATGTCAAAGTTGAAGCAGAGCTGGACGCGGCGGAAAGCGCGCAGCACGCCGTTAGCCAATTGACGCCTCGCTCGCGTCAGGCCTTTCTGTTGCGAACGGTTGAGGGTTTTTCGCCTGAGGAAGTAGCCGTAATCCTGTCCATAACGGTGGCGCAAGTTGATGACCTTGTCCTTCAGGCGGGGCGCGAAATTGCAGATCGCGTCGCTACAGATGTTTTAATCATTGAAGATGAGGCGTTGATTGCGCAGGACATTGAATTTATCGCGCGGGATTTAGGTCATCGCGTGATTGGCGTTGCGCGAACGCATCAGGAAGCATTAGCGCTTGCTCAAACGAAACGGCCTGGTCTTATTCTTGCGGATATTCAGCTCGCTGACGGTACGTCAGGATTGAATGCTGTCAATGAATTGCTGCAATCTTTTAATGCACAAGTTATTTTTATTACCGCATATCCAGAAAGATTGTTAACCGGCGAGCGGCCAGAGCCCGCCTTTCTAATTAGTAAGCCCTATAAAACCGATGTCGTGAAAGCGACAATCAGTCAGGCTTTATTTTTTGATCGTAAGGCGTCGGCATAAGTCTTAGAAAATCCAATGTCTGATATCTCCCTCATGATCCATGGCGGGGCTGGCGTTGTGCGCGAGCCAGAAAGATTTGATGGCGCGTTAAGGCGGATAATCACACAGGGCGCAGAATTTTTAGATTCTGGCGGTGAGGCGCTAGACGCTGTTACCCTATGTGTGCAGCTGCTCGAAGATGATCCGCTGTTTAATGCGGGGTTTGGCTCAGTGCTTAATGCGCAAGGCGTTGCAGAATGCGACGCTGCTATCATGGATGGTCGAGATCTATCCGCTGGAGCTGTCGCAGGCGTTGGATGCGTCAAAAATCCGATAATTCTCGCACGCGCAGTTATGGAGAAAAGCGATCATGTTTTTTTGATCGCTCCGGGCGCAGAAGAGTTTGCGCGCGCTCAGGGCATTTGTTGCGTGCCGGCGGATTATTTTCAAACGCAAGAGCGCCTGGCCCAACTCGCCCGCGTAAAAGAAAAATCTGCTACAGCTCTAGATCATGACGCTGGGGAGATAAAAAAACTTGGTACAGTTGGCGCCGTTGCGCGAGATCAAAGAGGAAATCTTGCCGCAGCAACGTCAACTGGGGGAATGACGAATAAATCTTTTGGTCGCGTCGGCGACTCAGCAGTTTTAGGCGCGGGTGTCTTTGCAGATAACGCCAGCTGCGCTGTTTCTTGCACAGGGGTTGGCGAGCATTTCTTACGCATGTCCCCTGCGCGTTTAGTCGCTTTTCTAATCGAAGATCTCGCAATGGACACACAAAGCGCAACGCAAGAAGCGCAGCGTCGGCTGGAGGCTAGAGTCCAAGGCGTTGGCGGGATGATCGTCATTGGCAAGGATGGCGTTTGCGCGCGCGCAAAAAACACGCCTTCCTTATTGAGCGCAACCGCTTACAAAGGTGTGATTACAATTCAGTTAGCTTAGTCTTTTAAGATAAGAATTACGCCAGTTTGCGGGTGGCTTCCTTAAGCCAGGCGCGCGTCTTTGCGTCAGCAAGTGGCGAGAGAGTTTTGTAAACTCGCGCATGATAGGCGTTAAGCCAAATCATTTCCTCAGGCGTGAGGAGCTCGCGAGCAATGCAATGATGATCAAAAGGGGCAAGAGTGATTGTCTCAAAGCCGTATGTTTCGCGCTCGCCGCCCTTTATTTCTCTTTTTTCTACGATCACCAAATTCTCAAGACGGATGCCGTATTCTCCCGCACGATAATAGCCTGGTTCGTTGGAGAGAATCATGCCGGGCTGTAGGGGCGTCGCACTGACTTTAGAAATACGTTGCGGGCCTTCATGCACGGAAAGATAAGCTCCAACGCCGTGTCCAGTGCCGTGATCAAAGTCCAGTCCCGCTTGCCATAAAAATTGTCGCGCAAAGGCGTCGATTTGTGCGCCAGAAACTCCTTTTGGAAAGATCGCCCGCGCGATGGCGATATGGCCTTTGAGTACGCGTGTGTAGTGGTCTTTAAATTGTTTAGACGCTGCGCCAACAATAATTGTGCGGGTTACATCAGTCGTCCCGTCGAGATATTGCGCGCCGCTATCAACAAGATACACGCCTTTTTTGATCGGCAAATTTGTTTCTGTTGTGACGCGATAATGGGGGATCGCCGCATGTTCGCCAAAGGCGGAAATAGTTGGAAAGGAAATATCGCGTAACTCGCCATTCTCGCGTCGAAATGTTTCAAGCGCCTGGGCCGCAGAAATTTCAGTGAGTTTTCCGGTGGGCGCCATTTGCGCAAACCATGCAAGAAATTGCGATAATGCTAGTCCATCGCGGATATGCGCCTGCCGAGCGCCATTAATCTCAGCGTTATTTTTGATCGCTTTCGGGAGCGAAATGGGATCGGATCCAACAGTGGCGATACCGCCCGCTGCGCGTAATGTTTCGACTAAGAGGTCTGGAGCCGTCGCCGCATCGAACATAATCTGCGCGCGCTTTTTTCCCCAACGACGTAACTCTTGTAAGAGTTCTGTAGGAGGATGAAGGGAGAGGAATTTTTTTAATGTTAGTTTTGTCTTTGGATCAACTTTTTCTGCATCAATATAAAGCCGCGGGAGACCTTTTTTAGGGACGAGGGCGAAACACAGCGCAATGGGCGTATGCGCCACGTCTGCGCCGCGGAAATTAAATAACCAAGCGATTGCGTGGGGATCTGAAAGAAGCGCTGCGTCATGATCGCCGAGATTGACCCGCAATTGCGCAAGTTTCTTATCGGCGCTTTGTCCCGCGAGCTGCGATGGATAGATAAAAATGCGACCTTTAGGTTCGGCTGGGCGATCGCGCCATAACGCATCGATTGGATTTTGGTCTAAGGCAACCAGCGCGGCGCCTTTCTCAGCGAGTATTTTTTTGAAGCGCTCTATTTGCGCGCTGGTGTGAAGCCAGGGGTCGTAACCAATACGCGCTCCGGGCCGGACATGATTAGCGAGCCAGCTAGCGGGAGAGATTTCGGAAATATCTAGCGGCGCAAATAAGCGGGCGTCAATTTCTTGACGAACTTGAATAACGTAACGGCCATCAACAAAAATGGCGGCTTGTTTGGATAAAACAATGGCAAAGCCAGCGGAGCCAGTGAATCCTGTGAGCCAAGCGAGACGTTCGGCGCATTTGGGAACATATTCATTTTGATGTGCGTCCGCGCGGGGAATGAGCAAGCCGTCGAGCTTATGCGTCTTAAGCCAACCGCGCAGTCTCGTAAGGCGCGCGGCGCATTCTCCTGGAGCCGCCTCATCAACAAAGTTTTGGAATTTTGCTTCGAACATATCTTCAAGCTAGTGGCGAAGACGGCTTCCGGCAACCGTCAGTCATCATAATCGTCATCATCATCAAATAATATTGGACTTGCGCCGCTGCGGCTGAGCCGTAAGGTCGCCCAGCCATCGATATCGCTGCGCTGTGCGAGGAAAAAATTTTGCGCGCGATAAGCGGCTAAAACGCCCGGCACGTCGCGGCCCAAAAGGCCAGAGAGCACGAGCTCTGCATCAAAACTCGCGGCTTGAGCGATCGCTGGGGCGAGTAAACGCAGGGGCTTTGCCAGAATATTGGCGAAAATTAAATCATATTGCCCAATCAGACGTGGGTGACGAAGGCCGGCCGCTAAGACAGGGCGGACAAAAGCGCCAGCGCCATTGCTCTGGGCATTCACGCGCGCCGTATCCACCGCAACAGGATCTATGTCGCCGCTTGCGACAGTTTGTCGAAGCAGTCGCGCCGCAGCAATCGCTAAGACTCCCGTGCCTGTTCCAACGTCGAGAATTTGTCGAGGCCGGCGGCGTTTTAAGATCTGATCTAATGCGCGCAAACAGCCAAGCGTCGTGCCATGATGGCCGGTGCCAAAAGCCAAGGCTGCTTCGATTTCAACGCTAATGTCGTTGGGTCGTTTGTGCCCGCGGTCATGCGCGCCATGCACCAGGATGCGTCCAGCGCGAACAGGTTTGAGGCCCGCAAGCGCATTCTGCACCCAATCCTGCTTTGCAATTTGCGAGAACTGAGCTTGTTGCGCAGTTTCCTCATCGCTGACGGCGGCGATTAAGTCGCGGATGCTTTCTTCATCTGGCGCCTGCGCAAAATAAATTTCTACCGCCCAATAGGCGCCATTTTCTTCCTCAAAAGCCGCGGCGGCGGTTTCTGTGGGATCAAATGTCTCAACAATAATGTCAGCGACGGCGCGGGCGCGCCGTTCGTTGCAGGTCAGGCGCAGGACATGACTGGCGCCATTGGGGGGAAGGCCTTCAAGCATCTTGCGCGCTTACCATGCTGAGGGGGCGGACGTCACCTTTGCCCCTGGCGCGCTGGGCTGTATGTTGCCGCTTCGCCTTTTAGCTCAACGAGGCCCAAGATAGGGACATCGCAGTGTCGCAGAAAGTGTCGATTTGTCTGTTGGGCCCAAAAGGGGCGGGGAAATCCTCCCTGCTAGGGTCGTTGGCTGATTGCGTGGGCCAAGGGGCCTTTGGCTATTCGCCGAATTTTCATCCCGTTCTTCAGCCCATCAGCCAAGTCGACTTTTTGAAAGGGCCGATTGATCGGCATAGAGCAGATTTCCTCACTCATACGCTCTCGCCTTATGAGCGGCTGAAACAAGAACTCGTCGCGGGCGCGAGTGCAACGAATACGCTTGATACCTATGAGTATTATTTTCGGCTTTCGCTGAGCGGCGCTGCGCCGACAGACTTAAAGCAAGAAGGGCCCTGGCTGTTAGAAATCATCGATTCCGCAGGCGACATTGCAATGCCGCCGGAAGGCGCGCAGATCGCATTGCTTGACGATGTGAAAACAAAATTAGCAAAACAAATTTTAGCCAGCGACGCGATTGTGCTTGCATTACCCCTGACGCGCTTTGACGAAGTAGAGTGGTCCGGGGCCTTGTCTCGGCTAGCGGACCGCATAATGCTCGCTAAGGAAAAAAATCTTAAAAGATTTGTTGTCGCGCTGACATTTTATGAGCGACTGTTTGTGAACCTTGGTCCGGACGCTTTTACTTACGCCTGTGATCCATCTGTCGCCCGCCATGTCCTGCGTAAATCGCTACGCAGTTCTAATTGTTTTGATCATATTCGTAAATTAATGACGTCAAATAGCGCGCTGCAGCTGAGATTTACCGTCTGCTCAACGTTTGGTTTTACAAAGCGTTTCCAAAATCCAAATCTTGACCCTTGGCTTGCCGGCGAACAGCGTTTTCGTCGAAATAGCCTAGAGGGCGCGCGTGCTTATAGTGAATATTGGCGACCATTTTTAACCGCAGAGCCTTTTTTATATGCAGCGCTTGGACTTGATAGCGCTTTTACATTTTCCTTTGACCAGCTCGACGGCGAAGCTGCGCCGGATTGGGCGTGAGGCCCTGGGCTTTCGCTGCGCGCGGTCGAATGGCTTGATACAAGCTCGTTTCTATTTGCGAAATGGTTTGATTGTCGGCGATGTAGACGCCCTCAGCGTCAATATAGGCGATTTCATCGCGCACGAGGCGATTAAGAATCGCCATAAGATTTTCGCTAACAGCCTCAGAAAGCCGCGTCAGAGATGGGTTTTTGGGATCTATTGCGCTCATCTCCCCCTGAAAAGGTTTTGCAGCGCGCAACAAGGCTTTCATAGCGCGTATTTCAAGCGCATCATCCTCGTCATCCGTTAAATCTATGGGCGCAAGAAATTGTTTTCGTTCCCGCACATCGGAGCTACGTTTGAAAATTTCAGCCAAGAATTTCATGATGAAGAGAAATAAATCTTGAGCCATAGCTACGCAAATCGCCATATTTGAGTCAGGCGTAAAACTCCAAAACGCCTCACGCGCCAGCTCGAATTTATTGCGCTCTGTTGAGTGTTTACGAAGATAGGCGTCGCTCACATTGAGCAGCTCTCGAACATTTTCATCTGTCAGACCAACAGTTTTTCCCGCTACAACACAACTATCGATCGCTGCTTTTGCGGCATTGAAAGCTGCGCTCACAGTTGCGCCATCAGAAGCGGGCGCTGCGCGTATTTTTGAAACGATGGCAGCAAAAGTATCGCGTAATCCTGTTTCCATTCCGCATTTTTGATCAAAGCTCACTCGCGCCGCGAGCGTTTCGTCGCGGGCTGACAGTAACTCGCGCGCAGAGCCTTGCGGTTCACAGGAAAAATCAGCAGGAACGTCATTTTCTAAGAGATTGGCTTGGCGCGCAGCGGCCAGGATAGGATCGCAAAGCGGTTTGGCCTCACGCACCCGCTCCCAGCTTGGGTCAATACCCAATTGATCTCGGATCGCGACTAAATTGCGTACGGTCGTCTCAAGATCCGGCAATGCGCTAGATCTTGGACCTGGTCGGCCGGCGGCGGTGGTGGCAGCCTCCGCTTTTTGTTTTAACGCGATCATTTGCGCCGTCAGCGCGTCCCGGCGCTTGAGCGCGTCGATGCGTTCTGTTGTTGGGTTAGTCAGCGTGCGGCGTATTGTGGCGATGCGTTTAAGCGCTTCTTCAGCTTTCAATTGATGCATATGACAATTGGGGCCGCAGGCCGCTCCCATATTGTCAAGACCATGCGCGGCGTCCACAGCGAGCTGTTCTTCCTGACGCACCACCGTTGTGAGCGTATTAATTTCATCCTGTTTCGCTTGAATAATTACTTCAAGATCCGCGGCGCTTTTTTCTAACGCGGCGATTTCAGCGCGAGCATCCTCTAATTGACGCGTCGCTGTGCGGGCGGTTTCAATTTCTAAGGCTGCTTGTCGCGCAGCGCGCGTAAGCGCTTCTTGCTGCGCTTCTTGACCTTTACGAATAGCCTCGCGAAGCGAGGGGCTTGCTTGTCTTGCTGTATCAATCAGCGCGTCGAGTGAAGCGAGGTAGCTACGAAAAGATGGGGTCGCGATAATTTTTGTCGACCCAGCTTCATAAACTGCGCTGATTTCGCGCGTTGCGGGCAGAATAACTTCGCTAGCTAATTCCATTGGCTGGAGTTCAGCAACAATTTTACGTGAAGAGAGTTTAAAAATATTGTTGTAGTAAAAGGTAAAAGAAAAGAACGCCGAGATTGAGAACACAAACAAAAACACCGCCGCCGTCACGCTCGTCTTAATGATCATACGTTCTCGCACGATCCGCCGTCGAACAATCAAAGCGGCGAGCTCTGCCCCGAGCGACCAGGAGGTCGAGGCCAGCATGACCAAGACCGCGGAGGTGGCTACGAGGGCGCCTGCGACGCCGATCCAGTCTCCTGCTTCCTTGCGCATAATATCGATCATGCCCGAGGAGGTCGTATAGAAAACCCACATTAATACAGGCGCAGCAACCATTAAGCCTACCCGGCCTAGGTCAATGTCGCCTTCCCAGAGACGTTTTAAAACAGAAGGCAAGGCCCCGGCTGGTCGGGGAGTGAGGCCGGGGGCTGGCTGTGGCGGGACGTCTTTGGGTAGGGGGGATGCGCTCATAGGCCCCCCCTTAGCTGCGCGGCGCAACAGCTTAAGAGCCTCTCCTGAGAGCCTTTGGTCAGAAGTCTAAAGGCTTGCTGTCTGAAAAGATTCGTCAACACGCCTCAGATGAGAGACCGAATCGGCCAATTAGGCAAGAGCCGCCGATGAGCAGCGGGAGGAGCCGTCGATAGGCCCAGAGTCTGGGCGTTTTGAGCGTCGGGATTTCCCTTGCCGGCGCAATCATGGTAGGGGAGCGGCTGGCGTGACGCTCGCGGCCGATTCCGCGCCGGCGCCTATTGTCTCGCAGTCCCTTGAAGGCTCGCGCACCACAACAGGAAATAGCCGTGTCCATACCATTCCGCTACGTCGCGAAGATAGGCAGTTATATCATCAAGCAGCATCTTATGGGTGTGAAGCGTTATCCGCTTGTGCTCATGCTTGAGCCCTTATTTCGGTGCAATTTGGAGTGCGCCGGCTGCGGCAAGATCGATTATCCAGATCACATTCTCAATAAACGTCTCTCCGTCGAAGACAGTCTCGCTTCAGTAGATGAGTGCGGCGCTCCTGTCGTCGTTATCGCTGGCGGCGAACCTTTGTTGCATAAAGATTTGCCTGAGATTGTTGAAGGCATCATCGCGCGCGGCAAATTTGCTATTGTCTGCACCAATGCTCTGCTGCTGACGAAAAAAATTGATCAATATAAGCCCAGTCCTTATTTCACCTGGTCGATTCATCTCGATGGCGATAAGGAGATGCATGACAAAGCAGTTTGCCAAGAGGGCGTTTATGAGCGCGCCGTCGAAGCGCTGCAGCTCGCGAAGTCTAAAGGCTTTCGGGTAACCACAAACAGCACCTTCTTTGCTGACGCTGACCCTGAGCGCGTTGCTAAATTCCTCGACGATACGACCAAATTAGGCGTCGATGGCATGACTGTTTCGCCAGGCTATGCGTATGAACGCGCGCCGGATCAAACGCACTTTCTTAATCGTCAGCGCACGAAAGAATTGTTTCGCTCTATTCTCGCGCGCGGTCGGGGCGGCAAGGCCTGGGCTTTCCAGCAATCTGGTCTGTTCATGAATTTTCTTGCCGGCAATGAAAGCTATTTCTGCACGCCCTGGGGCAATCCTTTGCGCACAGTCTTTGGGTGGCAGCGCCCCTGCTATTTGCTTGGCGAAGGTTATGTGCCGACATTTAAGCAGTTAATGGAAGAGACCGATTGGGACGCTTATGGCGTCGGCAATTATGAAAAATGCGCAGACTGCATGGTGCATTCCGGTTTCGAAGCCAGCGCTGTCAATGATGCTGTGCGCCGTCCTTGGAAGGCTGCCGCCGTTGCGCTGTTTGGCGTGCGCACGCAAGGCCCAATGGCTCCAGATATTTCGCTCGAGAACCAGCGTCCGGCGGAATATGTCTATGACGAAAACGTCGCGCGGCTCTCAGAGATCCGCGAGCACGAGGCGAAGCAGCGGGCCGAGCAGCGTTCGACAGCCGCTTAATCGTTTAAAGGCCGCCTGAGAGTCGAGGCCTGCGCGGATCAGTCCACCGATCTGACTTGGCGCTTGGAGCAATCCAAGCGCAATTTCCTTGATATCGACATCGCCCTGTGGCGTGATCGCTTTCAGCGCAAGCGGAGGCAGCGCCCGTTGGGCGGGGTCGCTAATAACTCGACAAGCCACAAAGGGCAGTTGGCGTCGTCGCGCAAAATCCGCGGCGATGTGAGATTCCATATCTACCGCCATCGCTTGCGTCGCCGCGCGTAATCGCGCTTTTTCTTCAACGCTCAAGATGATTGCGTCAGCGCCGTAAATAGCGCCATTAACGACTTTGTCGCCACAAGCGCTTATCCCCTGCGTAAGCGCTTGCGCAAATCGCGGATCTGTTGGCAAGCGTCGATCATTCTCGACGATCGCGTCAGCGATCAGGATATCGCCAGCGCGCAATGAAGGATCTAATCCGCCCGCTAATCCAACGCTCAGTACAGCTGAAAATTTTTGATTTTCTAAGCGCGTAAGCTGCTTGCGCAGATGTTGGACATTAGCCCCGCTACAAATAATAACCACGCCGTCGCTGTCACAGCAGGCGGCTTCGCGTTGCATGCCTGTTATAAACAAGAGCGGCGCGTTTCGTTGCGCGTCTTGATCGCGATGGCGCCGCCGGGTCATTTAACGCGCTGTCGGTTAGAGGCCATATTGAACGCGTTTGCTATTTGCGCGTTGCAAATTACGATAGCGCGCGAGAGCCCAGAGCGGAAAAAATTTCGCATAACCGTGATAGCGTAGATAAAAGACGCGCGGAAAACCTGTCGCCGTATATCGGGCTTCATCCCAAAGTCCGGCGCTCGTTTGGTTCTTTTGCAAATAGGCGACGCCCCGAGCGACAGCGGGATGGTCGACTTCTCCTGCCGCCATCAATCCCATAAGCGCCCAAGCTGTTTGCGAGGCTGTTGAAGGCGCTTGTTCATAGCCGCGATATTCAAGCTTGTAACTTGAAAGATCTTCGCCCCAGCCGCCATCGCTATTTTGAATTTCAACAAACCAATTCACAGCGCGACGATAGGCGTCATGCGCATGCGGCAGGCCTGCGGCGTTAAGCGCGCATAACGCTGACCAGGCGCCATAGATATAGTTGGCGCCCCAGCGGCCGAACCAGCTGCCGTCTTTTTCTTGTTCAGCTAAAATATAATCAACGCCGCGTTTGAGTGCATCGCTTGTTTCAATCGTATCGCCTAGCTGCGCAAGCATAGAAACGCAGCGCGCAGAGACGTCTGTCGTGGGGGGATCCAGCAGCGCGCCATGGTCGGCGAAGGGAATGTGATTGAGATAGTCATAATTATTATCCGCGTCGAATGCGCCCCAACCGCCATTTTTACTTTGCAGGCCGATAATCCATTCTCGCGCGCGCAGAATGCGTTCAGCATAGGGTTTACTCATGTCGCCGCTTGTTAAGCGATCCATCGCCGTGGCGACGACAGCAGTATCGTCAACGTCGGGATAATAAGGATTTGCGTATTGAAACGCCCAGCCGCCAGGGCGCACATCTGGACGTTGCGCCGCCCAGTCGCCTTTAATGTCGAGAACTTGCAAGGGCGCTAACCATTCGCAGGCTGCGCGGGCTCCGGCCTTCGCATCTTCATCGCCTGTTTCAAGTAATGCATGCGCAACAAGAGAACTGTCCCAAATCGGCGATACGCAGGGTTGGCAATAGGCTTCATCTTCATGGATGACAAGAAGACGTTCAATAGCCGTGCGGGCGGCTTGTACGCGCGCATCATCGGGTGGAACGCCTAAAACATCATACATCAGTAATGAATTGGCCATTGCGGGAAAAATCGCTCCTAGACCATCAACGCCATTGAGGCGCTCTGTCGTCCAGTCAACGGCTTGTTGAAGCGCTTTCTCGCGCGTTTGACGCGGAAGATAAGGATCGATCAGGCGTAATAATTTATCGATCTCGCCAAAAATATGCGCCCATGGCCAGGTTTGATGTTCGCCCCTTGGCCAAACTTTTACATCTTCTGGCGGCGTTGTGAATAATTCACGAATATGCACGCCAAGCGGATTCTTCGCGCGCGGTTTTTTTGTCATCAAAACAAGCAACGGTACGAGCACAGTGCGCGCCCAATAGGAGACCTTATCAAGATGGAAGGGGAACCATTTTGGCAAGAGCATGATTTCAACAGGCATGACAGGTACGCCGCGCCAGGGAATTTCGCCATAAAGCGCTAACAATGCGCGTGTGAAGACATTACTTGTCGCCGCGCCGCCATGCGCAAGAATTGAAGCGCGCGCGCGCGCCATGTGCGGCGCATTAATATCATCGCCAATCATCTTAAGCGCAAAATAGGCTTTTACGCTCGCGCTAATGTTGAAATCGCCATCTTGAAATAATGGCCAGCCGCCATGCGCTCCTTGTGTGCGACGCAAATAGGCGGCGATCTTTCTTTCGAGTTCGGCGTCGATAGGCTCAGCGCGATAATGGCGCATTAAGATATATTCAGCAGGGATTGTGCAGTCGGCCTCAAGCTCAAAACACCAGTGGCCGTCCGACTTGCTTAAGGTGAGCAGCGCGCGCTTGGCGTTTTGAATGCTTGTTTCGAGTTCGGCGGCGTTTAGGAGTTCTGCGCTGGGGGCAAGGCGCGCGGCTTCAGTCATTCTTTCAAGCCTCGTGGGTTGCAAAAAACTCTCAATTGGCGTCAGGCGTTTTCGCTGACAAGGTCCGCCGCCCGATAGCCGGAGCGGATCGTCCCTTCAATGGTCGCGGGCAGTCCTGTCGCCGTCCAATCGCCGGCGAGAAATAAATTCTCCCATGCTGTTTTGGCGTCGGGTCGGCGCGCATCTTGGGCGGGGGTCGCCGCAAAGGTTGCGCGCTTCTCTTTCACGATCTGCCACGGCGGCAGATCGGAGGCAAGATCATGCGTCTTTGAGACATCCAGCCCAATCGCTCGCGCAACCTCCCGCCACACCTGGCAGGCTAAGGCTTCGCGCGGCGTCTCCATCAGACGGTCCGCGCCGCTAATTGTAACGGAAAGACGATCGTCAAAGGCAAAAAGCCACTCTGATAGACCGTTGACAAGTCCCAAAAGCAGCGGCTGGTCATTGGGCGGCGTCAGTTTGAAATGAACATTTAAGATCGCGCGGTGATCATTGGGCGCTTGCAGTTTGGGAATCAATTCTTCCGCCGCCCAGGCGGGAGCCGCGAAAACAACAGTGTCTTGCGGGCTGACGGAGATCTCTTCCCCGGCAAAACGTAACTGTGTAACGCGATCCTCTGCAAAGACAATTTCTTTTAACCGCGCGCCGAATTTCGGCGCGACAGCCTGTTGAGCGAGTTTATGCAACGCTGGCTCAATAAAGACGTCGCTTAATCCTTTTTTTGCAACTAACGGGCGACAGGCGCGCCCTCCTGCTGCAAGAGTCTCACGCAAAATTGCCCCAGCTAGAGCGGCGGAGGCTTCTGGCGGATCGGTGTTGAGCGCCGATAGCATGACTGGACGCCATAATTTTTCGTACAAGGCGCCCTGACACCGCATGGTTTCGCCGATTGTGGCGTCTTGTTTTGCAAAAAGAAGTTTTGCTGCGTCGAGATAGTCAAGCGGTCGTGTTCCGGGAACGCGTCGATCGTTGAAAAATACCCACCAAGGAAGTTGTGAGTCATTGGGACGCAAGCGCCATCTTGCGCCCGTAGAAAGATCCATGAAATCGAAAGCGCAAGTTTCTGGGCCAATCAGACCTTCGCTTGTATTTAAGCGGCGCGCATAATCTAGAGCGGCGCGATTGCCAGATAATAAAAGATGATTGCCATTATCAATTGTTAAGCCCAGCGTGGCGTCAAAATAAGAGCGTGCGCGTCCGCCTGCGAGACGCGCTGCTTCATAGAGCGCGACTTTTTTGCCTTTATCGCAAAGTCGGATAGCGCAGGAAAGTCCTGCAAGTCCGGCGCCGATGATGTGGGTTATGCCCGTCACGAGAAAAGATGACGTAGAAACGCGCCTGCAAGTTTCACGCGAGAAACATGTACAGGCGCGCGCGGCGGCGCAAATCCGCGTTTAGTGAGATTATCAAAGATGGAGCGGTAACCGACAGACATCATATAAGGCGCTTTCAAGCCGCTCTTTGGCAACTTCGTCATGATGTGATCGGCTTGGTCATAGTGCTCGCGCGCGCGAAGTATGACCGGGGCGCAGGCGGCGGCAAGATTTCCATCAACCAAGACAGCATGTGGGGCCTGTGTAGAAATGCCGGCGTCACAGAGGCATTCTTGCGGCAGATAGAGACGTCCGCGTGTTGCATCCTCATCCAAGTCACGCAGAATATTTGTTAATTGCAGCGCGCGGCCCAAGTGATGCGCCAAAAGCTTTGGCCCTTCAGGCAGCTGCCCCTCCTTTTCCTCGGTCAGACCAAAGGCGCGCACAGACAAACGTCCAACAGCGCTGGCGACGCGGTCGCAATAAAGATCTAGTTTTTCCCAATTGGGTGCGCAGATATCTTCATCGACATCCATTTGCATGCCGTCGATCACAGCTTCAAAATCAGCCCGGTCAAGTTTAAAGCGACGCACTGCTCCAGCAAGAAACGCATTGCTTGGCCGAATTTGTCCTGCGTAAAGCGCATCCAAATCTTCTCGCCAACGATCAAGCGCTTTTCGTCGGTCGTCGCGATCGCCTTCATCGTCAGCAATATCATCAACTGCGCGACAAAAAGCGTAAATCGCAAACATCGCGTCGCGACGCGCTGGTTCGAGAATGCGCATGGCTAAGTAAAATGAACTTTTTACGGCTATGCCTTGAGTTTGTGGCGCGGTAGCGCGCTCATCGATTTGCCAACTCATTGCGCTGGATCCAGTACAATGCGCTTAGGGCGGAGCAGACGTCGGCACAAAGCGCCCAGGGCGCCTTTTGCCGCTATGGCGGCAAAGCCTATTTTGTCCTCATGGACTTTTTCGCTGAGCGGATCAGCGACGTTAAGACGCGCAATAAGTTTTTCAGCCAAAGAATGAATAGCCCCAACTTCCATCGCTAGGCGCGTATCGCAAATTAAATCTGCAAAGGGCTGTGCGGTTTCAAGTAATTTTTTTGTTTTATGATTAAGCTCGGTAATTGTTGCGCGCAGCGCTGGGGCGGCTATCTTTGCGGCGAGCATGTCAACATGCGCATCATGTTTTTCAAGCGTGTCTCGCGTTAGATAGACGCGATTGAGCATTTGATAATCTTTTCCGCAATCTTGAAGATGATTAATGATTTGCAGCGCTGCGCAAAGCGCATCATTTGCTGGCCATGTGCGCGCTTTGTCTTCTCCATGCACATCTAGCACGAACCGTCCCACCGGCATGGCGGAATAACGACAATAATCGATCAGATCGTCCCAGTCGTCGTAGCGTAGCTTTGTGACGTCACGCCGAAAAGCGATCAAAAGATCGCAAGCATGTTGTCGGTCGAGATTCCGTTCTTGGCAGATCTCGCGCAAGCGCGCCGCAACGGTTTCCTCTGGGCCGTTTCCCATTAAAGCGGCTTCAAGTCGGTCAAGCAGCGTTATTTTTTCAGTCCCGCTCAGCGTTGGATGATCGGAAATATCATCCGCTGCGCGAACGAAATCATAAAATGCCATGACAGGCGCGCGATGACGCGGCGCAAGTAGGATCGATGCGACAGGAAAGTTTTCGTCTCGGTGGGTTTTGCCCGAACCTGTGTCGGCAATGTCCATCATGTCGCCGCGGGAGCCTCAATTAAGGGGCGGTAACCCGCCTGAATGGCGCAGTCCTACAGCAGCTCGTTAGCGCTGGCAAAGCCTTGCCTGGGTTTTAAGCAGGTAAATCATCGAGCCGAAGCGATTTCATCGACGATCGCGGCTGCCGCGGCGCGGGGATCCTGGGCGCGCGTGATGGGTCGTCCGACAACGATGTGGTCTGCCGTCGCTGCAATTGCTTGCGCAGGCGTCAAAACGCGCTTTTGGTCGCCCAATTGAGCGCCGGCGGGTCTTACCCCTGGCGTCACCAGCAGCATGTCTGGGCCGACACAGGGTCGAATAGCGGCTAGCTCAAGCGGGGAGAGGATCAGTCCGTCAATATTTGCGGCGCGGGCTTGCTGCGCCCGACGGTTAACAAGCGCCTCAACATTAAAGGCGTAACCTGCAGCCTCGAGGTCGGCGTCGTCATAGGAGGTCATCACCGTGACGGCGAGCAGTTTCAGTTTTGCGCCAGCGCCCGTGCGCGCAGCAGTCATTGTTTGGGGGTAAGCGTGAACAGTGAGGAAGTCGGCGTCTAACCGCGCAATTTGTCGAGTAGCGCGTTCAACAGTTGCGCCGATGTCATGCAGCTTTAAATCAATAAAGATTTTTTTGCCTTGCGCCTTGAGGTCACGCGCGAGATCTAGGCCGCCGCAGTAGGCGAGCTCCATGCCAATCTTATAAAATGTAACTGTATCGCCAAGTTTTTGTGTAAGCGCGCGGGCTGTCGCGACATCCTCAACATCTAGCGCAACGATTAAGCGTTCGCGCGACGCTTGGCTGATCATGATGCAGGCCGACCGCTATGGCCAGCTTTTCGATAGCGCCATACTCTTGCGGGAGGAATGTTGAGGAGGATCGGCGCAGAACCTTTACCTACATAGGCGCCGTTGATGCTATGGGCGTGCATCGGCATGGGCGATTTTGTTAGGCCGTAGGTGAATTGTATAAAAAGCCCTTCCGGGCCCATGAGCTCGAAGGCTTGATGCAACAACTCAACGCGATCGCGTTCAGGCCGCACAAGGAGCGGCAGACTTGAAACAACCGTTATGGGCTGCGCCGATAATTTATTCTGTAATGTATTTTTTAAACTATAAGCGTCGCCTTGAACAATCTGAACGCCAGGATAGCGCTCAGCTAGCAAGTGACAAAAGCCTTGCTCATATTCAACAAGCACAAGACGCTCCGGCGCAATGCCGCGTGCAAGAAGCGCTTGCGTGACAGGGCCGGTGCCAGGTCCTAATTCAATAATTGGACCTTCTTTTTTTAAATCAACGTAGCTCGCCATAGCCTTTGCCAATGCAGGACCAGAAGGCGAGACGGCGCCGATGAGACGAGGGTTTTCGACCCATTGACGAATGAAACGGGCGCTATCTGCAAGGGAGCTCTTTTTTTGCTGCACGGCCAATGCTCTCGTTTGTTTTGTCGTGTTCGACTATCGCTTATTCTTTTAAGCTTTGACGCATTTAAACAGAAATCGCTTATTTCCCAAATAATTCTTTCATGCGGGCAAAAAAGCTCATCGCCTCGGGATGTGTATCGTGAGAGGATTCATGTTCAAACTCTGCGAGTAATTCTTTTTGTCGTTTGGTTAGTTTTTGCGGGGTTTCAACGCTTAGTTGCACATGAAGATCGCCATAATCGCGACCGCGCAAGACCGGCATGCCCTTGCCCTTAGCTTTGAGTTGTTTACCCGATTGTGCGCCTTCTGGGACTTTGAGTTTCACCTCGGAGCCATCGAGCGCGTGAACGCTGATCTCGCCGCCAAGCGCCGCCTTAACCATTGAGATTGGCACTCGACAGTAAAGATCTGCGCCATCGCGCTGGAATAAGGGATGCGGTTTTACAGAAAGAAAAATATACAGATCGCCCGAGGGGCCGCCTCTTAATCCCGCTTCGCCCTCTCCAGAGAGGCGAATGCGCGTTCCGTCTTCTACGCCAGGGGGAATATTGACGGATAAGGCGCGTTCAATAGTTTTCCGTCCTGTGCCGCTACAATTTGGACACGGATTATCAATGATCTCTCCGCGGCCTTGGCAACTTGGGCAGGTGCGCTCAATGGCGAAAAATCCCTGCTGCGCTCTTACGCGTCCTTGCCCGCCGCAGGTTTTACAAGTTTTCGGTTTTGAACCGGATTTGGCTCCAGTGCCCGTGCAGGGTTCGCAAGTTACCGAAGTTGGAATCTTCAACGCCGCTGCTTTGCCGCTAAAGGCCTCCTCCAGCGTGATTTCCATATTGTAGCGTAAATCAGATCCGCGCTCGCGTCCGCCCGAGCGATTGCGACGTCCCATCACATCGCCAAAAAGATCTTCAAAAATATCTGACATGGAGGCGCCAAAGCCCTCGCCGCCGCCAAAGCCGCCCATACCGCCGCCTTGTTCAAAAGCCGCATGGCCGAAGCGATCATAGGCGGAGCGTTTTTGTGGGTCGCAGAGACATTGGTAGGCTTCATTGAGCTCTTTAAATCTTACTTCTGCGTCTTTATCTCCCGGATGACGATCGGGATGGCATTGCATCGCAGCTTTGCGAAAGGCGATTTTCATCTCCGTCTCTGTTGAAGTCCGAGAGACGCCGAGAACTTCGTAGTAGTCGCGTTTGGCCATCGCTTTTCTTATTCACTCATCTTTGGCGGGTTTGCTACGGCTGATGTCGCTGAAACATCAAAGGCGCAGCTGTGCGCGCACAGACTAGACATGACGAAACCCGGCGCAGGCGCGCCGGGTTGCGTTGTGGCTATCGCATCGGGACAATTTAAACTAGTCCCTGTTACGCGTTACTTGTCGTCGCCGACGTCTTTGAACTCAGCGTCGATAACGTCATCTTTTGGCGCATCGCCTGCGCCTGCGCTGGAGGCTTCAGCCTGTTGGGCCTTATACATCGCTTCACCCAGCTTCATGGAAGCCTGCGCAAGCTCGGTTGTCTTGGCTTTGATCGCCTCGACATCCTCGCCTTCTAATGCGCTTTTGAGTGCCGCAATGGCCGCTTCTAGGGCGCTCTTGTCAGCGCTAGAGACCTTATCGCCATATTCAGCCACGGACTTCTCGGCGGCGTGGACGGAGGCTTCCGCATGGTTTTTTGCGTCAACCAATTCGCGGCGCTGCTTATCTTCTGAGGCGTGCGCTTCTGCGTCTTTCACCATCTTATCGATATCAGCGTCGGACAAGCCGCCGGAGGCCTGGATGCGGATCTGCTGTTCTTTATTCGTCGCCTTATCTTTGGCCGTGACATTCACAATGCCATTTGCGTCGATGTCGAAAGTGACTTCGACTTGCGGCATGCCGCGTGGCGCGGGTGGAATGCCCACGAGATCAAACTGCCCAAGCATTTTATTATCCGCCGCCATTTCGCGCTCGCCTTGGAATACGCGAATGGTGACGGCCGTTTGATTATCCTCAGCCGTTGAGAAGACCTGGCTTTTCTTAGTTGGGATTGTGGTGTTGCGATCGATCAAGCGCGTGAAGACGCCGCCCAGCGTTTCGATGCCGAGTGAAAGCGGCGTGACGTCGAGGAGCAAGACGTCTTTCACGTCGCCTTGCAAAACGCCGGCTTGAACTGCTGCGCCGATTGCAACAACTTCGTCTGGGTTGACGCCCTTATGCGGTTCTTTACCGAAGAACTCTTTTACGACTTCCTGAACCTTCGGCATGCGCGTCATGCCGCCGACAAGGACGACCTCGCCAATTTCAGAAGCTGATAGGCCAGCGTCTTTCAGCGCTTTCTTACAGGGCTCAACCGTACGTTGGATGAGATCATCCACTAAGGCTTCAAATTTCGCGCGCGTTAACTTCAGCGTTAAATGCTTTGGACCTGAGGAATCCGCCGTGATGTAGGGCAGATTAATATCAGTCTGCGTCGCTGAAGAGAGCTCGATTTTAGCTTTTTCCGCGGCTTCCTTTAAGCGCTGCAAGGCGAGCTTATCTTTGGTGAGATCGATGCCTTGGTCTTTTTTAAATTCTGCTGCGAGATATTCGACAATTCGGTTATCGAAGTCTTCGCCGCCCAAGAAAGTATCGCCATTCGTCGACTTAACTTCAAAGACGCCGTCGCCGATTTCAAGAATGGATACGTCAAACGTTCCGCCGCCTAAGTCATAAACAGCGATTGTGCCATTTTGCTTTTTATCAAGACCATAGGCCAGCGCCGCAGCTGTTGGCTCGTTGATGATGCGCAAAACTTCAAGGCCGGCGATTTTACCAGCGTCCTTCGTCGCCTGCCGTTGTGCGTCATTAAAATAGGCTGGCACCGTAATGACAGCTTGTGTCACGTTTTGTCCGAGAAAAGCCTCAGCTGTTTCTTTCATTTTCTGCAAAATGAAAGCCGATATTTGTGAGGGAGAATATTGCTTGCCAGAAGCTTCAACCCACGCATCGCCATTGTTCGCCTTAACGATTTTATAGGGAACAAGACCGATGTCCTTTTTGGTCATCGGATCATCAAAGGTGCGGCCAATGAGGCGCTTGATTGCAAAGAAGGTCTTGTCTGGATTGGTGACCGCTTGGCGTTTTGCGGGTTGACCAACTAGTCTCTCGCCATCCTCTGTGAAGGCGACAATCGATGGCGTTGTGCGAGCGCCTTCGGCGTTTTCAATAACTTTAGGGCTCGATCCTTCCATTACGGCCACGCAG
>RFXM01000020.1 GCA_009921565.1 Methylocystaceae bacterium | reverse complement strand
CCTGGTCGGAGACCTGGACGCGCCCGGCGGCGTGAGGCCTTGAATCTTCACCAAGTCCAGCCCCAGGCGGCAATAGTCCTGACGCGAAACGAAAATTAATCTTAAAAAATGGCGTGATCGAAGAGTCGCTCACAAAATATGACGAGGCCGCCAAAACGATCAGCTATAAAATCGATAATGTTGATCCTAAGATATTGCCAGTTAACAATTATGCCGCGACGATTTCGATTAAAGAAGAAGGCGGCAAAAGCATTGTAGAATGGAAAGGCGCTTTCTATCGGGGCTTCATGAATAATGATCCGCCGCCAGAGCTATCGGATGAAGCGGCGATCAAAGCTGTTACAGATATCTATAAATCTGGACTGGCTGCTTTAAAAACAAAAGTTGAAGGCAAATAATCGTTAGCTCATTCCTATGATGCTTGATGATGATGCACGCGACGTTTTTTAAAAAACTCGTTGTTGCAGTTTTGTTGCTCTCCCCGCCATGCGCAGTCTATGCTGCGCATGGCGCTTCCCCGTTAAAAGTCGTCGAGGAGATAAAAGTTGATGCGCCTCTAGAGAAGGTTTGGAGTGTCGTTGATGATTTTGCGCATCCAATATCAGCGCTTTCTATTGAGCGGATTGAAATCTCTGGCAACAATGCGCCAGATCAGGCGGAGCGGCGGCTTTTCTTAAAAGATGGCCTAATGATTACGGAAATGCTGACTAAGCGCGATGGAGAGCGCTTTATGATTGGCGTGCATCGCAAAACAGATAATATTCAATTGTTGCCGGCGGTAAATTATACCAGTCTGATTACGTTGCGATCTCTTGATCAGGATCATACCGTTGTTGAATGGAAAGCGCGGTTCTATCGCGGATATCCAAATAATAATCCTCCTCCAGAATTAAATGACGATGTCGCCGTTATGGCAGTAAAAAAGCTGATTATTGGAGAACTTGCTGCTTTAAAAAAACATATAGAAAAGCCAGTAGGTCAATAATGATAAGACAGACGCTTTGTAGCGTTATTTTTTTATTCATTTTGTTTTTTTCAAATAGCATCCTTGCTGATGAGGCCTTTATCACTGCGCAAAATGGTCAAAGCCTCGATATAATTGATCTCGCTTCTATGACGAAGCGGTTAAGCGTGCCGATTGCAGGAAAACCAGCCGGCGTTGCGCTGAGCAAAGATGGTCGACGCGTTTTCGTAACAAGTCCTGAAGGCCATTTTATTACGATTGTTGAAAGTAAAGCCGGAGGAATTGAAAAAAAAATTCCAATTAATGGCGGTCCTTTAGGCGTTGTCGTTAGTCCCTCGGGAGAACGTCTTTATGTCACCGATTTTTATGATGATATGCTTGTTGAGATTGATCTTAATACGCAGAAACAACGTTACTTACCGATAGGATCGAAGCCCGCAGGTCTTGCCTTAACGCCAGACGGACAAACGCTACTTGTCGCGGCGCGCGATGATAATCAGATTATCTTTGTTGATCCGCAGCGATTTAGAAAAATAGATCAGCTTGTCGTAGGCCGTCATCCTTACGGGGTGACGATTGATGCGGCTGGGCAGCGCGCCTATGTGGCTAATGTCGAATCCGACACTGTCAGCGTTATCAATCTCGCTTCTCGTCAAGTGATCGCTCAGCTCAAGGTAGAAAGCCATCCTTATGGGATTGCGCTTGCGAGCGGACGCATTTTTGTTTCCAATCAACATAGTGAGAGTTTAAGCGTTTTTGATGCGAAGGATTTAACCCCGGTCGCAACGGTTAAAGTTGGCGACTATCCAGAAGGCATCTGCGCGAGCATAGATGGCGCAATCGTCTATGTCGCCAATTGGTTTTCAAATGAACTTTGGGCGATCGATGCGGTGACGTTAAAGGTCCGGGCGAAAACAGCGACCTCCGATGGGCCGCGGGCCTTTGGGCTGTTTGTTGCGCCCGCTCTTTAGGCCTGCTTTCCGCCATTTTTTTGAAAAAGAATTATGAAACAATGATTTATAATATTTAAAAGGGCGGTGCGACGCTGAAATTTAACCGCCATTCCTCTAGACACCGCGCTTTGCGGAAGCCATAAGAGTCGGGAGAAAATCAGTCCTGCGCAGCATACAGCCTGGAAGAGAAATGTCTTACATCGTTCGATTTTTTACCTGGTGGAACAAGGCGACGCTATCAACGGGCCTTTGGACAATCCTCTATGGCGAGCGGGTTGGCGAGGATGAATTTGGTAATGTTTATTACCGGCGTCGCGGCGGGAAAAAAGACGCGGCGCTTGGCGTTGAAAGACGTTGGGTGATTTACAAGGGTTATTGCGAAGGTTCAGCGACGCCTCCCGGCTGGTATGGCTGGCTTCATCACACGGTTGATGTGCCGCCGACGGCTGAAACCTATACGGCGAAGGATTGGGAATTACCGCATCAGCCAAATCTTACCGGAACGCCTCAGGCCTATCGTCCGCCTGGATCTCAGCTTTCAACGGGCGAGCGAACGCCAGCAGGCGGCGATTATGTTGCTTGGCGGCCAGAAGGCTGACATTGCTCCATCCTTTCATGCGTGGCGTTAGCGATCGTCCCTGCATTCGACCACCGCGCGGTGAACTCATGAAGCACTCAATGAAATGCGCACTGACGATGAGCATTGCCTCTGTCGCATTTGTTATTGGCGCGCATGCAGATCCTATTCAAAATCCAACGGCGATTTTTGCCGGCCTTGATAAGACGACAGGGCGCATTGTGAATTTTGACGTAACAATCGGCGAAACGGTTCAATTTGGCACTTTGCAGATTATCCCACGCGTTTGTAACACGCGTCCTCAAACTGAGACGCCGCAGACAACGAGTTTTGTTGAAGTTGAAGAGTTGATATCAAAACCAACCCGTGAAACGCGCGCAGATGATAAGGTTCAACAGCCTACTGCAGAGGTAAAAGAAGCGAAGAGACTATTTACCGGTTGGATGTTTGCTTCTAGTCCAGGCCTTCATGGCGTAGAGCATCCGGTTTATGATGTTTGGTTAGTTGACTGCAAAGGCGGGAAGGAAATTGCCGCGCCTAGCGCTGCGCCTGTTGGAGATAATCCTGACGGCGTCGTCGCAACGCCAGTTGAAGATAATAAGAAGAAAAAATCGCGTAAGGTTGAACCAGCAGCGCCAGCCCCAGTTGAAACGCAGGCCATCGGCCCAGCTGATCAGCCGATTGCAGCGCCTGTACAAACTGAAACTCCGCCTGCGTCAGCTGACGCAGCAGATCCTAATGCTGCAGGAAAGAAAAAGAAGAGATCAAAAGCGCGCCAGCAAGGCCAAGAATCTGCCCCGCCTCCTGCTGCGCCTTCACCCGGCGGCGGTCTTTTGCCATTTTGATGAATTTATAAAAATATAATTTACATGTCGTCTAGGGCGAGCGCAGCGAGCGCTTCAGCGCCGCTTACAACATAGTCTTTTGGCCAGATATAAAAATTCGCCTGACGCGTCAGAGCGGTCTCTAATTTTACCAGATAAGCCTCGCGAGGGATTTCAACCGCGCCAAGCGAGGCGAGATGCGGGGTTATAAATTGCGTATCGAGGAGATCAAATCCGCCGATTTTTAATCGAGCAATTAAATGCGCGAGCGCGACTTTTGAGGCGTCGCGTTCATGATGAAACATGCTCTCGCCAAAAAATGCGCCTCTTAATTTTACGCCATAGAGACCGCCAATCAGAGCGCCGCTGCGCCAGCACTCGACACTATGGGCATAGCCCATTTCGTGAAGTTCACAGTAGAGGCGCAGGATGTCTCTATTGATCCATGTTTTTTCACGACCCGGGGCAGGGGCGGCGCAGGCGGCCATGACGGCTTGAAAATCAGTATCAATGCGTATGTCAAATCGATCGGATTTTATGACTTTTGCAAGCGAACGCGTCGGCTTGAAAGACTCTAGCGGAAAGAGTGCGCGAGGATCTGGATCAACCCAGAAGAGTTCGTCATCCTCGGCGCTTTCCGCCATTGGAAAGAGACCGATCGAATAGGCGCGCAGCAACAGATGGGGAGAGATGGGAAGAATTTTGCGCCGCGACATCTATGGCCTCACTGCGCGAGATTACATTTTAGCCTCTGAGCTAAAAGCCAGGTTCAATTCCGCCAGTTGCTAAGAAATGTTCCAGCCAGTGAATATCATAAAGGCCATTTTGCACATCTCCATTGCGCACAAGCGTTCGGAAGAGAGGCAGTGTAGTATCAATTCCATCAACGATGAATTCATCCAGTGACCGTCGCAGACGCATCAGCGCCTCAGTGCGATTGCGACCATGTACGATCAGTTTGCCAATCAGTGAGTCGTAATTGGGGGGGATCGTATAGCCTTGATAAACAGCAGAATCGACGCGCACGCCGACGCCGCCTGGGGGATGGTAATAAGCAATGCGTCCTGGTGAGGGTCGGAAGTTTAATGGATGTTCTGCGTTAACGCGGCATTCGATCGCATGGCCATAAAACCAGATATCTTCTTGTTTTAAAGAAAGCGGCGAACCTGCAGCGACGCGGATCTGTTCGCACACGAGGTCAACGCCGGTAATTGCTTCCGTGACGGGATGCTCGACCTGAATACGGGTATTCATTTCAATAAAATAAAATTCGCCATTCTCATATAGAAATTCGATTGTGCCGGCGCCGGCATATTGCATTTTCTGCATTGCCTTGGCGCAGATCTCGCCAATTTTTTGGCGCTGTGTATCATTCAAGGCAGGCGAGGGGCTTTCCTCAAAGATTTTTTGATGTCTGCGTTGCAGGGAACAGTCGCGCTCACCTAGATGGATCGCTTGACCTTTGCCATCGCCAAAGATTTGAATCTCAATATGTCGAGGTTTTTCTAAATATTTCTCAAGATAGACTGTGTCGTCTCCAAAAGCGGCCTTTGCTTCTGTGCGCGCTGTCGACACTGCGATTGCAAGATCATGAGCGTCGCGGGCGACTTTCATGCCGCGACCCCCGCCCCCAGAGGCGGCTTTAACAAGAACTGGAAAGCCAATTTTCTCGGCGATTTTTAGCGCTTCTTTTTCGCTGCGGATAGCGCCTTCAGAACCAGGCACACAAGGTATGCCAAGTTTTTTCGCCGTGAGTTTTGCTTCAATTTTATCGCCCATCAAGCGAATATGCTCTGATTTAGGGCCGATAAAGGTAATATTGTGCTCTTCTAAAATTTCAGCAAAACGCGCATTTTCTGACAAGAACCCATAGCCCGGATGGACTGCGTCTGCGCCAGTAATTTCACATGCAGAGAGAAGCGCAGGAATATTGAGATAGGAATCTCTTGCTGCGGGGGGGCCAATACAAACAGATTCATCAGCTAATTTGACATGCATTGCATCTGCGTCAGCTGTCGAATGAACCGCGACAGTTGAGATACCTAGCTCCTTTGCCGCGCGCAGAATGCGAAGGGCAATTTCGCCGCGATTAGCGATCAGAATTTTGTCGAACATAGCGGCCTATTCGATCACGAGGAGCGGTTCGCCAAATTCAACCGGTTGACCGTCATCAACAAGGATGGCGACGATAATTCCCGATTTCGGCGCGATAATATCGTTAAAGGTTTTCATGGCCTCAATAAGCAAGAGTTTATCGCCCACCGAAACGCGCGCGCCAATTTCGATAAAGGGTTTAGCGTCAGGGTTGGGGCGCAGATAGGCTGTGCCCACCATTGGCGACTTAACCGCATCCGCATAATCCGCCGGCGTTGGATCAGAGGGCGCCGGTGAGGGTGATTTTGCGGTGGGTAAGGCGGCTGGCGGCGCATTGTGATAAAGGGCAGGCGGCATCGGCGCCGCGACGGGCGCATAGGCATAGGGGGCGGGCGCGCCTTTAACAGCGCGTATCCGCAGATCGCCTTTTTCAACTTCAAATTCTGTCAAATCGCTATCGGCAACGAGTGAGGCGATCGCTTCAAGCAGAGTTGTATCAATGCCTGAGATGTTTTTTACTACCGGCGGTTTCCGTGGAGCGGGACGTGCCTTTTGAATTTTACGCGCCATTGATCCATCTCTACATGTTGTCAGATGTTTGCGAAAATAGCCTCAAGCGCAAGAAGGTAGGATTGCGGGCCAAAGCCAGCAATAATTCCGCGCACGGCAGGTGAGATATAAGAGTGATGTCTAAAGCTTTCACGCGCATAAACGTTTGAAAGATGCACTTCTATGACAGTGGCTTGCGCGCCTTTGATGGCGTCATAAAGCGCGATTGATGTATGCGTGAAAGCGCCTGCATTCAGGATAACAGGGGCGCCAACTGCGCCTGCCTCCTGTATCCAAGAAATAAGATCGCCCTCGCTATTTGACTGTTTGAAGACCAAAGACACGCCCTTTGCGGCGCATTTACCTTCTAACAGCTTGCGGATGTCTTCGAGGCTTGCGCTTCCATAAATCGCAGGCTCTCTCTTGCCGAGTAGATTCAGATTAGGGCCGTTGAGCACATGGACAGCTGTCATGATATTTCTAAACGGTCCTATATCTGGGGGTCTCGATCAGATCGCTTTTCATAAACATATTGCGGGCGCAAAGAAAGCCCGCAATTATGGCCTTAGCACTCTGATTTTCCGCATTTTCGAATATTATCAAGCTTCGCTTTAAGCTCTGCGTAAGGCAGTCCGCCAACAATGGCCTCTTGTCCCACGACCCATGCCGGGGTGCCGTCAAAATGCAGGGCTTCAGCCAACATGCTGACTTCTTGAAGCGCGGCTGTTGTTTCGGGTTTTTTAAGATCTTCCTCAAGGCGCCCCATATCCGCGCCAACTTCTTTCGCTACCGCTAAAGCCTGAGCTTTGGCGATATGGCCTTTGACGGAGAGAAGCTTTTGATGGAACTCCCAGAATTTTTGGGGTGAGAGTTGCATCCGCGCCGCTGTCGCCACTTGCGCGGTTTCTTGCGAATCTGACCCTAAAATTGCGAAATCTTTTAACACAACCCGCAATTTGGGATCTGTTTCGATCAGCTTAGCGACAGACGCCAAGGCCCGTTTACAATAGCCGCAGTTATAGTCAAAAAACTCAACTAAGGTCACGTCGCCATTTGGATTGCCCACCACAGCCTGATGCGGCGAGCGAAATAATTTTTCCTGATTATCGGAAACAGCTTTCTGACGTGTTGTGTTTTCAGCAAGTTTTTGCCGTTTATCGAGCTCGTCAATCGCCTCTTTCAGCACCTCAGGCTTTGACAATAAATAATCGTGAATAATTTTCTCAATGTCCGCCTTCTGTAAGGCTGTTTGTTCAGGCGCGGCTTCAGCGCTTTTAAGCTCTAACAGATAAGTTACGCTCGCCATGAAGAAAAAAAAGACAGAAGTGAAAACCAGGGGGAAGCGCATCTCATACTCCTTTTGGCCCCAGGCTGTTTTATTCTCTTTAAGTGGGCCGTGCTGTAAATTATGAATCGTTTAAGCCGCTGCTTAGCCGTCTTCTTGGTAAAGAAGCATTAATGCGCCCAACATCACGCCGACGATTGCTGGCGACCAGGCCGCGACTGAGGGGCTGATTAAGGCGGCGCTCCCTAAGTCAGACAGAACTTTTGTTGCGATATAGAGCACGAAGCCAGCTACCACGCCATAGCCGAGTGTTTGGGTAACGCCACCCATACGCGAAAAGCGCATAGAAAAGGAAGCCGCCACAAGCACCATCGCCACGAGCAACAGCGGTCGCGCCAACAAGTTTTGATAATGGAGCCAATAGCCAGTGGCGTCTAAACCCGCATCTGCTGTCTCTTGAGCTACGGTCGTTAAACTCCAAAATGCAGTCGATTGCGGCGGTATGCTCGCGGCTGCGGCTTGCTCCGGCGTTAGGCTTGTCGCCAACATATAAGTTTTAACGCTACGGGTCTCTTCTCCCGGCGCGCTAATGATAGCGTCGCTTAAAACCCAAACGCCGGGATCTAATCTCGCGCGGCTAGCAACCACGCGTTCCGTAAAACCACCCGTAGCAGAGTAAATATTGACGTTAACCTCGAAAAGTTCGGTTCCCTTGTTGGCAGAGCCGCTTGCATGGATCACTGCAAGCCCATCAACGCCATGTTGGCGCAACCATACGCCATGATCGATACGAACGCTGCCTGGAACGCCAAAGAGCTCGAGCTCCATTTGGTCAGCATGCTGCTTAAGGGAAGCAGATAAGGGATTATAAATTGTGATGGAGATGACGCCGATGACAAAGGCGGTCATGACTGGCGCGAACAGAAATTGCCATACAGACATTCCTGCGGCGCGCGCAACAATTAGCTCAAGTTTACGCGTCAAATCAACGAATGCGGCCATTGATCCAAACAGAACTGCGAAGACGAGAATATTTTCTGCAGCCGCAGGCACTTTCATTAGCGTTAACATTGCGACAGTCTTTGCCGTAACTTGCGGATTATCGCTTGCGCGTCGAAGCATTTCGACGAAGACAACGACAAACATCAGACAAAAGATTGTAAAGAAAATGGACAGGATTGTTTTCGCGAAACGCGCAGCGAGATAGCGCGTGATGGTTGCGCCAATCATGAAAGCCTCGCCTGGCGTTCAGGAACGAAAGGGGAGCGGCTCGAACGCTGCTCAATTGTCAAGGGTTCTGTCACAATAGCCCTTTGAGGGGGGATCGCGGCTATTTCGCGGCGTCATTGACCCACTGACGCCGCCAGGATATTGCGCCCTAAATATCCTATTGCCGCCCATAAGGGCGTAAAAACTCTCATGAGGCGGAAATGACATTCAACGTCACACTTAAAACAGTCTCATTTGATGAGGCGGGCGCGCAGCTCCGGGGATCAGAAGATCTTGAAAAGCCAGTGACTTTGGTTGCCTTTATTGGTGCGGATCTGGCTCTTGCGGCTTCAGTCAAGACCCTGCTGGAGAGCGCCCAAACGCAAATCGCCCGTGCGGCAAAGGCTGCAAAGTTCAAAGGTAAAGCGGGGTCGAGTCTTGAGATTCTTGCCCCTATTGGTGTTGCGGCAGCGAGATTGTTGCTCATTGGCATGGATGCGGGTTCTGAGGAAACGGAACAAAAATCGAGCCCGAAATCGCCTTTAGAGGAATTTTTGAACCTGGGCGGAAAGACGGCTGGTCGCTTGCCGCAATCTGGGGCTGCGCTTGTCCTTTTTGATTTTCCCAACCGCCCGAGCGATTTATCGGCTGCAGCGGCGCAATTTGCCCTCGGCGCTTGGCTGAGAGCTTATCGTTTTGATCAATATAAAACCAAAAAGGGAGAGGACGCTGAAGCCGAGGGACTTATTGAGCTGTCGCTTGCTTTAACCGATGCGGCTTCAGCGAGAGGTGAGATTGACGAAATCGCTTCCTTAGCCGAGGCGGTTATTCTCTCGCGAAATCTTGTCAATGAACCAGCGAATGTCCTCTCGCCAGATGAATTTGCGCGCCGCGCTTCAGAATTAATGAAGTTAGGCGTTGAAGTTGAAATACTCGATGAGCGCGCAATGGCGGAATTAGGCATGCGCGCTTTGCTTGGCGTCGGACAAGGCTCAGAAGCAGAGAGCAAATTAGTCATCTTGCGTTGGAATGGCGGGCCAAGCGGCGCGCCGCCAATTGCTTTTGTAGGTAAGGGCGTCGTCTTTGATACGGGTGGTATATCGATAAAGCCCGGGGCCTCTATGGAGGACATGAAGGGCGATATGGCTGGAGCTGCAGCTGTAACGGGAGCGCTCCATGCAATCGCTGGAAGAAAAGCGAAGGCTAATGTTATTGGCGTGCTCGGACTTGTTGAAAATATGCCCGATGGCAAAGCCCAACGACCGGGCGATATTGTAAAATCCATGTCTGGTCAGACAATCGAGATCATCAATACAGACGCTGAGGGTCGTCTCGTCTTGGCTGACGCGCTCACCTATGTCATTGATAAATACAAGCCAGAAGCCATTATAGATCTCGCAACGCTGACGGGCGCAATTTTGATCGCGCTCGGCCAGGAATATGGCGGACTATTTTCTAATAACGATGAATTATCTGATCGGCTAACAAAAACGGGCCTAGCGACAGGAGAAAAACTGTGGCGTCTGCCGATGGGTCCAGTTTACGACAAAATGATTGACTCAAAATTTGCCGATATGAAAAACACTGGCGGTCGTCATGCGGGCTCGATTACGGCGGCGCAATTTATTCAAAGATTTGTTGGCAAGACGCCCTGGGCGCATCTTGATATTGCGGGAACGGGTATGGGGTCGCCTACAAGCGATATCAACACCAGTTGGGGCGCTGGATGGGGCGTGAGACTGCTTGATCGGCTTGTGCGTGATTATTACGAGAATAAATAAGCGTCTTAATAACGCGCTTCTTGCGATGGATTAAGCAATCGTGGAAATTGCTTTTTATCACTTGAGTAAAGCGCGGGTGGATCAGGCTTTGCCAATCCTCCTTGAGCGCACGCTTGCTAAAGGATGGCGGGCGATCGTTCAAACAAATAGTGACGCGCGCATAACTCAACTCAATGAAGATCTGTGGGCTTATCGGCCGGAGAGTTTTTTACCCCATGGCGTCAAAGGAGATGCGGATCTTGTAACTCTCCCAATTTATTTAACTGCCACAAATGATAATCCTAATACTGCAGATGTGCGTTTTTTTATTGATGGGGTTGAGATGGAGAGCGTTCTCAATAGCGCCGCAGCCCCAAAAGAGCGGGCCATTTTTCTCTTTGACGGGGTCAATGAGGATGAATTGAAAGCCGCGCGCGATCAGTGGCGGGCATTAAAAGATTCCGGCTTCGCCCTCGTCTATTATCAACAAAGCGAACAAGGGAATTGGCTTGAAAAGCATCGATCAGTTAAATCTGTGTCATAATTGCTTTAAATTCTTTAAAATAATTTCCGCGCCAAGATTTTTCTCGCTATCATAGAGCATTAGGGAGAAGAAGTTTCTTGGGGATCGAGTGGATTTTTGATCCTTGATTTTTGCTTGTTCAGTCTCTCCAGGACGAAATAGCTTAGACAGGCGCCTCGCGCTTTATTTTGACTTACTCAGAAGAGAAGCTTTGAGATCTATCGATGGTTCATCCTAAATCCTCAAAGGGAAAAAATCCGTCTTCGAGTGTCGGAAACACTGATCCAGAAAAAATATTACCAGAAATCATGGTGAGCGATTTAGAGGGGCGCGGGGTCGCTTGGGCGGGCTTAAATCTTGAGCGTCAATTATTATTATGGATTTTAACGCTTTTTTCTCTTGGCTCGATTTTATACTTTCTTAGCCCGGTGCTGGCTCCTTTTGTAGCAGGAACGGCCCTAGGCTATTTACTAGATCCCGTTGCAGATCGGTTGCAAAAATTTGGCCTGTCGCGATTAAGCGCCGCACTTTTGCTTTTGGTGCTCTTTATCGCCGTTGTTGTGACGGCGACACTTGTATTGTTTCCAATTCTGTCTCGTCAATTGGCTGGATTGATTACAGCGCTGCCAGGATATCTCCAAACGCTTCAAGGGCTTATTAGTGATTGGCATGAGCGGTTTACCAGTGATTATTTTAGTGAATTTTTAGAAAAAATGGGGCTTAGCGGCGCTGCATCATCATTTGATGCGCAAAAATATATCAATGAATTAATTGATCAGGCGACCAATGTTGCAGGAGACTTTTTAAAATCTCTGATCTGGCGCGGTTATGCGTTGATCAATGTTGTCTCCTTAATCGTGATCACGCCTGTTGTCGCATTCTATATGCTCCTAGATTGGGATGACATGATATCTGTGATTGACAATCTTGTTCCCCCACGCCACCGAGCGGATGTCCGGTTGCTTGCGCGCGACATTGACCGCGCGCTTGCAGGTTTTGTTCGCGGTCAGTCTCTCGTTTGTCTCTTTTTGGGTGTTTGGTATGCAATCGGTCTATCGAGCATTGGGCTAAACTTTGGTTTTTTAATTGGCGTTATTGCCGGCTGTTTGAGTTTTATCCCCTATGTCGGATCGATTACCGCTTTCGTCTTTTCTATCATTATCGCAATTGTTCAGGGCTGGCCGCATATTCATCTGGCTGTTGAGGCGATCGCGCTTGTAACAATCGGGCTGGTTCTAGATGGCTATGTGCTTTCGCCGAGGCTTGTTGGGGCCTCGGTTGGCTTACATCCCGTCTGGATTATGTTCGCGTTGCTGGCTTTTGGCGCTTTATTTGGCTTTACGGGTCTGATCGTTGCGGTGCCGACTGCTGCGGCGATTGGGGCAGTGATGCGTTTTCTGGCCCGGCGCTATCGTGCAAGCGGTCTCTTTCGAGGACATGAAGAGACGCAGTCAGGGGCAAGGGGCGTATGAGCGGGCAACCGTCGGAGACGAGCGTGCAACTGCCGCTTGATCTGCCTATCACGCCTCGTCTTGGTCGTGATGATTTCCTGGCCGCGCCGGCAAACTTATCTGCTCTCACTATGATAGAAGAATGGCCGAATTGGCCCAATCGGATGATTAGCATTAATGGGCCGCCTGGGAGTGGCAAAAGCCATTTACTTGCGATTTGGGCAGCGCAGTCACAAGCGCAAATTTATACTGGCGCAGCGCTCCCCTCACTCGAAGAGCTTGTGCGCAGAAATTTGAGCGCCATTGGGATTGATGATGTTGATCAGCTAAAAGATGAGACAGCGCTCTTTCATCTTCTTAATTTTGCCACTGAACACCAAGTCTTCGTTTTGATGACGGCCCGACGCTTGCTGCGTAGCGACGAGGTTACTTTGCCTGATCTTTTGTCCCGGCTGCGTCTTGCGCTTTCATTGGAGATCAACGCGCCCGATGAGGCCTTGGTGCGGGCAGTGCTTGAAAAGCTCTTCAAAGATCGTCAATTGATCGTCGACGCACCTGCTTTGGATTATGCAGCTTTGAGACTCGATCGCTCGCTCGAGGCTGTTCGGGCCTTCGTCGCGGCGATTGATCGGGCGGCCCTGGCGCAGGGACGTCCCATAACCCGGGCTTTAGCTGCTGAAATTATGGCCAATTGGCTCCCCAATACAGATTGGGGCGAGGATTAAGCCTGTTTAGCTTTGACTATGACACTCAAGCCTATCTTATGGCATCATATAAGAAACAGCAGGATGCGGGATGAGCCAAATATTAAGCGCGCAGGATGGTCATGGCGGATCGGAAGTGGAGGCCGCCGGTATCGAGGTTATGGATCCGGCAGGCGAGATTTTAAAGCGCCCGGAGGAGCTGATTGCTTCGCCGCAGAGATTTATCAATCGCGAGCTTTCCTGGCTTGAGTTCAACCGACGGGTTCTTCAGGAGGCCTCTAATCGAAATCATCCGCTGCTTGAACAACTGCGGTTTTTATCGATTTCCGCGAACAATCTCGATGAGTTCTTTATGGTTCGCGTAGCAGGTCTGCGCGGGCAAATGCGTTCAGGCATGACGACACTGTCTGAAGACGGTCTGACGCCTGCAGAGCAGGTTGCTAAAATCACCGAAAGATCTGCGCTACTCACTAATGAGCAATTGCGTCGTTGGCGCGAGTTACGTCGTGAATTATCTGAGGTTGGAGTTATAATTGTAGAGCCGGCTGATCTTTCAAAAGAAGATCATGAATGGCTTGAGGAACATTTTCTAAGTAGAATTTTTCCTGTTGTTACGCCCCTTGCTGTTGATCCAGCCCATCCTTTTCCTTTCATTCCAAATCTTGGCTTTACGCTTGCCCTAGAATTGGTCCGGCCGGGCGACCGAAAAACCTTGCAGGCTTTGGTTCGCTTGCCAGCCAAAATTGAGCGTTTTGTGCATTTGCCAAGTCTTCAGGGCGGCCGCGAGCGTTTTATGCCTCTTGAAACAGTCATTGCGATGAACGCGCAACGTCTTTTCCCGGGCTATTTGCTGCGCGGGCAGGGGATGTTTCGGGTTATTCGCGATAGCGATCTTGAAGTTGAGGAGGAGGCTGAAGATCTCGTTCTTTTATTCGAGACAGCGTTAAAGCGCCGCCGTCGCGGATCTGTTATCCGCCTTGAAGTGGCGGCGGATATGCCTGAGACGCTACGCGCGCTAGTAGCGGATGAACTTGACGTTGGTCCAAATGAAATTTTTGAATTTGACGGTATGCTCGCGCTCAATGATTTATCTGAGCTCGTTGCGTTAGATCGACCAGATTTAAAGTTTAAGCCCTATAATCCACGATTTCCTGAGCGCGTTCGCGATAATGGCGGCGATTGTTTTCTTGCAATAAAACAAAAAGACTTGGCGGTGCATCACCCTTATGAGTCTTTTGATGTTGTTGTTCAGTTTCTTCAACAAGCTGCGCGGGATCCTAATGTTATCGCGATAAAGCAAACGCTATATCGCACATCAAATAATAGTCCGATCGTGCGTGCGCTTGTTGAGGCGGCGGAGGCTGGCAAATCCGTTACTGCGCTTGTTGAACTTAAGGCGCGGTTTGATGAAGAAGCCAATATTCGTTGGGCGCGAGATTTAGAGCGCGCCGGGGCGCAAGTTGTCTTTGGCTTTATCGAACTTAAGACACACGCGAAACTCTCGCTTGTTGTGCGTCGGGAAGGGCCTGGTCTTGTTACCTATTGTCATGTTGGCACAGGAAATTATCATCCTGTGACGGCGCGCATTTATACGGATATTTCTGTTTTTACGGCTGACCCTGTAATTGGTCGCGATGTCTCAAGAATTTTTAATTATATCACGGGATATGCTGAGCCAGCCGGATTAGAGCGGATGGCCGTTTCACCCATTTCCTTGAAGAAGCGATTGCTCGAACATATTCAGCAAGAGATCGAATATGTTGGGCAAGGTAAGGTTGGCGCGATCTGGGCCAAGTGCAATGCGCTGGTCGATCCTGAAATTATTGATGCGCTCTATGCCGCCTCAAGAGCGGGCGTGCAAATTGATCTCATTGTGAGAGGCATTTGTTGTCTGCGGCCCGGCGTGCCTGGGCTTTCTGAAAATATTCGCGTGAAATCTATTGTTGGACGTTTTCTTGAGCATGCGCGCGTCTATGCTTTTGGCGGGGGCCATAAATTACCCCACTCAAAAGCGCATGTTTATATCTCCTCTGCTGATTTAATGCCGCGTAATTTAGATCGGCGCGTCGAGTCGCTCTTGCCAATCGTTAATCCGACTGTTCATCAACAGTTGCTCGATCAAATCATGGTCGCCAATCTGATAGATAATGAACAAAGCTATCGGGTTTTACCGGATGGTTCTTCTCAGCGCATTACGCCGCAGGAAGGAGAAGAATCCTTCAATGCGCATAAATATTTTATGACCAATCCGAGCCTTTCTGGTCGAGGAAAATCCTTAAAAGATTGGCGTCCTCGATCCCTCGTAAAGCGTTCAAAGAATGCTTGAGACGCTCTTTTTTACCAGGCGCTCCGCAGCTAAAGCGGAACCTGTCGCAATCATAGATATTGGTTCAAATTCTGTTCGTTTAGTTGTGTATCAATCGCTTTCGCGCGCGCCAACGCCTATCTTTAATGAAAAAGTCATGTGCGGGCTTGGTAAGGGCGTTGTAACTTCTGGCCGCTTGCCAGAAGATGGCGTTGAGAAAGCGCTTAAAGCCTTGCGTCGGTATCGCGCGCTTGTTGAGATGATGGGCGTTGTCGATATTGAGGTGATTGCGACAGCAGCCGTGCGAGACGCATCAAATGGACCTGCTTTTCTCTCCGCGGCGGAAGCCGCCATTCGCAAGGAAATTAAACTCCTTTCAGGTCGGCGTGAAGCAGAGCTTTCTGCGCTGGGCGTTGTGTCAGCTATTCACAAACCTGATGGAATTGTTGGCGATTTAGGTGGCGGTTCACTCGAGCTTATTGATGTTGACCGCGAAACCTTAGGCAAGGGGGTGACCTTGCCGCTTGGCGGTCTTGCCTTAATGGACGCATCAAAGAGATCTATTCGCGAAGCAATGAAAATTGCGCGGAGAGAGATCGCTGAAGCTAAACCGCTTGATCAGCTTAAAGGGCGTTCTTTTTACGCAGTTGGCGGAACTTGGCGCGCATTAGCAAAACTCCATATGCGGCAAAGAAACTACCCGCTTGGCGTGATGCATAATTACCGTATTCAGACCAATGAAGCAGCGGATTTTGCAGAACTTGTAGAGCGACTGGATAGTGAGGCGATCGGAGATATTAATGTTGTCTCCTCAGCGCGTCGTCCGCTCTTGGCTTATGGAGCGATCGTCCTAGATGAAATTATTCATCGGGCTAAACCAAAAGACATAATTATCTCGGCTGCAGGCGTGCGCGAAGGCATGCTTTATGATCGTTTATCCATAAAAGAACGCGCCATTGATCCGCTTATTGCAGCTTCACGAGATCTTGAGGCGCTTTTTGCGCGCGCGCCAGGATATGGCGATGAACTCATTGAATGGGTAGATCATTTTATGGCTTCTGGATCGATTGATGAAACAGAAGAAGAAATTCGCTTGCGGCATGCTGCTTGCCTCTTATCCGATATCGCCTGGCGTTCTCATCCAGAATATCGAGCGCAGCGGGCGCTCAATGTTGTTACACAGGGTCAATTTGTTGCAATTGACCATCCCAGTCGGGCTTTTCTAACTTTGGCAATTGTCTTGCGTCACGATGGGCCTGATGGTGGAGATGCAATTGCATCTATGCGCAGTTTATTGACCACGCGTCTCTTTGTGCGCGCGCGTATTTTAGGCGCTGTTATGCGTGTTGGTTATTTACTCTCTGCGTCAATGCCAGGAATTTTACCGCATACAAAGTTATCAACAAATATGGATTGTCTGAACTTGAGTGTTCCTAAGCAATTTTCAGATCTTATTAGCGATCGCTTTGTTAACCGCTTAAAGGCGTTAGGCAGATTGATTGGATTAGAGACGCAAATTAACATTCTGAATTAATATTGCTTATTCAAAGTTTGCTAATGATGAAGATTAATGTCAGTTTTATCGTGTAGAAATTTTTTGGATTTTGGCGGAGGGGGCGGGATTCGAACCCGCGATACGGTCTCCCGCATACACACTTTCCAGGCGTGCGCCTTCAACCACTCGGCCACCCCTCCGCTGGCGCGCAATATATTCAGATGAGACGAGAACGCAAACTAACTTCGTCGAATTAATGCCAAAATCGATGTTTTTCCATTGTTTAGAGAAAAGTAATATGACGACAAGCTTGATTGGAATCTACGGAGAGGTGGCTGAGTGGTTGAAAGCACCGCACTCGAAATGCGGCATACGGGCAACCGTATCGGGGGTTCAAATCCCTCCCTCTCCGCCAGAAGCCAGTTAGGTATTTCTAAAAACCAATATGCTATTTGATCAATAGATGATGTCATTTAAGACTTTAGCTTAAAGACTTCTGCGATAAATTGTGTGTAATTTTGCTTCTTGTATTTTTAAAAATTTAAATCAACTTAAGAACAAAAATTATGCTCCTAAATTGCTTCGCCCTAGCATTTTGCAAAGCTACAGTTCTTCTCGCGTCATTTGCTGACTGTATGTCCTGGTTAGGCATAAATAGGGGGTATACTCAATCTATAAGTCAATACTATCGCTCTTTGAATGGTTGTTTCATTTCACATAATCAATCGATTCTAATTCCTGCTAGCCTCATCTCTGTTAGACATTGTGAGGCGTTGCTATGCGTGACGGACTTTGTTGCGTTAATAATCAGATGTGTCTCAAACCCAAGGCGGTCTGCATCGATTGCTGTTGCTTTGACGCAGTAATCCAATGCTAGGCCGACAATAAAGACACGACATATTTTGTTCTGCTGCATCAAATAATTCAAATCTGTCTTGTCATAGGCTGAATACTGGTCTGTTTCACTATCCATGCCCTTGGATATTATTTTTGCCGTGGATGGTAATTTTAAATTTGGATGAAATTGCGCTCCAAAGGATCCTTGAACGCAATGTTCGGGCCATGGACCGCCACGCTGCTGGAAGCTTATATGATTTTTTGGATGCCAGTCTCTAGAAGCAACG
>RFXM01000182.1 GCA_009921565.1 Methylocystaceae bacterium | reverse complement strand
TCGGCTTGAGGCGATTTCTTTGCGTCCTCGAGTGGCGTTTTTGCTCAACGCGCTAGAAAACTTCACGCCTGAGGATGTTGCGACGATTCTCAGCGTGTCGGAGCGGGAGGCTCAGGATCTCATCTCACAGGCGAATGATGAAATTGCAGATCAAATCGCCACCGATGTTTTAATTATCGAGGACGAACCCTTCATCGCCCATGATCTGCGCGCCATCGTCGAGGAGTTAGGCCATCGCGTCACCGGCATGGCGCGAACGCATCGCGAGGCGGTCGACAATATCGGAAGCTCAAAGCCAGGGCTTATTTTGGCGGATATTCAACTTGCTGATGGGAGCTCTGGTTTAGACGCCGTAAATGAAATTTTGGATTCGCTCTCAACACCGGTAATTTTTATCACGGCCTATCCGGAGCGGTTTTTAACTGGCGCGCCGCCTGAGCCTGCTTTTCTTGTAACAAAACCCTTCAGCGTGGAAAGCCTCAAAGCTGTGATTAGTCAGGCTCTGTTCTTTGATAAGCGGTCGCATAAACGCGACGCTTAAATTAACGCGCTTCAGGCTGCATGCGGCGTCGACCGCTGTTCAATCAAAGAATAGAGCGCAGCATTATCTCGCGTTGCGCGCACTGCTGAAACCAATGGCGCGTCACGCAAGACGCGTGCGACACAAGCCAAAGCTTTCAAATGATCCGCCCCGGATGCTTCGGGCGCAATCAGCAAAATAACGAGATCAACCGGCGCGCCATCGAGAGAGTCAAAATCTATTGGACGCTCTAGCCGCGCAAATATGCCAAAGATTGATTTTACTTTCGCTAATTTGCCATGCGGAATTGCGACGCCTTCGCCAATGCCCGTTGATCCTAATCGCTCGCGATGAAGCAAGGCGTCAAAGATTTCGCGCGCAGGCACGTCTGATAATTGCGCGGCGCGCTCGCTTAACTCCATGAGGAGTTGTTTTTTCGTTGTCGCCTTAACATTGGCGATAACTGCTTCCGGCGAGATAAAATCCGTGAGC
>RFXM01000181.1 GCA_009921565.1 Methylocystaceae bacterium | reverse complement strand
ATTAAACAGATTAAAGCGCGCACCGTGACATTTGGCGCCTCTGATCAGCCTCAGAAAGTTGCAGATCTGGAAGCGGCGAGCCTGGCGCAATGGCCTCAGGTCATTGGCGGCATCGTAGCAGTTATAAATCTTGATGGAATTACAGCGGGCGAGTTGACGCTGGATGGTCCGACGCTGGCGAAGGTTTTCCTAGGCGAGATCACCAGCTGGGATGATGCCGCAATCAAGAAACTCAATCCTAAAGCAAAGTTGCCAGCAACGCCGATCGTCGTTGTTCATCGTTCAGACGGATCTGGTACGACTTTTAACTTCACAAATTACCTCTCTAAGGTTTCTGAAGATTGGAAGACTAAGGTTGGAGAAAATTCTGCCGTCGAGTGGCCAACTGGCATTGGCGCAAAGGGCAATGAAGGCGTAGCGAATAATGTGGCCAATACAAAAGGCGCTGTTGGTTATGTTGAATATGCCTATGCCAAGCAAAATAAGCTGACATATACAAAAATGGTCAATAAGGATGGCAAAGTCGTCGCGCCGGAAAAAGAGAGTTTCCAGGCTGCTGCAGCGAGCGCCAAATGGTCTGAGGCTGAAGGATTTTATGAAATCCTCACCAATGAGCCTGGCGCAAAAACATGGCCAATCACCGCTGCAACTTTTATTTTGTTACCAAAAAATCCAACGGATGAGCCTGCAGCAAGCGAGGCGTTAAAATTTTTCAGCTGGGCTTTCGCACATGGTGGCAAGGCTGCTGAAGAGTTAGACTATATCCCGATGCCTAAGCCAGTTGTTGAGCTGATCAAGAAAAGTTGGTCGTCAGTAAAAAGCGCCGACGGCAAGCCGCTTGTGCATTAAGCGCTTATAGCAAATAAGCAGGCGCTCTCGCGCCTGCTTCTAAGTCCCAAAAATAAAGCGGTGTGACATTTATCCGTGATTAATCTGTCGATTTTAGTTTCAGGATGGAGGGAGCGCGCATGGCGGATGTGCTTATGAGCGCTGCGCAGTCTGGTCCGACTTATTTATCTCGGAGTCGCGCCTTAGCCCGCATTG
>RFXM01000019.1 GCA_009921565.1 Methylocystaceae bacterium | reverse complement strand
CCCATTTGCGCGTATCTTTGCTGCAGCGCGGTCTGATATTCTTTCTGGCGCGAGGCCAGCGGGCCGGGAATATGAGGCGAACGCATGGCCACTGAAAAAAAGCCGACGACAATCAAAAAATACGCTAATCGGCGTCTCTATGACACTGGAACAAGCACTTACGTGACGCTAGAGGACCTCGCCGCTATGGTCAAACGCGGTGAAGACTTTATCGTCTGCGACGCAAAAACCGGCGAGGACATCACGAGGCCCGTGCTTACTCAAATCATCTTTGAGCAAGAAGGCAAAGATGGCCAAGGCCTCTTACCCATCGCTTTCTTGCGTCAGTTGATCCGTTTTTACGGCGATTCAATGCAAATGCTTGTTCCAAGTTATCTCGAATTTTCAATCGACAAACTGACAAAAGAACAACAAAAATTTAGAGACCAATTTACAAGCGCTCTCGGCTCTGGTCCATTTTCCGAGCCTACGCGGCAAGCATTTCAGTCGATTGAAGAGCAAACTCGGAAAAATATGGCTGTATTTCGCCAAGCGCTGACAATGTTTAATCCCTTTGGCGCCGTCTCTGAGGGGGGAAGCGTCGATCTCCAATCTCAAGAGACGGAAGACAAGCGCTCAAGCGGCGCAGGAGAAGTGGATGACCTTAAGCGTCAGCTTAATGAACTCAATAAAAAGATCGATAATCTAACACGCACATAAGATGAGCGCAGAGTTTATAGCGGCTGAGGAAATATAATTTTAAATTAATTTTTATTAAAACTTAAAATGGCGTTGCTTATTTTGAGATAAAATTTCTTTCTTCCTCCTCGCCATGCCCTAAGTTTAGTTAGATAAGGGCAAATCGATTACAATCAAAGTGCCTTGTTTTTTTTCGCTTGTAATTGAAAACGAAACGTAGCTTTTTTCATTTAATTCGTCTGATTCAGTTAAATAAATATTTCGGCCAGATCCCTGTCGAAATTCATTTGATCTATTCAGGGAGTCTAGCGCCGTCATTACTTCATCTTCCGACATGCCAACGCCGGTGTCTTTTACTTTTATGCTAACTGTTTGATGATCCACGATAGCTGTTGAAACGATAACCTGTCCCCCAGGCATATTGAATTGCACGGCATTAGTGAGAATTTTCAATAAAGCGCGCCGCAGCGAGGGAATATGCGAGCGGATAAAAATAGACTCCGAGGCAAGCGCCAGTCGTATGACAACCCTTTTCTGTCTCGCCAGAGACTGAGTCCGCGCGGCACATTCAGCTACAAGTTCATTAATTTCAACATTTGAAAGAACAAAGTCATTTATGCTTGCTTGAGTTTGAGATGATTTCAGATAATCATCTATGCTTGAGAGAGCCTGCAATATTGAGCTGCGAATATTTTTAATCTTATGATCATTAGTTTCCGACTCGCAAGAGTCAAATCTCTCAATAAATAATTTTTCATTTTGAGCCAAAATGGATTGAAGAAGACTTAAAAGATCGCCAGACGCATGATCATCCAAAACCTTATTATCAGATCGCACAGTAGGTGACTGTCGGATATTATATCTCAAAGAGACCTGTATTTTGCCTAAAGCCTGCGGCGTACAACTCATCAATGCTTCAAATTTTTCTATATCATCGCAGCAAATAAGTTCTACGGTTTCCTTGACGCCTGACCGAATTCGATCAATGGCGCGGATGATAGCTTCTTGTGTCTCCAACTTGAAGAAATGGGTAAAATAACGCTCTAAGCCAGAAATATTCTCGCCAACAAAAAGGTCTGAGAAGAGCGTTGTAACGCATTCAATCTGGCCTTCAGCTGAAACGATTGCGATGATTTCATTCGAAAAGCTTTTTTGTGAATTTGTAGAGTAATTTTTAGCGTAAATTGGCGTTCTATGCGGTTCTTCTCTTACAGCAGTACTAGGATGCTGATTTTGATCCATTTCAAGAATTTTTTTTAAAATGAAAATAATGGTTGCTGGCGCGCCAGCCCAGTCAGCTATCACGGCGCTCGCTTCTAAATCTTCACTAATAGATTTAGTGTTATTTATTAAGTCATCTGGATCATAAGCGTCGAATATTTTCGTCAGACCGCCATCCTTTATCAGCGCATTGAAATCCTCATAGCCGAATAGATTCAACAAAAAATTGTTAGCAAAAAGCAGCTCTTTCCTGCGCGAAACGATGACGCCAACGGGGAGGCGATCCAACAAACTCCTAAGATCAAGGCCGCCTGTATCTGATACCGCTTTTTTGTCGGAAGGCTGCTGTGATGAGAACAGGGTAATTTTTTCTTCAATTGATGCGTCGTCTATGAGCGCGCGCGCAATTTCATTGAAAGCCGAAAGTTCAGTCTCTGATAAAACACTTTCTTGCGCCATATCATGACGCTGTAATTTTGATGGGGGGCGTAATGGAATTACATTTGTGAATGAAGCCAGAGCAGGAGCCGGAGTTATCTCATGTGACGTTTCATGATGCGTTAATTGCAGATCCTGCTGAATAAAAGCTTCGTTAAGATGTAAGAGACCAAAGCCGCTAACGCCCGAACAGACGCCCTTGGAATCAATATTGCGAAAAATTCCTAATGAAGAGGGGATCCACGCTTGTGCGCGAGCAAGCGGCCAGATAGCGACAATCCCCATCAACGAGGCTTGAGAATGCAGCGCTAGATCTATTGGGGGATCTTGCGTTTTGATAAATTGACTTATCGGCTGGCCCAAAAGATTAGCGGAAGGCTTCCCCGTAATCATTTCCAATTCTGGACTTAATTTTATTAAGCGCCCTGATGAATCTGCCTGCCAAATGAATCGGACCGTTTCACCCCCATGACGATCACGTAATTGAGCGCGCAAGACCAAGTCCGCCGATGACGGCTGGCCTAGTTTTGTGCTTTCGGCGGTCATGGCTTTGTACCCGCGTCATTCTCCGCCCCAAAACTGGTGATTGGGACCAGGACAAAAGTCGTGGAAGAATTTAGCCCTGCCAGGGCTCACGGTCCAGAGTTGGACAAGACGCCCAGGAGAGACAGAAATCGTTGAAATTATTGCGGTGCACAAATTTTGTTGCGCCGCAATAATTTATAGTCTATCCTAATTCTTGACGCGCTTGATAAAGAAATAAAAACTTCTTTGTCAGGCATTAAACTCCACTAAGCCAGCGAAATAGGATTGTTGACAATGGCCGACCCAATATACCAAGTTCCAAACGAAGTGCGTGACTTTGCCGAGAAAAGCGTTGAACAAGCGCGCAAGGCCTTTGAAGGCTTCGCTGGCGCCGCGCAAAAGGCCCTTCACTCATCAAGCGATTTGCCCCTAGTCCCCACAGAAGCGAAGGATATGGGCGCTAAAGCATTTTCCTACGCAGAAGCCAATGTGAACGCCGCATTCGACCTCGCGCAAAAACTTGTCCATGCCAAAGATCCTCAGGAAGTATTCCAGCTGCAATCAGAATTCGTGAAAATCCAACTCAACGCTATTCAAGAACAAACAAAAGAATTAGGCGCAGCCTTTCAACGGGTAGCGACAAAAAAATCTTAACAGGCGATCGACACTGGAGATCAAGATGTCTCAGCAAAGCCCCGGCGATGAAAAGGGCGGCAAAGCGTCAAACTCTAAGCGACCTGCCCCCGCTGTAGAAACAGTCGAAGAAACCTTAACTGCCGCAGCAGAGATTGTGCGCGCGCACAATGAGGCCGCGATTAAAAACGCGACAATGCCAAAAGCTAAATTACTAGCTGCAGAATCCCAGCTTCCCAATAGGATAGAGGAAAATAAGACTCAAAGCTATGAAGCACACGCAAATTTTCATCTCTTTCCGATAACAAATAAACTTTTGGATCAGTGGAATGTGAATATTGCATCAACGTGCGAACAGCTTCAAAGAATTGCCACAGCAAAAAACATAGAAGAAGCTCTAACCCTATATTCTAGCTTCACAGCCCAAAATATAGAGCGATTGTATCGTCAATCACTAGAAATAATCGCGCTTAACCCAAAGAACTTTCTAGACACGGCGCTGAAAACACTCCAACCTCGACTCTAGCCAAATCTCTGGATAATTTACGGTGATAACGTAGCCGTAACCCACCGACGCAACTCCGCTGTCACTTGCGGCATAACGCCAGTCCAGTCTCGAAAAGCGGGCCTTGCCTGGTGCATCAGCATTCCAAGTCCATCGACAGGAATTGCGCCATGGCGCCGCGCTTGGGCCAACAGCGGGGTCTCTAGGGGCGCATAAACAATATCCGCAACCAAAGCTGATTTCGGTAAGAGGTCGAGCTTAATGTCCAGTGGCGGTTGACCAACCATGCCCTGATTGGTTGTATTGACCAAAAGTCCTGCGCTAGCCAAAGCTTCGTGACGTTCTGCCCAGTTGTAAATACTGACATAGGATCCAAAATCCTGCGCGATCGCCTGCGCACGGTCTAAAGTGCGATTTAACAGCCTAATTTCCTGCGCACCCGCATCAATCAATCCACAAACAACTGCGCGCGCTGCGCCGCCAGCGCCTAGAACAACGCAAGGATTGCACGCAGCCTCCCATCCCGCGACAGCCTCGGTCAATGAAGACATAAATCCATAAGCGTCATAATTTTTTCCGCTTAAGCGACCGCTGTCATCAACGACGACGCAATTAACTGCGCCAATGCGCCGCGCTTCTGGCGTCACTTCGTCAACAAAGTTTAAAGCGCGTTCTTTGTGGGGAATTGTCAGATTACATCCCATAAAATTTAATTGAGGCAATGCGCGCAACGCACCTTCTAATTTTACTGGTTCTATAGCCAAGGGAACATAAACCCCATCAATGTCGTATTGATTGAGCCAAAAATTATGTATCCTTGGAGAACGAGAATGGGCGATCGGCCATCCCATCACGCCAGCAAGACGAAAGCCTGGATGGGTGCGCATTTGATTTACCTGCGTGAAAACTTACGAAGTGACCCTAGCTGGCGCTTCACGCGCTGCGAGTGCATGAAATAAGGCATCATCTTCATGCTCATTCGCATTCGCAGTAGTAAGTAATTTTTCGCCATAAAAAATTGAATTCGCCCCAGCAACCAAACATAAAATCTGCGCCTCGCGCGTTAAAGCAGAACGTCCAGCCGACAGCCTCACGCGCGCGCGCGGCATCAAAATACGAGTTGTCGCGATCATCCGGACAAGATCCATCGGATCGACTACTTCTCTACCTTCAAGAGGAGTGCCTTCTACGGCGACAAGCGTATTGATTGGCACGCTCTCGGGATGGGGATCAAAGCCAGCAAGGATCTGAAGCATAGCTGCGCGGTCGCGCACGCTCTCCCCCATACCTATGATCCCGCCACAACACATTTCAAGTCCGGCTCGTCGGATGGCGCGCAAGGTCTCAAGACGATCCTGATAAGTTCGCGTTGTAATTATATCCGCGTAATAATCGGGACCAGTATCAAGATTATGATTATATGCCGTTAAACCAGCTTCAACGAGCCGCTGAGCTTGTCCTTCAGTCAACATGCCAAGAGTGACGCAGGCCTCCATCCCCATTTCACGTACGCCGCGCACCATATCCAAAACAGCATCAAACCTCTTGCCCTCCGGCGCCGAGCGCCAAGCGGCCCCCATGCAAAATCGATCCGCGCCGGCCTCTTTTGCCGTTTTTGCAGCGGCTAAGACATCTGTCGTTTCCATAAGATCCACGCGGTCAAGCTTGACCTCGCGATGATGAGCAGATTGCGGACAATAAGAGCAATCTTCTGGACATCCGCCAGTCTTGATCGATAAGAGCGCGGCTTTCTGCACATCGCTAACATCATGAAAGCGTCGATGAACGCTATTTGCCTGCGCTATCAGATCAAGCAGCGGCTGATCATGAAGGGCGACAATTTCTTCAATCGTCCAATCATGGCGCACAATAAAATTTGCAGGCCCGTTCATGCGCCTCCTCCCTTGCGCCGCCGCTGGGGCGCAATAGCTTGATGCTTCTTCTTGTCGCCGCCACTCAGAATACTGAATAGGACATAAAGCGCCGCTGCAATGTCAAATCCTACGCTCGCCCAAACAAATGGCGCGGGCGCAAAAACCGCCCCAGCTCCGAAATAATGAATGTAAAGCGCCCAAACAGGATGGAGTGCAAGTCCAGCGACGACAAACCAGGCAGAGCCAACAATCGTTAATCCTGCAAGCGTGCCAAAAATGGCGACCCCCGTCATTTCGAAGCCAATCCAAGTCCCCGCATTTTCAGCTCGGATAGCAAACCCTACGAAAAGAAAAGACGCCGCAATCAGCGCATAGGCGGCCAACAAGGCGGGGCGGGTTTCAGCCCAGCGTGAAACAATGATTAAGCCGCCGGCGAATAATACCCCAAGACCAAGAAAAATAGCGATTTCTGTTGTCGTCAGCATGTTACAACCAATAAAACCGAGCGCATGCGCCCATGAGATGATGAAGCGGCGGCGAAGCGGATCTATAGGCGCGGTCGCGCTTTCGAACAAGTGCTGGGCGGCCAATTACAGACCTCCCCTCAACACCGGCTTCTTCTCAGCATCGGCAATTGGCCTCAAGCCTGCTATAGGATTATCGGCGCTGGCGGTCAGCAAGCGCAAATGAAAGGTTAGCCAAACAGGATGAGCGTCGAAACACAACCACCGTCGCCCCTGAGCGTAGAAACGCCAGTAATTGCAGAAGCAGCTCTCCATGAAGGCGACGCGTCGCGCGGCGATGATGCATTGAATAGCGATATTCGACTCTTGGGTCGCCTTTTGGGTGAAGCTGTTCGTGAACACGAAGGCATTGAGGCGTATGAACGCGTTGAGACAATCCGCCGCCTCTCTATTGCCGCAAGCCGCAATTTGGACCCAACCGCCAGCATTAAACTTGACAGCCTGTTACGGGCGTTAACAGCCAAAGAGGCCTGCGCGGTAATCCGAGCTTTTAGTTATTTTTCGCATCTCGCAAATATCGCTGAAGATCTGCATCCCGTGCAGCTGCGCGCGCGTGGACAAGTAAATTTGGCGGCCACACAAGAAAACGAGCCCAGCTTGGCGCGCTCTTTTAACCATCTCAAAAAAGCAGCCGTAAGTCCGGGAAAAATCGCATCTGCCCTTTCACGCGGCTGGATATCGCCTGTTTTGACAGCGCACCCGACGGAAGTGCGGCGCAAAAGTCTTTTAGATACGGAACATGCTATTTTTAAATTACTCGAGGCGCGAGCCTATCTTCATAATAAAAGTGATTTAATAAGAAATGAGATGCAATTACGCTCGCGCGTTTCTCAACTATGGCAAACCGAGCTGTTGAGAGAAACGCGATTGACTGTACGAGATGAAATAGAAAATTCTCTTGGCTATTATCGCTCAACTTTTCTACACGAAATCCCCAAGCTTTATGCTGACATTGAAGCGCGTTTAGAGGGCCTCCGCGTGCCGCCGTTTTTGCGTATGGGCGCTTGGGTTGGCGGAGATCGAGACGGCAATCCAAATGTAACCGCAGAATCGCTTTCTACAGCTTTGCGTATGCAAAGCGAAACCGCGCTGCGTTTTTATCTTACTGAGGTGCATGAACTCGGAGCGGAACTTTCAATATCTCGCCGTTACGCTGGCGCCACTCGCGCATTAGAAGAGCTTGCGGCGCGTTCAGGCGACGATAACCCGCATCGAGACAACGAGCCCTATCGACGCGCCCTAATTGGCGTTTATTCACGTCTGGCGGGAACGCTTGAAAAACTTACCGGAGGCCAAGCAGTGCGTCATGCTTTGGCGCCGGGCGAGCCCTATGGCAACTCCTGGGCGTTTTTGGCGGATCTCGTCACGATCGATGAGTCTCTTAGGATCCATCACAGCGAAGTTATCGCCTCACAGCGTCTCGAACCCCTGATCCGCGCAGTGGAGGTTTTTGGCTTCCATCTTGCTACGCTTGACTTACGACAAAGCTCGGATCGTCACGAAGAAACACTCTCTGAACTTTTAGCAGCCGCGCGCATCGCGGACGATTATCCACAACGCTCCGAAAGCCAAAAGCAGGAACTGCTTCTGCGTCTTTTATGCGATCCGCGCCCCATTCGTTTAACGGCCTGCGCCTATAGCGAAGCCGCATTGAGCGAGCTCGCTATATTAGAGCGCGCCGCACAGATGAGACGGCTTTATGGCGATGAGGCAATCCGACATTACATTGTCAGCCATACCGAGACCGTCAGCGATCTCCTTGAAGTTTTATTGCTGCAAAAAGAATGCGGCCTGATGCGCGGAACGCTTGATCAGCGCGATTTTGACATCGCTGCAGCAGATTTAATCGTAACGCCGCTGTTTGAAACAATTGACGATTTACGCAATGCCGCTTCTATCATGCGTGATTTCTACGCATTGCCTGGCGTTTTACGTCTCGTCAGTAACTCAAGCGGACAGCAAGATATTATGTTAGGCTACTCAGATAGCAATAAAGATGGCGGCATTCTTACAAGCATCTGGGAGCTTTATCGAGGATCAACAGCTCTAGCGGAGCTCTTTGCTTCTATGCCCAACATCACGATGCGCCTGTTTCACGGACGCGGCGGTACGGTAGGGCGTGGCGGGGGGCCAAGTTACGATGCAATACTTGCGCAACCTCCAGGCACGGTAAATGGCCAAATCCGCCTGACCGAACAAGGCGAAGTCATCGCCTCAAAATACGCAAATCCGAAAATTGGCAGAGTTAATCTTGAATTACTTGTAGCAGCGACCTTAGAAGCCACATTATTATCTCAACGAAAAACGCCGGATGCAGAATTTCTAATCACAGCCGAAGAACTCTCCCAAGCAAGCATTTCCGCCTATCGTGGCCTGGTTTATAACACGCAAGGTTTTGTCGATTATTTTTTTGCCGCAACGCCAATCTCTGAGATTGCTTCTCTTAATATTGGCTCACGACCATCTTCGCGCAAACCTTCCCGACGCATTGAAGATCTTCGCGCTATACCCTGGAGCTTTTCTTGGGCTCAAGCGCGCGTTGCCTTGCCAGGTTGGTTTGGCTTTGGCTCGGCTATAGAGTTATTTCTCTCGCAAGATAGCGCTAACCGACTTAACTTATTACAACGCATGAGTCGCGAATGGCCTTTTTTTCGTTCACTCCTATCTAATATCGATATGATACTCGCAAAAACGGATTTATCTATCGCGAGACATTATGCCAATCTTGTTGAAGACCGCGCGCTCGCTGACCGTATTTTTGGTATGATTGAAGCCGAGCACAAACGATCAATTGATGCGCTTGAAAAAATACTTGGCACAAAAGTTCGCTTAATCGATAACCCTATGCTTGCGCAGTCAATAAAAAATCGCTTCCCTTACATTGCGCCGCTAAACTATCTCCAGGCTGAGTTGATCCGGCGTCACCGAGCCGGACAGACAGATCCAGAAATTCGCGAGGGCATTCTCACCTCAATCAACGGCGTCGCCGCTGGTCTGCGCAATACAGGATAGACCAATCCCCGCCGAGACAGTAAATAATCCGCCAATAAAATGATTAGGGACATGAAACGTGAACGATCTAAGACCTTATAATGACATCACTCTCGACGATCTAAAAGCCGGAATGTCAGATGGAACAATCGTGCTTGTGGACGTGCGGGAAGCCGACGAATACGCCGCCGGCCACATTCAAGGAGCCCTCTTTAACCCTCTCTCGCAATTTGAAACCGACAAATTGCCGCCGCCTCTGTCGGACAAAAAAATTATCATTTATTGCCGCTCAGGTCGTCGATCTATTACCGCCATGGAAAAAGCGCAGCAGGCTGGCCGTACAGACATCGACACACATTACAGTGGCGGCATACTCGGATGGCTAGACGCCGGTGGAGATGTCACAACAGATAAATAAACGCCAGAACTTTTAACCCCAAAGATCAGGCGTTGGCGGCATGAGCTTTGACCCATCATAAATTAGCCCCGGCGAACGATCGCAGGCCAAAAGCAAAGGCCCGTCCAAATCCACATATGAGGCTATTTGCCCGATGAAAACAGCAGGCGCCATCGCCAACGACGTGCCAACCATACAACCCGCCATAATCTCAAAGCCAAGCTTTTGCGCCCGCTCAGCCATAGTCAGCGCCTCAGTGAGCCCGCCTGTTTTGTCTAACTTTATGTTGACCGCGTCATAACGTCCTTGCAACGACGCCAAGGAGGCGACATCATGCGCGCTTTCATCTGCGCAAATTGGCACGGGATGAGCTATGTTGGCTAAAATCTCGTCTTGGCCTGCAGGTAAGGGCTGCTCCACCAGCGCCACACCGTAATGCGCGCAAACAGATAAATTCGCTGCGAGCGTTTCAACGCGCCATGATTCATTAGCATCGACGATCAAGGTAGCATGCGGCGCAGCCTCTCGTACAGCGGCGAGACGCGCGCCGTCTCCTTCGCCTGCTAATTTTACCTTTAGCAGCGGCCGACTTGCCGCTTGCAAGGCAGCGCATTTCATATCCTCTGGGGAACCAACTGAGAGTGTGTAGGCGGTGATCAAGGGATCAAGCCGCTCCAATCCAGCGCGCCGATATGCCGGCTCGGCGGAGCGCTTGGCCTCTAAATCCCAAAATGCGCAATCTAAGGCGTTTCGCGCGGCTCCTGGCGGTAAACGCCCTTGCAACCCAGCTCGATCCAAACCAGCTGCTATTGCCTCACGCTGGGCCTCAATCAGTGCGACAACGCTTTCAACGCTTTCGCCATAACGGGCATAAGGGACGCATTCTCCTCGACCTTCCTTACCGTCAAAACTCAAAGTCGCGGTGACAACTTGCGCCTGCGTTTTTGCTCCCCGGGAAATAACAAATTTTCCCGCGATAGGAAAAGTCTCAACGGCAATCTTGAGCGTCGTTGGCAATTTTTACCTCCCTCTCAACAAAAAGCTGGCTTAAAGCTGCTTGCTGAGGCCTATTCACGTAGTTAAGACATTTTGCAACTTTATCGACTAATCGGGATGCATGAGCGCCGAGACTCTCCAATATCCGCCAGAAGTTTTAATCGCTGGCGCTGGACGTATGAGCCTTTCGGGGGATTGGACCCTTGCCGCATCGCGTCTGCTTGAGATCAACGCCCAAAAAATAGTGGAGCACGGCAGCCACGGGACAAGCCTTATCATTGATTTACAAGATGTTTCTCATCTTGATACGGCGGGAGCCTGGGTAATCAATAGGGCGCAACGAGAATTGACGCATGCCCAGATCAGCGTGGCGCTTGAGCGGATCCGTCCCGAGTATGAGGCCATGCTGCGCGAGGCGGCCTACCGCGATTTTCATCCCCCTCCACGCCATCGCTCGCCCCTAATCTTTGATCTTCTCGTTGATCTGGGTGCTTCGGTCGTTGGCGCGTTCCATGATTTCTATCGTGGCGTCGCCTTCCTGGGCGAATTCGTCTCAACCCTGGCTTATGTTGCCGCCAATCCGAAACATTTCCGTTTTACTGCGCTTGTCTCTCATATTGAGTCCATTGGCCTGCGCAGCGCGCCCATCATTATTTTGATCAATATTCTTGTTGGCGCAATTGTCGCGCAACAAGGCATTTTCCAACTTGAAAGATTTGGCGCCAGCAGTCTCGCCGTCGATCTCATCGGCATTTTGGTCTTACGCGAATTAGGCGTGTTATTGACGTCTATCATGATTGCAGGTCGCTCCGGCTCTGCCATAACTGCAGAAATCGGTTCAATGAAGATGCGGGAAGAAATCGACGCGCTGCGTGTCATGGGACTGTCGGCAAATGAAGTATTGATTGCGCCGCGCGTTCTCGCTCTTGTGTGCTCGCTTCCAATCCTAACTTTTATCGCCGATATGTCAGCGCTTCTTGGCGGCATGGTGGTCGCTTGGGGATATGGCGATATCAGTCCCGTCGCTTTTTTGTCTTTATTGAAAGCTGCGATCGCCTTCCGCACCTTCGCTGTTGGCTTAATCAAAGCTCCTTTTATGGCACTTGTAATTGGCCTTATCGCCGCCATGGATGGATTAGCGACAGAAGGCTCCGCCGAGTCGCTTGGCCGCCAGGTGACCTCATCGGTTGTTAAATCCATCTTCATGGTGATTGTTTTAGACGGACTGTTCGCAATGTTTTTTGCTGCGATAAATTATTGAGCCGCACATGACGTTAATTGATGCAGCGCTCTCACAAACCCAAATGGCCAACAAAGATGGCGAAGTTATTATTCGCGTGCGTGATCTTGTTGTGGGGTTTGGAGAAAAACTGGTGATGAACCGCTTAAATCTCGATGTCTATCGCGGAGAAGTGCTCGGTTTCGTTGGCGGCTCAGGTCAAGGCAAATCCGTTCTTACCCGCGCTATTCTGGGGCTAGTGCCTATCCGAGCCGGTTCTATAGAAATTTTTGGTCAAAATCGTAACGCGCTTGATCCCGCACATCGTCGAGCGCTCGAGCAACGCTGGGGCGTCTTATTTCAAAACGGCGCGTTATTTTCTGGTCTTACAGTCAAACAAAACATTCAAATGCCAATGCGTGAAATGCGGCACATCTCGCAAAAACTCATGGATGAGTTAGCAATGCTCAAAATTGAGCTTGTTGGCCTAAGCATAGACGCAGCTGATAAATTTCCCTCTGAACTCTCTGGTGGCATGGTAAAACGCGCGGCCTTAGCGCGCGCGCTGGCGCTAGATCCCGAACTTCTTTTTCTAGACGAACCTACGTCAGGATTGGATCCAATCGGAGCGGCGGAATTTGACGAATTGATCAGCACGCTTCAACACTCTCTAGGATTGACTGTATTTATGGTCACCCATGACCTTGATAGTCTTTACTCGATCTGCGACAGGGTGGCGGCGCTAGCCGACGGCAAAGTCATCGCCCAAGGCCCGCTCAAAAATCTGCTGGAGTCGCCGCATCCTTGGCTTAAAGCTTATTTTCATGGGGTCCGCGGCGGACGCTTAACCAGCACATTTGGCGATTACAGGAATAGTTGATGGAAACGCGCGCCAATTTCGCCCTGATCGGAGCCTTTACGCTGGCGATCGCCCTAGCGGCGTTCGGTTTTGTCTATTGGTTCTCTGGTCCTAGCCAGTTGGGCGCTCAACAAACATATCGGATTGTTTTCTCTGGCACTGTTTCAGGCCTGTCTAAAGGATCGCCGGTTCTTTTCAATGGCCTAAAAGTTGGCGAGGTCACGCGCCTAGAGATCTCTCAAAGCGACCCAAGTAAAGTCGATGTATTGGCCGCCATTGATCATCGCACGCCAGTTAAAGTGGATACTCGGGCGCGGCTAGATCAGCGCGGTTTTACAGGCGTCGCCGATGTGTTGCTCGTTGGCGGCACCATGAACGCCCCTGCACTGCAAGCTCAAGAGGGACAAGATTACCCTGAAATTCAGGCGCAAAGATCAGAAATGCAAAATTTGCTCGGCAATGCGCATGAACTTTCGGCGAAAGCAGGCGAATTACTTTTAAAACTTAATAAATTACTCGACGATAATGCAGGATCCCTCGGCGCAACAATTAAGAATGCGGAAGTATTTACGAAAACTCTTGCAGATAACTCTCAACACGTTGCTTCGATCCTTCACGATACTGCAGATTTCACACATGGTTTAAAGGCGCTAGATCAGAAAAAGCTCACGCAAATTACCAATGATCTCGCAAGCGCCTTGGCAAATTTAAATAAATTCTCTTCCGTTGGCTTGAAGCAATATGAAGGTCTCGCAATCGACGGTAGGACGGCGATCCATACGCTTGACCGTACGCTACGCTCTATTGAACGCGATCCGTCTCAATTCATCTTTGGCCCATCTCAACAGCAAGCGCCTCAGCTCGCGCCGCCTGAAAGCCGAACAGAAGATGATCTGAAGTCGGCGCCGCCTTTTAAGTCGAAGAGTAAAAGCCGCTAGTTCCCGCGGCGATGAAGCAAGAGATGCGAAAAGACGATATTCGGGACTAGCATCGCCTTCTAGCCGATGCTAATCGATCATCAGCAAACGCAGATTTCTGCGCTGATGCACCGCGGACAAGCCAAAGCGACCCCAAAATGCCTGGGCTCCATAAACTCTCCGCGCCGAATACAGGAAAGAGACAAGCGTCATGGTGAAGATAAACTTCCGCGACACAGCCGCCTTTTATGGGGCAGAACCCGGCGGCGGCGCGCCAACGAAGGTAAAGATCACTTTTGTCGACTCGCACGGCCAACCCCGCACGGTCGAAGGCGAAGTTGGCTCGACTGTGATGGAAACGGCTCGGCGAAATGATATTCCTGAAATCGCTGCCGAGTGTGGCGGAGCTTGTGCATGCGCCACCTGCCATGTCTATGTCGATAGCGCCTGGAGCGAAAAAACTGGCAAAGCCTCTCAGATGGAAGAGGACATGCTGGACTTTGCCTTCGACGTCCAACCAAACTCACGATTGTGTTGTCAAATAACAGTCCGGCCAGAATTGGATGGGCTGATCGTGAAAACGCCCTCCCAACAGGGCTGACCGAACAACTCACATAACAATCTGTTTTCCATGATATTTGTTATTTTAGACGCTGCGAACAGTCCTTGCCAGGGCCGCCAGAATATAAATACTGGATTTAAGCTTCTTGAAGCAATCGTCTTGGCGAGGCGCGCCGCGTCATCAGCGCAAGCCCATTCGACCGAGTAGACTAGCCCGTTAACGGTCGCTCGATAAATCTATGAAATCCAAGGAATGAGTCATGTCCCATCCTAACGCCGCCGAGATCAATACTGACGTTGTGATCATTGGCGCCGGTCCAGCCGGACTCTTCACTGTTTTCGAATTAGGTCTATTAGATATCAAGGCTCACATCATCGATATTTTGCCGCGTGCTGGCGGCCAATGCTCAGAACTCTATCCTGAGAAGCCAATTTACGACATTCCTGGATTACCCTTGGTTACAGGCCAAGGATTAACTGACAATCTCATGCAACAGATTGAACCCTTCGGTCCGACGTTTCATTTTAATGAGATGGTCGAAACCCTGACCTCAGTGGGCACTGAGCACGCCCCTGCCTTTCGCCTAACGACAGACGCAGGAAAAATCTTCAACGCCAAAGTTGTGATCGTCGCGGCTGGCGGCGGGTCTTTCCAACCCAAAAAGCCCCCAATTCCAGATATAGATCAGTATGAAGGAAAATCCGTTTTTTACGCCGTTCGCCAGATGGAGGATTTTCGAGACAAGGACGTCGTGATCGTGGGCGGCGGCGACAGCGCTTTGGATTGGACTCTCAACCTAGAACCTATCGCCAAGAGTCTAACGCTTGTTCACCGCCGAGACGCTTTCCGCGCGGCGCCCCACTCTGTTTCAGCAATGCAGGAACTTGTCGCTAAAGGAAAAATTGCATTTAAACTTGGTCAAATCACGCATGTCGAAGGCAATCAAGGCCAACTGACCGCGGCATTGCTGAAGACGAATGATGGCGCCATTGAGAAATTATCCTGCCAACGGCTAATGCCATTTTTTGGTCTGACCATGAAACTTGGACCAGTTGCGGACTGGGGCCTGAATCTCAATGAAAATCTCGTTCCTGTCGACACAGAAAAATTTGAGACGAGCCATCCAGGCATCTTTGCTGTGGGCGATATCAACTACTATCCGGGCAAGCTGAAACTTATCCTATCTGGCTTCCACGAGGGAGCGCTGGCGGCGCAAAAAGCGCATCGCTACATCTACCCTGATAAAAAATTACTCTTCCAATACACGACCTCTTCTACAAATCTGCAAAAAAAGCTCGGTGTTTCCTGATACGGGACAGATCTTGGTCCACACAAACGCCCCTTCAGCTTCTTCTTGCAAGAAGCGATGACCCGGGTGTATAAGACTATAACTTCCTTCTCATAACGGTCATCGTCAGATGGTCGAATTTTGAGAGTGGGCCCCTCAGGGACCCGCTCTTTTTTGTATGGCGAATGCAAGACGCTCGAAACACGCACCTCCCCCTAATAGCGCAGCAAAATGAAGCAGCGCTTGATGAAGCGCGTCTCATTACCGAAACTGGCATTGCCGCGCGCGTCGCCCATCTTATAGATCCAGTCTTGAAGCAACTTGGCTTTCGCCTCGTGCGCGCGCGGTTGTTGCAACAAAACGGTCCAATATTACAAATCATGGCCGAGCGGCCTGATGGCACGATTACAATTGAAGAGTGTGAAGAAATTAGCCAGGCGGTTTCGCCAGAACTAGACGTCTCGGATCTCATCACAAGTGAATACCGTCTCGAAATTTCCTCCCCTGGCGTTGACCGTCCGTTAGTACGTGTTTCTGATTTTGCGCGCGCGATCGATCAAGAGGCGCGCATCGAACTAACGCAACCCTTGGAAAACGGACGCAAACGTTTTCGAGGGTTAATTCGCGCCCTAGAGGGCGAGGGCAATGAGGCGCTTCTGACGCTTGAGCGCACGGACGCCCGCCCAGACGAAACACCGCATGTTACGCTGCCGCTACGCCATCTCGATGAAGCGAAATTAATGCTCACAGAGGCCTTAATCCGCCAATCCCTGCGCGCCGGCAAACTTCAGCAACCCGAGCATCCTCAACAAACACAGACCGCTGACGAACCAGAACGTCCGCGGCGGGGTCCGGGGCGCTTTCGCACAGACGCAAAAACCAAAGCCAAGCCCTTAACGCCAGCTGGCATTCAAACAAGTTTTAAGAAGGGGGGCGGGCCAACAAAACCCCGCGCCGCCAACTCCGAGGGAGAGTGAATATGGCCGTAAGCGCCAATAGACTTGAGATTCTTCAAATCGCGGACGCAGTCGCGCGCGAGAAATCAATTGATCGCGCAATCGTCATCGCCTCAATGGAGGATGCGCTCCAAAAAGCCGCGAGATCGCGTTACGGTCTAGAGACGGAAGTCCGCGCAGAAATCAATCAACGCACAGGTGAAGTACGCTTCTCCCGGTTGCTCCTCGTCGTTGACGTCGTTGAAAATGATTCAACACAGATTTCACTCGACGACGCGCGCAAAAGAAACCCCGCAGCGCAATCTGGCGATTGGATTTCCGAAACGCTACCGCCCTTCGATTTCGGCCGCATTGCCGCACAATCGGCAAAACAGATCATTGTGCAAAAGGTTCGCGAAGCGGAACGCGATAGACAATATGAAGAATATAAGGATCGCATCGGCGAGATTGTGAATGGCGTCGTCAAGCGTGTTGAGTATGGCAATGTTATCATCGATCTGGGACGCGGCGAGGGCGTTGTGCGCCGTGATGAAATGATTCCTCGAGAAATGTTCCGCCCCGGCGACCGCGCACGCGCTTATGTCTATGATGTCCGGCGCGAACAACGCGGTCCGCAGATTTTTCTATCCAGAACACATCCACAATTCATGTCAAAACTCTTCAAACAAGAAGTTCCAGAAATTTATGACGGAGTGATCGAAGTAAAATCCGTTGCCCGCGACCCAGGTTCTCGCGCTAAAATTGCAGTTATTTCCAGAGATTCATCCATTGATCCGGTAGGCGCATGCGTTGGCATGCGCGGCTCTCGCGTCCAAGCAGTCGTACAGGAATTACAGGGCGAGCGTATTGATATTATCCCCTGGTCTGCAGATGCGGCGACTTTTATCGTTAATGCCCTGCAGCCTGCGGAAGTAGTTAAAGTAGTCCTTGATGAAGACAGCTCTCGTATTGAAGTTGTCGTGCCAGACGATCAATTATCTTTGGCGATTGGACGCCGCGGACAAAATGTCCGCTTGGCTTCACAGCTTACGGGGTGGGATATTGATATTCTAACGGAAGCCGAGGAGTCGGAACGCCGCGAAAAAGAATTTGTCGAGCGCACAAAAGTGTTCATGAGCGCGATTGACGTTGACGAAGTTGTCGGACGTCTCCTTGCGTCAGAGGGCTTCCGCTCAGTAGAGGAGCTCGCGTTTGTCGAGTTAGGCGAACTCGCGACGATTGAAGGATTTGACGAAGAAACGGCCGGCGAAATTCAAGAACGCGCGCGGAGTTATCTCGAGCGCGTTGAGGCGGAAAATGAAATTCGCCGCGTGCAATTAGGCGTTACCGATGACTTACGCGATTTGGATGGCCTAACCACGGCTATGCTGGTGCGTCTTGGCGAAAATGACGTAAAAACAATAGAAGACTTCGCTGGCTGCGTGCCAGACGACCTCGTTGGCTGGAGTGAGAAGAAAGACGGCGAGACCATCAAAAATCCAGGCTATTTCGATGGGCTTGAACTCTCTCGCGAAGAAGCGGAGGCTATGATTATGGCGGCTCGCGTCCAGGCTGGCTGGATTGAAGCTGCATCCCTCCAAGTCGATGAGTCAACCGAAGCAGCCGAGGCGACGACAGAGAATTGATGCACCTCCCTCTCACAGACACAGAAGGATCTGAGCGCACTTGCGTTGTGACGCGCCGACGAGGCGCGCCGCAGACCATGATCCGATTTGTCCGTGGGCCAAACGGGATAATCACGCCAGACATACGCGCCCGGTTACCTGGACGCGGCGTTTGGGTGGAAGCCCGCGCTGAGCTTGTGGCGCAAGCTTCAAAAAAAGGGCTTTTCTCAAAGGGATTGAAAGAAAAAATTGAGGCCGGGCCCGAACTTGCTGAAACGGTTGATCGATTGCTTGAAACCGACTGCCTGCAGATGCTCGCCTTGGCAAACAAGGGCGGAGCCGTGATTACAGGCTTCAATAAGGTCGTTGAGGCCCTCGAAAAAGGAAATCTGATTGGATTAATCGCGGCTTTGGACGGCAGCGCCGAAGGTAAGCGTAAATTACGCCAATTTACCAGGCGCTGTGGCGTAACGACAGCGCCAATTGTCGGCTTATTTCGCTCAAACCAATTGGATTTGGCTTTAGGGCGCACAAATGTGATACATGCAGCGCTTGTCAAAG
>RFXM01000180.1 GCA_009921565.1 Methylocystaceae bacterium | reverse complement strand
GTTCCACTTGTCCACAGCCTGTGGATCGTCCATAGTGGAGAGTTTCGGAAATAATTCTCGTAACTTAGCCAACTCTTCCTTGTAGTTATACACAAGCAGCGTGTTGTCGTGTTGGTTCTCTTCAAGCACTTCTTTTAATAGATCAAACTTATGCGAAGCTAACCACTCCGCGCCCTCAAGACCGTATATGAATCCGCTCGCAAGTTGTTGAAGCTTCTGCGTTACGACCGCCGCTGTCGGCGCTGTGATGGTCTGCCCCAGCTCTAGGACAAACTCCCTCTTCATAGCGTTGTAGTGCGTCATGTCCATCGTGCAGCGCATGTCAACGACATGCAACTCCGGCAATTTGTCCTTATACTCGCCGGCCTCTAGCACATATGTCGCCGGTTTGATCGTCGCCATCACGCTCGGCAGCGCGTTAGGTAGTGGCACCCATTGCTGGTATTCGCGATTCAAGCAGTAAAAATACTGTTGCAGGAACGCGCCTTTGCTGCGGCCTAACAACTTCTGGTCAACAACTTTGCACTGGCCGAACACGTCCTCCAGGCCGTTAGACGTAAACGAACCAGTCAAGCCCCAGCGTATATGGAAATTGTCAAGTATTTTCAGCAAATGCTTGAACCTTTTTCCACTGGGATTTTTAAGCCGCGTCAGCTCATCGAAGACGACGGCGTCAAAGCCGGTGGGATCTATGGACGGGATGTTGTCATAGTTGGTCACGACCACATCCGCTGCGCTCGCAAACGCTTCTCGGCGCTGCGCTGGCGTGCCAACAGCAACGGCAATGGGCATTTCAGGTGCCCATTTTGGCCCTTCCACAGGCCACACGTCGGTGCAGACGCGCTTAGGCGCGAGCACTAACCAGCGCTGCACAAAACCTTTTTCAAGCATGTCGCGCATAGCGGTTAATGTTATTGCTGTTTTTCCTGCGCCTACTGGCGCAAGGATCATGGCGCGGTCTTTACAGAACAGAAAGTCCGCTGCTTCATCCTGATAGGGTCGGAGCTTCATTTTGTATATTCAAGATCATCAACAAGTCTAACAATAAACGCTGAAAGATCTTCAGCAATCATGGCGTATC
>RFXM01000179.1 GCA_009921565.1 Methylocystaceae bacterium | reverse complement strand
TGGAAATCAAACCAGTCTCACTGGTCAAAGCTTGAATTGCCTGATCTTAGAGAAGATGACTCAATTTCAATATTTGGAGCGACCTCAGCATTAGAGCTGATTGCAAATGAGGTATTTGCTAATAATAAGAATTATAACATATCTGCTATTTACCAAGCAGGTGAGGCCTTTAAAATAAGTCAAAATTTAAGAAAAATACTGGAGATTTCGGAATCATTTTATAATCATTATGGTCCTGCTGAAACACATGTTGTCACTTCCTTAAGGGCTAATGATTGGCTTGCAGAAAACAATATTCCAATCGGCGCTCCGATTTGGAATACTCAGATATATGTTTTGGATGGTTCGCTTAATCCAGTACCACTTGGTTGTATTGGTGAGCTATATATAGCTGGGGCGGGTTTAGCGCGGGGATATTTGGGACGTCCTGGTTTAACGAGTGAGCGGTTTATCGCGTGTCCGTTTGGGACGAGCGGCGCTCGGATGTATCGGACTGGAGATTTAGCTCGATGGCGTGCAGATGGGAACCTTGAGTATCTTGGTCGGGCGGATCATCAGGTAAAGATTAGAGGGTTCCGGATTGAGTTAGGGGAAATTGAGAGCGCGCTATCACAGATTGATGGCGTTGGTCAGGTGAGCGTTCAGGCGCGAGAAGTTGCGGGGGAGAAGCGGCTTGTTGCGTATTTGGTTGGGCGCGGAGGGGCGTCTTCTACGACGTCTGCGGGAACATCGCTCTCTCAGTCTTCTCTGAATGGTGAAGTAGGATCGGGAGATGGGGCGTCTGCATCTGTCTCATCTCTAGTCTCTTCTTCTGCCGCATCTGTCTCATCGTCCTCCTTATCTACGTCGCTTCCTTCAAGCTCAGAGTTGCGCGCTGCGTTATTGCAGACGTTGCCGGATTATATGGTTCCGAGCAGCTTTGTTGTGCTTGAGAAGTTACCGCTGACGGCGAATGGGAAGTTAGATGTTCGAGCGCTTCCTGATCCTGAGGTTGTTGGGGATGGGGCGTATCGCGCGCCAGGGACGCCAACAGAAGTTTTATTGTGTGACCTTTATGCGGAGCTGACGGGAGCCAGTCGCGTTGG
>RFXM01000178.1 GCA_009921565.1 Methylocystaceae bacterium | reverse complement strand
CTTGCCGGAGGGTCTGTTTTGTCGTTGTTCATTTGTCACCAACCGCACATGCTGCGGTAATTTATTAATCGTCAGGCACGGGCGCGCGTTGATCGTCTGGCCCTGTACCGCGCCTCTGGTCGCCAACACGTCAGCGGGCCATTGCCAAGCATTATCTGGAGAGCCTGCCATAAAACGCAAGTCGTCCAGCTCATCTTCTCTTGAATCTGAATAGGCTGCGCTCGCCACCGTAAAGCGGTGACGCATCGTTGCCAGACGGTCGCCGTCTGGGTTGTCAGATACTTTGCCTGCGCCTTCTACATCACTTGCAGCCACTGGATTTTCCACCCTTCTTAGCAGCCGCGCGCTTTACTGAATACGCGATAGCCACGGCCTGCTTGACGGGCTTACCAGCTTTGACTTCAGCCTTGATGTTCTTACGCATGGCGTTCTTAGATGATGACTTAACTAACGGCATCAGCGTTTTCCTTTAGCTGTCTTAGCGGATCTAACAAACGCTTTAGCTGTTGGCGCGCCTTTAGCTCCAACCTTACGCATCTTTTCGCCCGATCCGGCGGCTATGCGCGCGCGTTTAGCATGAATATTACTGTAAAGACCTGGTTTACTTGCCACAGTTCCATCTCCGCATTGAGGCTTTAGCGCGTTCAGCATTTTTTGACTTAGAGACTACGCCTGCCATTCTTGAGCAAAAGGATTTTTTACGTCCTTCATCCGCTTTAGTTTTAGGATTCGGGGCTGGCGGCTTGAGGTTACTGCCTGTAGCTTTATTGTAACGCTCCCTTCCTTTGGCGGTCAAACCAGCGCCAGCTTTCGTGGATAGTTTTTCACCTCTACCAACAGATAGTGAAACAGACTTTTTAGCCATTTAATGCGCCATCCAACCAGAGGAATTACCGCCGCCAGCATACGTGACGCGGCGCTGGTTGTCTACTCGTTGCTCGCGTCTAGCGACAGGAAATGCGAAGGTTACTGCGATAGCGTCCGCCGCGTCAGGGGAGGCCAGCCCTCTCGACTTCATGTCCTTTTTAGACTCTAAGAATATAGTGCCCTTCGAGTCCGGCTTCATCATAGGCCCAATCAGATCTGACTTCAGATACCTGTCCTT
>RFXM01000177.1 GCA_009921565.1 Methylocystaceae bacterium | reverse complement strand
AGGTATTCAACCTTTGCTGACCAGGCTGGGAAGGTCTGTGGCGACCATTCGACGCCGCCACCGGCTGTCCAACCAACCTGGGTGTTGCCGGAAGTTGAGGTTCCTCCAATAGCTCCGACATTAGGTAGTGTGGTGAGCGAAGTACCAAGGCCAACTGTGTTGTTGACATAGCCGTATGCAAAGCCGCCGGTGCCATAGACGAGGAAGTTTGAGTAGCCAGGGACGACGACGCCAAGGCGGCCACGTGCAGTTCCGAACCAATCAATATTCTTGGCGTTATTGATTGCTGTGTAGCCGTTGCCGCTGAGGTTAGCGACTGCGTAGTTTACAGTTGAGCCCATGTCGGAAGCTTGAATGTCGGCTTCGATGCCGGCAACAAACATTGGGGTAATTTGATAATTATACCCAAGCTGACCACCGCCAACGACGCCAGAAGGAGCCATCGCACTGTTAGCCCAAGTGGCAGAGACTGGAGCTGTTGTTGTTCCAGCTGCGTAGGTTCCAGCGAGAGAGCCCGTGCTGGTTGAGCCATTAGCAAAGCCGTAACCGACGTTGATACCGCCGTAGAGTCCGCCCCAATTATAGGCTGAAGGGGCAGCAACTGGCGGCGCCTTGCGGCTTGGCAGATCAGCGGCGAAAGCCGAGCCGGAAATCAGAGCCAGCGCGAGGCTAGCGGCAGCAGGAAATTTATTCATGTTAAAGCCCTCTTGTGTTTAACGTCCAATTCTTTGCGGTTATTTTCATCTGCGCGCTGCATTCGTTCTTTCGACACAGGACGAGACGACAACTCCACCGTCATCACCAGGCTTAAGACGTGTGCTTTGACACGGTCAACGAAAACTGTTGTCGGAAAGGCTCCAAGCCGCGCATTTGCTGGCTTGCGTGACAATTTAGCAACAGATTCAGGGTGCGCGGGGCTTAATTTTCGCTGCGCGTGCGGCGCAGACGCTCCCAATAATCCAGGCGCTTGGCAATTTCTCGTTCAAAGCCACGCTCTACTGGATGGTAGAGTTTCTGGCGACTGAGAGCTTCGGGCCAATAATTTTGGCCTGAAAATCCATCAGGCGCATCATGATCATATTCATAATCCGCCCCATAGCCAGCTTCGC
>RFXM01000176.1 GCA_009921565.1 Methylocystaceae bacterium | reverse complement strand
GACGCCTTTGAAGGCGCACCAAACCCATGCAAGACTGATTTCATCATCTACGACGGGCGGCGTTGGAGAAGTTTCTGCTTGAACGCCACGATAGTGACTCCAGATCCATGCAGCTTGCTGAGGCGTATTTTGTGGATGAGGTGATGTAACGCCAGTTTCTGACAAGACGCCCTTATATTGGCTCCACACCCAAGCTAATGACATTAAGGAAGCGCCTTTCGGTAAATTAATGGTGATTTATTGAAATCAAACATCATGCCAATGACAGGCAAAATAGCTAAAGTCTCTGCTGGGTCAAGATTTTATATGCTCAGCGCAAACAAACTATGTTTTGCGTTATCGCGTGCAAGAATTTGCAAAAACGCTTTTAGGGCGGCGCTATTTTTTTAGCGCGCATGACGTTAAAAAATTCTTCTTATTCGTTAACTGGATCGCCGCTTTTCTGAGGCGTCCTAAAGCTTCCTGCGACACGCGCATTCAGCCGATCGACAAATCATAAAATTGAGCTAAGTGGCCTAAAATTATTGTGATTTCCCCTGTTTTCCGGCAATATTGACCGGACCTATGAGGTATGGCAGTTTATATTCGTAGGGAATGAAAGCCTCGGCTGTTATCTTTGCCCTTTGAGTTGAAGAAGCCTTCGAGTTCTCCTTCTCGGAGGTTTTTTGATATTTTAATGCGCGACTATATCAGCTGTTCATTTGTCAATTATTCAAGCTTTGCGCATCACAAACAAAAACATCATCTTTTTTTAAAGAGGTAAAAATGCAGAAACTCTCTCTGTTGGCGTCAGTCGCTTTAATCGCTGTTGTGAATGTTGGGCCCAGTCAGGCGCAAACTTGGTCATTGCCGGCGAGTTCTACAGCAGCTGCGCCGGCTGGAAAGTCTGAAACCGATTTGCTTGCAGAGGCGCTGCGCAATCTTGAAAATGCGCAGAAATTAAATGCGCGGCCAGAAATTGAGGCGGCCATCAAGGCGCTTGCGGGCGTTGTGCAGAAATCATCAACGGGCGCGAGCGCTGCGTCAAAATCATCGAATGATCCTTTATTGGGCCTGATCAAAGACGCCAAACAATGGGTGTCGCCAACGGGCGATTACGCAAACACGCGT
>RFXM01000175.1 GCA_009921565.1 Methylocystaceae bacterium | reverse complement strand
GAAGATGTGATTAGGTCTCGGATTGAAGCGCAGAGCGATTATTTATTTGATTTGAGCCGAGATTTGATGATCCGTGCGCAGATATTGCGTGTGGGACGAGAAGATCATGTCTTGATCCTTGTGCTGCATCATATCGCCGGAGACGGCGTGTCGATGCCTGTATTGGTTGAGGAACTTAGTGTTGCTTATAGCGCACGACGCCAAGCCGCGATCCCTGAGTTTACGCCTCTTGCTGTTTCATATTCGGATTATGCGGCCTGGCAGCGGGAGTGGTTTGAGGAGAGCGGGGAGCTTGATCGGCAATTAGCATATTGGCGTGAGGCCTTATCAGGGGCTCCTGATCTTTTATCTTTGCCGACGGATTATACGCGCAGTGCGGATCGTAGCCGAAAGGCTGGCTATGTCCCGGTTCAGATAGACAGCAAGACGACACAAGCTCTTGAAGCTCTTGCGCAGTCTCATGGAACGACGCTGTTTGCTGTGTTGATGGGTCTTTATGGGTCGCTTCTGGGGCGTCTTTCCAGACAAGACGATGTCTTGATTGGTTTTCCGCTAGCAGGTCGGGATCAGGTTGAGATTGAGGGGCTGATTGGTTTTTTTGTGAACACGCTTGTTCTTCGCGTTGATGTGGGCGGGAGCCCTCGAGTTTATGATTTGATTGAGCGCGTGAAGGCGCGTGCTGTAGAGGCGCTGAGTCATCAGGATGCGCCGTTTGACCGTCTTGTTGAGGATTTGGCTGTTGAACGATCGCTATCGCATACGCCGCTGTTCCAGGCGATGTTTGCGTGGCTGGATCAGGAAGAGATACGGTTCAAGTTCGAAGATACGACTTTAGAGAACTTGAACGCTCAATTACCGACGGCGAAGTTTGATGTGACGCTGTCGCTGGGGCGTAAGTCAGACGATTCTCTTGAGGGGATCTTTGAATATGACGCGTCGCTTTACTCTGAGCGGACAGTTCAGTCTTGGATAGACCAGTTCACGCGACTGTTAGCTGGCGTAGGAGCGGATGAGCAGCGCTCTATTGGCGCGATCCCGCTTATAAGCGCACAAGAGCGCGAGCTTGTTGTCAGCTCATTCAATGATACGCAGCAAGATATTCCCAATACGACGCTCCCTGA
>RFXM01000174.1 GCA_009921565.1 Methylocystaceae bacterium | reverse complement strand
GCTGACGGTTGATCCAATGTTTGAAGAAGTTGTGCCGCTCGCGCCGCTTCAATGGGGTCTGGCTTATGAGAGCTGGTCGCAGGGGGAGGATCGACGGCAAGATCCCTATCATGTTCAGCTTGTGTTTGAGGTGCAAGGCCGTCTTGATGTTGCGCGGTTAAGAACGGCGTTTGAGAGGTTGATTGCGCGTCATCAGATATTACGGCTGCGGTTGCCTTTTGAGGCGCTTGATCAGGGTCTTGGGGTTATTGGCAAGCGCGGACTGGATTGGCGTGTTGAGCGCGCGGAAGGACGCAGCATTGAGGAGATGCTGCGTGAGGATCATGATAGAGCATTTGATCTTGCGCGAGGTCCGCTTATTCGCGTTTGCGTGATTGAGAAGAGCGCAGATCGCCATGTTATTTTGCTGTCGAACCATCATGCAGTGTTAGACGGATGGTCGGCTCCATTATTATTTGCGGATCTATGGTCTTTGTATCGGGGCGAGATTTTATCAGCTCCTTATGAATGGCGCGATCATCTTGCGTGGCTCTCAAAGCAGGATCGAGCGGAGGCGTTAGCCTATTGGCGGGATCATTTTGCGGGAGATGCGGGCTCTGGAGCGCTTGCGTTTGTTAAGACGTCTGCGCCAGAAGAGGGCGTTGGCGAATATATTGTCAGTCTGTCGCCTGAGGTCTCTAGACAGGTGGAGGCTTATGCGCGTCAACAGGGTCTGACCTTATCGGCTGTGTATCAGGGCGCCTTTATGCTTTTGCTTGCGCGCTTAAGCAGTCGCTCTGAGATCACGATCGGCGTGACGCGTAGCGGCCGCTCTGGGAATCGTCTTGGGATAGAGCGCGCGGTTGGGCTTTATATCCAGACATTGCCGTTGCGGCGTGAGATCGGTCTTGGAGATGATCTATCTGAGTGGCTGCGTGGTCTGCAAGAAGAACAGGCGCGTCAAGAAGAGCATGGGCATCTCTCCTTAACGGAGATCCAGCGCTTGAGATTGTTGATTTTAAGGGTCGGGATGCGACGCATTACGCTCTGACGCTAGCGGTGATACCTGGCTCTGCAGCGCGACTTCGTTTTACCTATGATCGATTGAAGCTTGATCCTGAGGCGATTGCAACGGTTAGTCTGCGTCTTACGCATGTTCTTGAGGCGATCTC
>RFXM01000173.1 GCA_009921565.1 Methylocystaceae bacterium | reverse complement strand
TTTCGCATCAGCGGGGCTGGCCGTGTTGTGTTAAGCCGCCTCGTCAAAAAGATCCGACAGCAAATCACCAGCGAGCTTACGGGATGACTCAATCCGTCTTGCAGCTTCTTGCATGATCTCTGGCTTATGCTGTAGCACTTTCGCCACATATTCTGCGATCTGCTCGGACGAATAGTCTGCTGGATTGCCGCCCTTTTTCCGGATCGCGCTGAACACTTGCTCCTTGGCGATCTTGTTCGCCTCTTTCGCTACAGGGTCGGCAGTTGTTTTGGCGCTGCGAGGCGCAAAGCTATACGCATCTGCGTAGGCTTGGAATTCAGTTTGTAGATCGTCTGCAGAGATCCCGTCGTCTGCGCGCTTCAGCTTTGACATTAAAGATGTGCGGATGTTGTCAGCGAAAATATGGTTGAGCTTGTCAGCTTCGAGCTGCGTGAGAACGTGGCCTTCAGCGTATGGCTGCTGGACGTTGATTGTGATGTCGTGTGGGAGGTTTAAGGTGCGAGTTGTCATATTGGCTCCATTTAAAAGTTCAAGGGTTGATTTGTAACATAACCTTTGGCCCATTACAACCAAAAAACCCCACGCTGGAAGGAAAAAGTTAGGGCCATTATATACCTACTAGCTGATGGGTCAATACGCCTACGGCGAACAAAATGTGCGCCTTGTGCGCTGGCGAATTGCCTTGCGCTCTATTGCGGATTTGCGCCTTTTGCCTGTCAGGGGGCGTAAGCCTTGCGGATTGCAGATGCTGCCCATTGAGCGTGTTCCTCTTCTGCGATTTGCGCGCATTCTTCTCTAATCTGCGGTTCGATGTAGTCGTAAGCGATCTGTGAAATGTCTCGCATTGTGAAGTATGTGGGCGCTTCGTCAAGGAGTGTTGCAAGACGTTCGATCATTGCTGACTTCTGTTGCGGTGTCATTGGTGCGCTCCTTTCGTGGTCGTCTTCCGCCGTAATAGGCGTGAATGACTGTGGTGTGATCTTTGTTGATTGCTTTGCCGATGCGCGGAAAGGAAGCGTCGGTTTCGTTTCGAGCGCGCTTTACGAATTCTGCCCTTGCCAGCACTAAAACCTTGTTCCGCTTTTTGCCTACAAGCTCGTTCGGGATCACGCGGTAGGCAAGACAAACTTCGAGCAAAATCTTTTTGAGCAACTGCGACATGGGTGGAAGG
>RFXM01000172.1 GCA_009921565.1 Methylocystaceae bacterium | reverse complement strand
GGTCTGACCTACCGCTTCGGTTCGGGTAAATCCCAGCCTGCTCTGGCTCAGAAAGTTGGCGGCTTCTTGCCCCAGTTCTAAGCTAATCAAGACCACAAACAGAAACCGGCCCCTTAAGGGCCGGTTTTTTTATTGTCTCGTTAAATCAGCAAAACTTTACGCACTCAGCAAACGGCACAAAGCATCTAGTTGATCCAATGTCTTATAGGCGACCCGCACCTCGCCGCCGTCCCCGCTGTGGTGAATATTAACCCGCATGCCCAGCGCATCAGATAAGATTTTTTCCATGGCGCGCGTATCAGCATCTTTGTCATTTGTATTTTTTTGCGCTGACGTTTTTGCAGACTTTGTATTTTTTGAATTTCCTTCTTGCGCCAGCGCCTCAATATCTCGAACGGTAAGGCCTTCCTCAATAATGCGCTTTGCAATAGCATCCGGATTAGGCACGCCTAACAGCGCACGCGCATGACCCGCTGAAATTGCGCCTTCGCTTAAAAATTTGCGCGTTAACGCCGGGAGATTGAGAAGTCTCAGCGTATTGGCGACATGCGCGCGGCTTTTGCCGATGATTTTAGCAATCTCGCCTTGCGAATAGCGAAATTCCGCAGCCAGTCGCTCGTATCCTTTGGCTTCTTCTATGGGGTTGAGATCTGCGCGCTGCACATTTTCAATAATCGCAATCTCAAGCGCTTCTTGATCATTTGCCTCCTGAACGACAATCGGCACATCAATGAGGCCCGCCGCTTGACCTGCGCGCCAACGGCGTTCGCCAGCAATAATTTCATAATAATTTTCTGCCCCAGGCAGAGCCCGCACAATAATGGGCTGAATAATTCCCTTCTCGCGAATTGAAGCGGTGAGATCGGCAAGATCCGTCTCGCTAAATGCAGTGCGGGGATTATGCGGATTGGGACGCAAAAATTCGATTGGGACCCGACGCTGGCCGCGCGCGCGCGCAACAGGCGCCTCCGTTCCGGCTTCGCCCAGCAACGCCGCCAACCCGCGGCCCAAACGCCGACGTTCTTCCGCCATTTAAAAACTCCTAAAATTTCTGCTCTTTTAAGCGGCGCGCAACCGTTTTTCGCGCTGAATGACTTCTGACGCGAGCTTCAGATAGGCCTGACTGCCGCTGCATTTTAAGTCATAAAGCAACACCGGCTTGCCGTGTGAGGGCGCTTCTGAAA
>RFXM01000171.1 GCA_009921565.1 Methylocystaceae bacterium | reverse complement strand
GATGATGGCGCATGCTAGCTTTTTCTCACAAGCAAATTTTGGGCCGGTTGGTCCGCTCATGCTGTGAGGAGGGGTTTGTGGCGCTCTCAACTAAGCTCATGATTCGTCAGGGTCAGTCGCTCGTGATGACCCCGCAGCTGTTGCAAGCAATTAAGCTCCTACAATTTTCGAGTACGGAATTATCCGCTTTTCTTGACGAGGAGATGGAGCGTAATCCGCTGCTGCAAAAAGAAGAAGCGGTGGAGATGGCCGAGGCCAGTCCCGCACCCGTGAGAGAAACAATTCCTGAGCCGGAGGCCGGGGATTGGGCGCGCGCTGATTTTCTCGCCAGCGAGCAAGGACCAATTGCTGACCTGGGCCTCGATATTGGCAACGCTTATGAATCCCCTGAGCCCACCAGAATTGATGCGCAAGAAGCGGAATTATCCGGGCTCTCAACCAGCGCCTGGTCGGGAACGGGCGCAGGGGGCGGCGAAAGGGGAGAGGACGCCAATCTTGAGGCCTATGTCTCCGAGCGTCCGAGCTTGCAGGCGCATCTGAATGATCAATTGTCGATGACCCGCTGTGAGCCAGACAATCGCATCATTGGCGCGATGATCATCGACGCCATCGATGAAACGGGCTATTTGCGTGAGAGTGTTGAGGAAATTGCACAACGGCTTGATGCGCCTGAAAGCCGAGTTGCAGAAATGTTAAAGACCATTCAGGGCTTTGACCCTTGTGGCGTTGGCGCGCGCGATCTCGCAGAGTGTCTGGCCATTCAGCTTCGCGAACGCGATCGTTTTGACCCGGCGATGCAAATCTTTATTGCTAATTTACCTCTCGTCGCCCGGCGCGATTATGCGCGTCTTTCCCGTTTGTGCAGTGTTGATGAGGAAGATATCGCCGATATGGCGGCGGAAATCCGTCGATTAGATCCTAAGCCTGGCCGAGCTTTTTCTAATGCGCCCGTGCAGCCGATCATTCCAGATGTTCTGGTTCGCGCTGCAAAGGACGGCTCTTGGCTCGTTGAGCTTAATTCAGAAGCCTTACCGCGCGTCTTGGTCAATCATAATTATGCGGCGCAAGTCAGCGTTGGCGCGCGCGGCGTTGATAAAACTTTTATTTCGACTTGCTTGCAAAACGCCAATTGGCTGACGAAAAGCCTTGAACAACGCGGTCGCACGATTTTGAAGGTCGCCTCAGAGATCGTGCGCCTAC
>RFXM01000018.1 GCA_009921565.1 Methylocystaceae bacterium | reverse complement strand
TCGATATGCGCGACTTCATTACCTTCGCCAACAAGCGACTCGCCAACAAGCATCTTATTAATCAAAGCCATTTTCATCTCCTCCTCAAAATCTTATTGGGCGGTCGCGTGTTTCGCCACTGACCGTCCGCTCATTATTTTCGACGCCGAGCGGCGACGCTGGCCCACTGGCCAAGAGCCGCGACACGCATGCGCGCGGGCGGCGACTCAACCATTTTTGGGGACGTTTGCCAAGCTCTGCGCCAGCTTATCTGCAAAAAGCGTGGCGACAGTGAGATCTGCGCTAGTGCCTGGATTAAGGCGTTTTTGCTTGAGTGTGGCATCCCATTTTAGGGCTGCTGCGATACGGTGCGACCGCGAAGCGCTGGAAAATTGGGCGTTAAAGCTGCGCGCCTCCATTAAAACCCTTTGCGCTCTGTGCTGGCCATATTTTCTAGCGATGTGGCTGTCTGGAAAGCTGCTCAAAAAGGCGAGATAAACCGTTAATGTAGACAGTACCTCGTCCTCACCCGCCCGTCGCGCCCGGTCGAGGGTTTTGAGGCCGATGTCAAAAATATCGCAAAAATCATTTGCGTATTGATAGGCGATTCTATCGCGTGGCGCAGCGTGCGCCATCGCCGCGGCTAAAGTCGTTTGCGCGGGCGCCCGCACATCGTCTTTTGTAGATGCGCCAAGTCCCGCTGGGCTTGCAAGTTGAATGGCTTGGAAAGCGTCTCGCGCATCATCAAGGCCAAGGATTTTACATAACTGTGAGGTTTCAAGACGTAAATCGGCTGTGGCGGCGTTGAGGGTGGCCTGCGCTAGCGGCGCGCATAAAAGAATGATTCCCAAATTTGTATTTTGCGCAACAGCCGCCCATGTGGCTTTAGTTGCGGCGAGTATTTTCGCTCCGACAGTCAAGTTTGGATCAGCAATAAAAGGCGCGGCGACGCGCGCGCTGTCAACAAAATCTTGTGTCGCCATGCCATGTCCGGAAGCAAATATATGGACATTGCCGGGTTTTGGCGCCTGTAACTCAGCCTCGCAAGCTAAGATGAAAGCTTGCGCGACAAGCTTGGGCGCAACAGAAAACTTCAACATTGGGGCGTTAAATTTAAAGTGGCTTGGGCGAGGCGTTCTGCTATCGAGAAAGAAGTGATTTTTTGTAAACCAAACCACCCAGCCATACTATTTACTTCAAGCACCAGAGGCGCGCCGCGCGCAGTGGTAATTAAATCTACCCCTGCAATTTCTGCATCCAAGGCATCAGCGGCGGCGAGAGCTAATCCCTTCTCCTGCTGCGAAGGAATGACGGCAAGAGGTTTTGCGCCTTGCCGCACATTTGTGATCCAATGGCTCGAGCGTCGCCGCATCGCACTGATAATTGTTCCGTTCGCGATGAGGATTCGCATATCTTCATAGGGTGGACGTGATGGACCAATAAAACGTTGCAAATAGAAAACGCCGCGCGCTTCTTGGGCGGTTGGAATGTCTGCTTCGCTTTCGATTAACTTAATTCCCCAGCCTTGTGCGCCAAATAGCGGCTTCAAAACTAAGGGGCCGCTGGAACATTCGCGTCGCGCAATTGCGCGCGCTTGAGCTAAATTTTGAGTAGCGAATGTTTCTGGGGTTGCAAGCCCTGCGCGTTGCAAGAGAAAGCTTGCTAAGGACTTATCTGTGCATGCCTCTATAGCGCGCGCTCTATTAACGACCCGCACCCCGAGTTTTTCGAGCGCATGCAAAATCGCTAATCGCATCGTTATTGCTTCTAAGGAACCGTCTCCAATCGCGCGCACGATAACGAGATCTGGAAGTTGATGAAAGCGAGGGATCGCAAGACCGTATGGACGCAGGCTATCGAAGCGACAATCTGAAAGGCGCACGGGTATAGGATGAGCTCCTAACGCGCTATAGGCCTTCAGTGTCGCCTCAACATGCCAATCTAACTTATCCGTGAAAACAGCGACGCGAGGTTTGTGCGCTGACTTTCCGAGGGGATGATAAGTCAGCCTTAGCCTCCAAATGATTTATCAAGCAAGCTTTCATTGATTTTACCTGCGCGAAAGGTCTCGCCTGTTTCTATGGCGGTGACGAGCGCTTCAGCAGGTGAAAACAGACTACCGTCGATTTGATAAAAATCGCCCTTATAAGCTTTGAAAATATCTGCAAATGGTCGTCCGTAGTCTTTTGAATTGCTGCTGGGTAATTTTTCAGCAAGTTCTTTAGCCGCAGAGGCGGGCCCCTTTACGAAAAGATGCGCGCGTCCCGCATAGATGATTGCATCATTGGTGCGTCCCATCGCCTGTATAAAATCCGGGTGCGGAGGAGATAAAGGCGCTGTTGCAACCCCATCAACGATATGATCAAGGGGAAAATGGAGTTCATGCGCTTTGTGTAAGGCAACTTCAAGCACGCGCCCAACAACCTGCACGCTGCCAGCAAGCGATTGTGTCGGGGCGTAAATAAAGGCGACATGTTTTGGATCAACGCCAGATTTCACCGCAACTTTTTCGACGACTTCTTTTGGTGGCGGGGAAGCGCTTTCGAGCACGATTGTTACGCGCTTTGCTTGATCTTTGTATGAGAGTTCATCGAATAGTTTTTCAACCCGCGCTTGTGCGCGCCCAGGTCCAGATCCCAGCGCAAAAAACTTTTCATGCTGCAGACTCCATCCCGCATATTGGCTCGCGAGACAGGCAACGACAGGATCATTACTCGAAACAGTGAGCCAGAAGGGCCATTTGGAAGCGCCTGGGGCTGGCGATAGGGAAACGCGTCCCAACCCGCCCATGCAGATTTCCGTTAGGAGAAGGCCTACGTCTACGCCGCCTGCCGCCTTAGCGCCAGCGTCGATCAATAATTCACCCAAGCTGCCATGGGTGACAGCAACGCGGAACCGATCCGCTTCAGCGACTAAACGGTCGACAATTGCGCCAGCAAGTGTATTAACGCTCGCCGTCGTCCGGCCGTCTGTATTCTGGCTTCCGCTCACCTGGCTTTCCTTTCAAGTTGATTTTCTGCGTCACCGGGTCTCTCGCCACGCGTGGCGAGCGGGAACTTATCGGGCTTTTTTGGCGAGCGAAAGCATTGTTTCAAGATTCAGCTCGGGTCGAGCTGAAAGTCGAGGCGCATTTGATCGGCCATTGGCGTTTTGCCACTTTCTATCGCCTGGGCCAGTCGATCGCGTCTAACCATAGCTAAGCCCACAGCGCCTGTGTGAGAGCCTGTTACGCCGATTTCTATATCTTCAGCGTTGATCAGCGTTCCTGGTGGGGGAGCCTGCGGCGTCGCGAGATAGGGGATGATGCGTTTTCGCGCCTCGCCGCGATGTTTCATCCGTGAGACAACTTCCTGACCGACATAGCAGCCCTTGTTGAAATCAACGCCAGAAAGCCTGTCCATGTTTGTTTCGTGCGGAAAGGCGTCGCCATAGACGAAATCTACGCCCCCTGAGGGAAGGCCTAGAAGAATGCGGCGCATCTCATAAGACGCAAATGTTCCTGAAGAGGGGATAGAATTTTTCAATGCGATTACGCGCCAACCAAAAGACGCGCGCGGATCGCGCGCCGAGATTGCCATGGGTGCTGATGGCCGCTCAAGAGCGTCAGGAAAGGCGTAGACGCTTAATTCCGAGCTTCGATCGTTGATGGCGACGGGCGCGCGCAATTTATAGAGTTTGAGGCGTTGGATAAGATCTAAGACCAGCTGTTTCGGGCAATCTAGAAAATAGCTATCGGCAGTCTGCATGAAGATGAAAAAATCCGCTTGAATTTTTCCTTGCGGAGAAAGGAGCGCGGCAAAGCAGGCTTGGCCTGGCGATAGGCTTATGACGTTATTTGTCACTAGATTATGAAGAAACTTGCCCGCCTCTGGGCCAGAAACGTCAATCACACTGCGATCTTCAAGAACTATCGATCCGGTCATCGCTTTGTAATCTCCAGCAGGTTTAGCCATTGGCCAGCGCGCAATAAGTCTCTATCTTAAATCTATCACGATCAGCGGAGCAAAGCGTTATGAGGCGATCATTTGATATTGTTCTGCATGGTGGCGTGCTGGTCAACCAAGATGGCGAAGCTGAGCGGGATATTGGCGTAATCGATGGAAAAATTGCTGAAATAGGGCAGCTTTCTAACTTTGACGCAGCTGAAAAAATTAATTGTCGGGGCTTGCACATTCTCCCTGGGGTGATCGATACGCAAGTCCATTTTCGTGAGCCCGGCATGCCGCATAAGGAAGATCTTGAGTCTGGTTCTAGGAGCGCTGTTCTTGGCGGCGTCACAGCAGTCTTTGAAATGCCGAATACCGATCCATTAACCTCCACGCCGGAGGCGTTGGCCGACAAAGTCCGCCGCGGCCTAAACCGGATGCACTGTGATTTTGCTTTTTGGGTTGGCGGGACGCATGAAAATGCGCGCTCTCTCGCTGAACTAGAGCGTTTGCCTGGCGCTGCAGGCGTTAAAGTATTTATGGGCTCTTCCACTGGGTCGTTGTTGATAGCAGATGACGCCGGTATTGCAGAGGTGTTGTCGCACACGCGTCGTCGGGTCGCTTTTCATAGTGAAGATGAAGAGCGTCTTATTGAGCGCAAACATCTTCGTAGAGATGGCGATCCATCATCGCATCCAATTTGGCGAGATGTTGAAACAGCGGTAAAATCAACGCGCCGCTTGATTAAAATTGCTCAGGAAAAAGGCGCGTTGATCCACGTGCTTCATGTCACCACAGAAGAAGAAATCGAGTTGCTTGCGCAATGCAAAGATATCGCTTCAGTAGAGGTGACGCCTCATCATTTGACGATGGATGACACGGATTATCAGCGGATCGGCGCCCTTGCGCAAATGAACCCGCCAGTACGAAGCGCTCGGCATCGTGCAGCGCTTTGGCGCGGAGTCGCTCAAGGAATCGTCGATGTCATTGGATCAGATCATGCGCCCCATACATTAGAAGAGAAGGCGAGGCCTTACCCTCATAGCCCATCAGGGATGACAGGCGTTCAGACCATTGTGCCCTTGCTCTTAGATCATTTGAATGCTGGGCGTGTGAGCTTGGCGCGATTGGTTGATCTCACCAGCGCCGGCCCTGCAAGACTTTTTGGCATAGCGCAAAAGGGGCGAGTAGCTGTGGGGTATGACGCAGACTTAACAATTGTAGATTTAAAACGACGGGAAACCATCCGTAATTCATGGATAGGTTCAAGAGTTGGCTGGACGCCCTATGATGGCAAGACGGTAAACGGCTGGCCAATTGGGACTGTCGTTCGCGGTCGAAAAGTGATGTGGGAAGGAGAGCTTGTTACGCAATCTGTTGGCGCGCCAATAAGATTTCATGCCGCGCTTTAATCTTCGCTCCAGAAATAATGCCACACCCCATCGGCGGCGATGCCAATCCGCATGATGCGCGGTCGACCGAGCCTGTTAGATTCTTTTAAATCGGCAAAGCGCACACAGGACCATTGTTCAAGGCGTTCCTTTTCAGTTTCAGGCGATAGACTGCGCCGAGCAAAAGCAGGCCATTCAAAAAGTGTGGTGGGTCCACGGGTGATTTTGACATAAGGTTGAGAGAGAATGTTTTTTAAGATCCGTAAAATCTCATAACCTTTCGTATCAAAAGATTGCGCTTTAAGAATCTCAATTGGATCCGTCCCCGCTTTGAAGGCGCCGCTTTTAGCAAAGAGCGGCCGCATCTCGTTCCAATCAATGGGGATACGTAAGGCTTCTAAATCATTTTTTTCAAGCGCCCAGAGTATCTTGTTGCGTATTGCCGCGACTTGAGCAGGCAAGAGGCGCAGATCTGATATTGGAGGAGAGATAGCGTCTTGAGATAGTTTTTTAGCGAGGGTCAGGGTGCGGCTCTGGTCATGAGGGTGCTAAAGGATCGTCAACTTAAGAAAGATATTACGCTAATTAAGTCAATGATAGGGTGGAAGAGGGAAGAACTTTACGCGTCATCTCGTGCAGTCGCCAAGGATAAAGATGAGCCGTTTAGAACAGCTATTACGCCGATATTCGCTGATTTTGCTCATTGAGCGCATGCTGCGCTTATGCGCTGGGCTTCTGACGATTGCGCTTTTTTTTCTTGCTGTAACGTGGCTAGACCTATGGCGTATTGCGCCATTAGGCGTACGAATTCTTGGAGAAGCTCTTTTTTTATTCGCGGCTTTATTTCTCATTGTCCGAGAAATCGTTCAAGGTCTCCCAACGCAACGCGCCGTCATCAAGCGTCTCGATTCTGAGGCGCCTCCAGGTCTGTTCCCCGCTCAATCTTTGCAAGATCGTCTGGCCAACGCAGAGACCGACCCAAAAACACCGAAATTATGGGCGCTGCATCAAGCAAAATTACACGATGTGCTTAAGAAAATGCCTGTTGGGTGGCCAAAGCCGGATTTGCCGCGTTTTGATCCATTCGCCTTACGTGGATTTGCTTTGGTCTGCGCTATTGGGGCGGCTTTTGTAGCGGGTGACGAAAAGTCTCCAAGATTAACAGCAGCTTTTGATTGGCGTTTAGTAGATAGCTTACGTGCTGGTGACAGGGTTGAAGCTTGGTTTGACCCGCCAGCATATACAATGCGCCCAGCATTGATGCTGCCACCGCAAAGCAGCGCCATATCTGCGCCAATCAATTCTATTTTGCGCTTGAGCCCTGACACGGCGCAAGTGGCTATTGAGGATGGTTTTGTCATGTTGGCTGATCATGATGGATCGACGCAGGCTGACCACAAACCGATTTATAAGCTCAGTAATCTGGCGCATTTTACGCTTTCAGACGGCCGCAAATATGAAATTACGCCGATTATCGATCAGTCTCCGGTCGTTTCTCTTCTAGGGGCTGTTCGACAGAATGCGTCAGGATCAATGATAATTGAATATACGGCGAATGATGATTATGGAGTGGTTAGTATAGAGGCCGCCTTTAGTATGAGAGCGCATAACGGTAAAGCGCTTTATGACGCGCCGCGCGAAGCCTTAATCAATTCTATGAGTGGTAGAAATAATGAACCGTTACAAGCAGAAATAGATCTTTCCGAAAGTCCTTTTGCTGGAACGCTGCTTGATATGCGGTTGATCGCTAAGGATGCTGGGGAGAATATTGGCGTCTCAAAAACAATTAATATTATTTTGCCTCAACGCTTGTTCAAAAAACCGCTTGCGCGGTCATTGATTGAACAAAGGCGCAACCTTGCGCTTCACCCGGAGATGCGCGTCACTGTGGCGCGAGCGCTAGATTCTTTAGCGCTGGCGCCGGAAATTTTCGAAATCTCTGCTCCAATTTACTTGGGGTTGCGCGCCGCGCGCAACAGTCTAGATGGAAAGCGGAGCGACGATGAATTACGTAGCATTGTGGATCTGCTTTGGGTAGTCGCGTTGGAGGTTGAAGCAGGTAAAAGCGCGCAGGCGGAAAAGGACTTACGCGCAAGTGAAAACTCGCTTCGAGAGGCAATCCGAAATCATGAAGATGACAATGCGCTTTCTCAGCGTTTGCAAGAATTAAGTCGCGCGCTGGATAATTTTATGAATGAGCTCTCTGCGGACTCTGAGGCCAATAATTCATCTCAAGACGCCGGGGATGAAAATGAGGCGATCACAAAGAGACAAATAGAAGATTTACTAAAAAAAATACAGAATGCTTTAAAATCCGGCGATGGCGCGGAAGCAGAAAAACTTCTCTCTGAATTGCAAGAGATGATGGAAAACCTTCAAGCTTCAGCTGGCGAGGATGCGGAGAGCGCTGCGCAGCAGAACGCCGCTAAACAGTTAAATGAAGTGGATCAATTATCGCGCGACGAGCAAGCGCTTCGAGATGAGACGCTTGAAGCGGCTCGAGGGACAGGAGGCCTGAAGCGTCAGCAAGGGGAGGGAGAAGAAAATCGTCAGGAAAAACAATATCAGGAGACAATTCGGCAGCGACAGGAGGAACTGCGTAAACGTTTAGAGCGCGCGCAAGATAACTGGCGTAATGATAATCCAGAGAGCGCAAGCGAGTTAGAAAAAGCTCGCAAATCTATGAAGCAAGCAGAAGATGCGCTGGGATCAAAGGATGCGGATTTAGAGCGCGCGCTGGACTCTCAACAAGAGACGTTGGAGGCCTTGCGGGAAACAGCGGATGCTCTTTCAGACAAATTGCGCGCCCAACAAGAAGGCGGTGCGTCTGGCGGGAGAACTGGTCGAAGGCGTCAGGGAATGGGGCGCGATCCTCTAGGCCGCACCTCTGGCGGACAGCGTTTTACAAAAGAGAAATATGATCCGCTTGGGTTACCGCCTGCCCAGCGGGCGCATCAACTCCAACAAGAACTCAGGCGGCGGTTAGGTCAGCCAGAGCGACCCGTAGAGGAGCTCGAATATCTTCAGCGCTTGTTAAAGCCGTAAGACTTGCGCTCTGTCATGAGCTTCCTTACAGCGAGTGCTTAGACGTATGAGGCATTATGACGCTAGTGTTCAATCTTCTTGTTGGCTTTGCGGTAGGTGCTGTTGCATTGGTGCTCATTGCCGGATTTTATAATATGTTTCGTCGCGGCGATGCTAATCGCTCACAAATCCTGATGCGTTGGCGCGTCGGGTTGCAATTTGTGGCGCTTATCGTGGCGCTTATCGTCATTTACGCCAAAGGACGCTGACAAAATGGTTAAGCTGGATAAAATATACACGCGTGGCGGAGATGGGGGAGATACTTCTCTGGCGACAGGCGCGCGTCGAAGAAAAGATGATATTCGCGTTGAGGCCTTCGGAGTTATTGATGAGACCAATGCAGCGATCGGCGTTGCGCGTTTGGTGATAGAGGCGCGGGACGCCGCACTAGATGAAATGCTCGCGCGCATTCAAAATGAATTATTTGATCTTGGCGCTGAATTAGCAACGCCTGTAGATCCCAAAAAGCCAATAGATCCAAAGATGCGTCTCGTTATTACGCCATCGCAAGTAGAGCATGTGGAAAAAGATATTGATCTTCTTAATAGCGAATTAGCATCGTTAAAATCATTTGTATTGCCTGGCGGCATGCCGGCGGCGGCGCATTTGCACGTAGCACGGACAATCTGTCGACGCGCAGAGCGTGTGATGGTCACGCTTGGTGAAACAAAGGGAGAGGAATTGTCTCCCACTGCATTCGCTTACATCAATCGGCTTTCTGATTTTCTCTTCGTTGCGTCGCGTTATGTGAACCGCGATCGCGGCGATGTCTTGTGGGAGCCGGGAGCGACGCGTTGAATTAGGGTTGTGCGGCGCTGGGCGCCCATGCGCAGTGATGGCGCTTATTTTTTCACGTCATTGACTTGATTGAGCCAAGCAACAAAATGCGGATCATCAAGAGCGCCAGTTACGCTGACGCGAGGTCCGTTTGCAGATATTAAAACTGTGAAAGGCAATTCGCCTCGCCAGCTCTTGTCTACTTCATAATAGAGCTTTTCTACAAAACTATCAGAAAAACCATAATGAGTTGCCTGCGAAAGCCCATTCTTTTCTAAACGTAAGGCAGCGCGCTCGCGATCTTCATCATCGTCCGTGTTAATAAAAATAATATCAATATCCCGGCGCTCATTGATGAATTTCGCCCATTGTCCCAGCTCTGCGATACAGGCTGGGCAGGTTACAGACCAATAATGAATGATACGTGGGCGCTGTTCGCGCAAATGCGCAATCTGGTCAAAATCGCCGCGCCCATAGGGCTTAAATTCAAGGCTGCGCCCAGTCCCACACATTAAAATTAAGCTGATTAGCGTCAGGCTGAACGTATAAATAAGTGAAGGTGAGCGTGGCATTTCTATCTCAACGCCCCTTACTTTTTTGCAAGATTGAGAGGGATAAGACGATAGCCTTCTTTATGAGTTCCCCAGGAAAGAAATACATCCCCCTTTAGCGCAACAAGAATAGGGTGATCGGAGGCTTCTGTCGTCGAAGCTAGAATCTGTGGCGCGCTCCAGCTTTTTCCGCCATCCCTTGATTGCTGTATTGGAATAGTTGTTTGCGCGCCGTCAAATTCTTTCCAAGCGCGATAGAGTCCTTTTTTGGTTGCAAGCAAAGTGGCAAAGGCTGGCGCATGCGCATCATCGCCGATCTTTTCTGGTGTCGAAAATGTCTTACCCTCATCCCGGCTAAAAGCATAGAAAAGACCTTGTCTATTTTTACCTTTAGTGAACCAAGCTATGTGCCACACGCCCTTTGTATCGACAGCTAATGCAGGACCTTGATGTGGGCAGCTATTGATTGCCCAATCATCATTACTCACCCGACCGCCAATAAGTTTGGCGCCGTTTGCGGAAAGCTTAGCCGCGTAATGATCGCGAATTTCGCCTTCAAAAATTTGTCTCCAAGCAAAAACTGGTAGGCCATCTCGCCCGAGCGCCGCAGATATGCGACAGCATTCGCAAGCGTGGTCCATCAAAATATTTTTACCTTTGAACGTCATGCCGCCATCATCTGACCAGGCAAAGGCTACGCCGCTGCCAGCAAATTCTTTGCCCTCAGCTTTTGCTTGAGCCGCATGCGTCTTGTCTAACCAACCTGCAAAAATACGTCCCTTTGACGTGACGACATATGAGTCGAAACGCTGGCCGCCAGATGTCAGCATCGGTTGTGGCGTCGAGAAGTTTTTGCCGTTATCAGACGATTTGGCGGTAAAAATTGTTCCAATCATCATTTTATCAGGACGCGTCGTGTAGCTCACCAATAATGAATTGTCGTTAAGCGGAATAATTTTAGGACGTGCATCGCCATGTGCGTCAATAATCCCATCGGAGAGCGTTATAATTGTCGTCGGCGAAGAAAATGTTTTGCCTTGATCCTGAGATGACGCGACATAGAGCGTTTTGCCTACAGAGTAAGCAACCCATAGAAGGCCTTTTTTATCAAAAGCAGGGTAGATCGTCATGGCGCAATCTGGTTTTGGATCCGAGCACGCTGGCGGCGGATGTTTCGCCATGGACGGCTTATTCAGGCTTTCTCCTCCAGTAACGCCAGGCTGCGTCGCTTCTTGCGCTCGAGCGGTCGAGAAGGTCGCAAGCAAGGCGAAAAGGAAGAGGCGCCAATAAGTCATCGCATGATCTCCAATAAGATTAGAAGTTCATCAGAGCATAAGTATTTATTCAGGCGCTGATTGATGAAATTTGAATGTTTGGCCAATGTCCATAGAGCCGCCGGGCGGCGGCGGGGCTTCTACGCTGGCAAGAATTTTTTTAACCGCCTCAGAGAACAGTGGGCTGGTGGACTTTTCAATCGTCACTTTATCTACGCGACCGCTGGCGTTGATATGAAAGCTTGTTGTTACTTCGCCGTCCCCTAAGGCGTTATCTTGCGGCGTGCGTCGCGCAATTTCTGCATAGAGTGCGCTTAGAAATTTACTTTCAGAGAGTGTTGATTGAGGAGCCGACGCTGAATTTGATGGCGGCTGCGTTGGCGTCTCAATCTTGGCTTTAGATGCAGCAGAGGGCGTCGCGCCATTTAGCGGAGATGATTGGGCGGGCGGAGCAGTAATGCTAGGCGCACTATTTTGAGCCGCGACGGGTGTCGTAAGCATTATGAAAATCATTAATGAAGACGCAACAGAGTTTTGGCTGAGCATTTGCGCGCTTTCAAAATTTTTAGCCAAGGAGGCGGGAGGGCGAAAAGCTTAACGCCATCCCAGTTGTATTAATGGAAAGCGAAACTTTGACTAACAAAGGCGGAGCTACAGCTTCCGGGCCCACGCGATGAGGCGACGATACGACGTGCAAGCGCGGCATGGGCAGGCGTAGAAGCTGAAACGCTGATGTCTGAAATACCCCCGCCCATGTTAACGCGAAAAGTTACATGCGCATGGCCAGCGCCAAGACTTGTTGAGCCAGGCGTGTGGCGTCGCAGATCTGAAGCGACATGAGCCAAGCAAACGGATTGCGATGCGCCAGATCCTGAGCGCCCATCAGGAGCTCCCGCATGGCGTCGCGCTTGCGCTTCGCGCGCTTGGGTCGCTTGTTCGGTTTGTTGCTCTTCGCGTTGCTTTTCGACTTTCTCTAGATTGTCGCGTTTCGCAGGCAAAGGAATTGCGTCCGGCGCCATTACGTCAGGGGGCGGCAACGCTAATTCAGGATCCTCTACAACAACTGGCGGCGGGCGATCTTCTGCTTCTGCAACTTCTTCCGCTTCAAAAAAATCACCCTCTTGCACTAAGTCCATTGTTAGTGACTCAAGCGCGACAATGGATGGTTTTTCCCAGGCCATAAAGGCGGCAAAAAACGCGATATGCGCAATGACGATCAGCGTGATTGCGGTAGGACGCAACCATGCCGGTTGTAAGGGCGACATGTTGGCAGACTGTTCCAGTTTCTGTCTGGGCGCTGTCTGCGTCATGGCGTATTCCGTCATTTTGGGGCGCTTCCCGCTGTGGGCGTTTCATGCATTTTGAGCAATGCGCCAGTTTTGCTGCTACGAGAGTTCGTCATGATTGCGATATGGGTAATGCCATTTGTGGCAAGCTTATCCATAACTCCGACAACTTCGCCGTAAACCGCCTCTGTATCGCCACGCACATGTACAACGCGTGTTGTATCTCCACCCATCATCGCGCGAATGCCATCAATCAATGTTTCCATAGTTACGTTGTCGCCGCCCAGCGAAACTTTGCCATCCTTGCCAACGCTCACAACAATCGGATCTTTCTGATTGAGCGGTTGAGCGGCGCTTGCTTGTGGGAGATTGACCTTTACGCCTTTCGCTAACAAGGGCGCCGTCACCATAAAAATGATGAGCAGCACTAACATGACGTCAACTAATGGCGTCACATTGATATCTGCGAGCGGTTGATAGAGATCGTTGTTCTTTTTAAAGCGAGCAGGAAGCGCCATTATGCAGCCTCCTTCTGTTGTTTAGCGCGCGGTCCCCCGCCGCTTGTCATATGAAGGGCTTCATCTTCGATGTAGTGAGCGACTTCCTGGCCCAGGCGGGCAAAAGAAGAGCCAATACGATTATAGCCGATTGAGGCTGGAATGGCTGCCGCTAGCCCGTATGCGGTTGCGGCGAGGGCTTCAGCGATACCGGGTGCAACAACGGCGAGGCTGGTGTCTTGCGACTGCGCAATGCCAGCAAAGCTTGTCATAATGCCCCAAACGGTTCCAAATAATCCGATGAAAGGCGCAACAGATGAAATGACAGCAAGATTCGGCAAGCCGCCTTCAGCCTGCGTGAGGAATTCTCGCGCGGTTCTGCTCATATATTCTGCAACCCGCTCGCGTTTCTCTCCGATCGTTTCATCCGCTAAATGGAGAGCGTAAGCTTCTCGGCCCGCCTCGGCGATTGGCTCTAATACATCAAGAGACCCTCCGGCGCGCGCCGATTGCGTGGCCTTGCCGATCCGTCGAACGGCAACAAGACCCTCAACGATTAAAACCCAGGTCCAAACAGAGGCGGCAAGTAAAAGCGCCATGACCAATTTGCCAACTGGGCCAGCATTCAAAAACATGGCGAGCGGCGAGAGCGAGGTATGATCCATTTTTGAACTCGTTTTGATTACCGGCCCATGTCCCGCAGTGGAACGCTCGGGCCTATTTTTAAAGTGACAGAAAAAAGTGACTCGCATTGACCAAACGCCAGATGCAGCCAAGAGCGTAAAACGCAAGCTGAGGTTCAGCGTGGTCTACGAGGATTTAGGAAAGAGTTGGCGGCGCGCGCGCGCCATGCGCCAGTCGGGACGAGAGACCGTCTGTTTTGTCTCTTTGGGCAAATGCATCGTTTAGCGCAGTTGCCGGATCGTTGAGTAATCGTATCGCCGCAAAAGGACGTTCAGGCAAAACGATATTGCTGGAGTCAGCAAAAAAGCAGCAGTCAGGACAATGGCGTCGCTCACCGCTCTTATTCACAGGCGAGGTAATGGGTTTATTTAGTCCTGATAATTCTGAAAACAGTCCCGCATGATGTTCGCAGGCGACGCTATGGGACGCTTGCGTCAAATGCGCCGCATCAGACGTTTCAGGCGAATGCGCCGCCGCGCTCGAAATAACGCCGCCCGTCCATAATGCGCAGATGCAGGCGGCGACAAACGCCCTACGAACCCACTCAAGCATGACGCGCAACTGTGACATAAATGTCTCATATCGGAAAATTCATTCATTGACAACGCATTACATCTTGGAAAATTTCCCGACTGGCGGCATTCTAGACGCACTCGGCCACACAAGTTTGGACAAAACACTGGTCGAAAATCTGGGCGAAGACGTCCGCTGTCCCGCTCTTTGGTAGCCAGGGTCGGCGGGCGCGCCGGTTTATCGAAATAGACCCAGAACCCGCGGGTATTTTTCGCCGGCATTCTTTCCTCGACGAATTGGTCGCACGCGCTCAAGCGGCGTAGGGCCTAAGTTCAGCGTCAATCCGACAGCTGATGCAGCCCGTTGAGCTTTTATCTCTCTTTACTGATTGGCCATATTTAATGGCCGAGCGCCTTTACGATCGTCTCAACAGTCTTTTTGGCGTCTCCAAAAAGCATCATTGTATTTGGACGGAAGAATAATTCATTCTCAACGCCAGCATATCCTGAGCCCATGCCGCGTTTGAGAAACAATACTGTCTTTGCTTTCTCGACATCCAGGATAGGCATGCCAAAAATTGCAGAGCTCTTATCCGTTTTTGCTGCTGGATTAGTGACATCATTGGCGCCGATAACAAAAGCGACGTCAGCCTGTCCAAATTCGGAGTTAATATCTTCCAGCTCAAACACCTCATCATAGGGAACGTTTGCTTCTGCAAGTAAAACATTCATATGTCCGGGCATGCGGCCAGCGACGGGATGTATGGCGTAGCGCACTTCAACTCCTTCCTTTTTCAGGAGATCCGCCATTTCACGAAGCGCATGCTGCGCTTGCGCGACAGCCATGCCGTAACCTGGAACAACAATCACTTTTCCAGCGTTTTGCATGATATAGGCCGCATCTTTTGCAGAGCCTTGTTTGACGTTGCGGGTTTCCTTTACGCCGCCCGCGTCGGCCGTCTCGCCGCCAAAGCCGCCAAGAATGACGGAGATAAAGCTGCGGTTCATGCCTTTACACATGATGTAAGATAAAATTGCGCCAGAGGAGCCCACTAAGGCGCCAGTTATAATCAAGGCGAGATTGCCAAGCGTGAAGCCGATGCCTGCTGCGGCCCAACCTGAGTAAGAATTCAGCATCGAAACAACAACCGGCATATCCGCTCCGCCGATGGGGATAATTAAAGTAACGCCAAGAGCAAATGAAATGATGATGAGCAAGAGCAGCCATACGCCGCTTTCTGTAAGGGCAAAAAGTAGGATAAGCGCGGCTAACGCAATCGCCAGCCCAATATTAATCTTATGCCGATGCGGCAGTAGAATTGGTTTGCCGCTCATACGTTCAGAAAGTTTTAGAAATGCAATGATTGAACCCGTGAATGTGATTGCGCCGATTGCGGCGCCTAGAGACATTTCAAACAGACTGCCTGCTTCAATGTGTCCAGGCGCGCCAATGTTAAAAGCTCGTGGAGCGAAAAAAGCGCTGCCCGCAACTAATACGGCCGATAGCCCAACGAGGGAATGAAAGAAGGCGACCAATTCTGGCATTTTGGTCATTTCAATACGACGCGCGAGATAAGCCCCGGCGCCACCGCCAACGCCTGCGCCTATGATAATCAGCATAAATCCAAAGGCTGGCGGAAGATGGAGTAAAAGCGTTGTTGCAACCGCGATCGCCATGCCCATCATGCCGTAACGATTGCCTTGTCGAGATGTCGCTGGCGAGGAAAGTCCGCGTAATGCAAATATAAATAAAATGGCGGCGCAAAGATAAAGAAGGGCCGCGAGATTCGCGCTCATCGGATTAGCCTTTCTTTTTATACATCGCGAGCATGCGTTCGGTAACGAGGAAGCCGCCAAAGATATTCACGCAAGCCAGAATCAGCGCAATAAACCCAAGCCAGCGCGCCCAATTTTCTCCGTCTTGCGGCGGGGTCGATATCTCAACGCCGGTTGATAGCAATGCGCCAACTACAATCACAGATGAGATTGCGTTTGTGACAGACATCAGGGGCGTGTGTAGGGCTGGCGTGACTGACCAGACAACATAATAACCAACAAAAACGGCGAGGACAAAAATAGCTAAGCGGAAAATAATAGGGTCAATCATTTCGCCGCCCAGACCATGTGCTGAAATGACAGCGGCGGTTTGAGCGATTTGATCAGAATAATGTTGCGCTTGCTGCGCCATTTGCTGCGCATTTTCTGCTGCAGCTTGGGCTTTTTCAAGTAATTGTTGAACAGAGTCGGTCATGGGTGCGCGCCTTTCTCTTGGCGAATCTCGCCGCTACCGTTATTTTATAAAACGCTGATCTAATACGACGCCTTCGCGCGTCAATGCGGTGGCTTTGACTAGTTCATCATCCCAATTAATAGAAAATGTTTTGGTTTCTTTTGAAATCATTGTCTCAAGAAAAGCGAATAAATTTTTTGCATAAAGACTCGACGCCGTAGAGGCCATTCGGCAAGTGAGGTTGGCGGCGCCAATAATTTTAACATCATTGACAGTGATGATTTCATCCGCTTGCGTGAGAGCGCAATTGCCGCCGCGCTCAGCGGCAAGGTCGACAATAACGGAGCCATTCCGCATGCTCTGAACCATTTCTTCAGTCACAAGTTTTGGCGCTGGACGACCAGGTATGAGCGCGGTCGTAATGACAATGTCTTGTTTTGAAATATGTGAAGCGATAAGATCGGCTTGCGCTTTTTGATAGTCCAATGACATTTCCTTAGCGTAGCCGCCTGATGTCTCAGCCTGCTTGAATTCGTCATTTTCAACAGCAATGAATTTCGCGCCAAGCGACTCAACTTGCTCTTTTGTAGCGGGACGCACATCCGTCGCTGTAACAATCGCGCCAAGGCGACGCGTCATTGGGAAGGATCGCCCATATTCTGCCGCAGCCTCAATGACAGCGCGATAGCCCGCAAGATTCGCCTGCGAAGAGAGAACGTCCATCGTTTGCGCCCGCGTAATGCGCGGCATGAGTTCCATAGCGAAGGCACTGACGTTTATTTTTGCTAATTCACCGATTGCGGTCTCATTGCCAAAGGGATCCATCATAGAAATGACGGCAAGATTTTCTTTGGCGCCAGCGAGCGTCGATGCATTTGGGCGGCGCACGCATAGGGCGACATCCGCATGCGCCAGAGCCGCTGCGGCTGAATCGACAATCTGCCCGCCTTGAGCTTGATACGCCGCGTCAGTAAAGCCGGACTTGATCCCGGCGCCTGTTTGTATTGTTGTGTTAGCGCCCAGACTTAAGAATTTTTTCACGGTCTCTGGCGTCGCTGCAACCCGAGCTTCTGTCCTGTCCGTTTCAGCTAATATAGCGATACGCATGACGAACTCCGGGTTTTAAAGACCGTCGCCGTCTTGGGAGGAGGCCCTCAACGACGATGCGTGAGGGACTAATTCATTAACGTGCGAAAATCAGATAGAGCGCAACTAACGTCAGCGCTGAAAATCCAGCTGAATATTTCAACAGCCAAATAAAGCCATTGTAGGTTTTAATATGCTCATTCCAGTCTGCGTTCTCGCCACTTGAGGCGGAACTGCGATTGCTCGCCATAAGTCTCTCCTGATTGTCGGTTCCATCTTTAAGCCTGACGGCTCAAAACATCTGGAGGTTAGCCGAGCTGGGGGAGAACCGCAATCATTGACGCTTAGCGATTTTGTCGCGTGTTGCAATGAGGGTCAAATAATGCGTGACCAAAGAAAAAGGCCCCAGAAACTCCGGGGCCTCAATTGATTTAAGCGGATAAGACAAGGGCGACTTTTTCGCCTTGTTGATTTTTGGATTAGAAATCCATACCGCCCATGCCGCCCATGCCGCCGCCCGGCATTGGAGGAGCTTCTTTTTTAGGTTGCTCGGTGATTGTCGCTTCAGTCGTGATGATCAGCCCAGCAATTGAAGCCGCATCCTGCAAAGCTGTGCGCACGACCTTGGTTGGGTCGATAATGCCAAGCTTCATCAGATCGCCATATTCGCCTTTCTGAGCGTCAAATCCAAAACCGTAGTCGGTAGCCTCAAGAAGCTTGCCAACAACGACAGCGCCGTCGCCGCCAGCATTATCGACGATTTGTCGCGCTGGAGTTTGGATCGCTTTACGGACGATCTCTACGCCCGTTTGTTGATCGGAGTTGCCGACTTTCACGTTGCTCAGCGCTTTAATGGCGCGTAGCAAAGCAACGCCGCCGCCAGGAGAAACGCCTTCTTCAACAGCCGCGCGGGTCGCATTCAATGCATCGTCAACGCGATCTTTCTTTTCCTTCACTTCAACTTCAGTAGCGCCGCCTACGCGAATGACAGCAACGCCGCCAGCAAGTTTAGCGAGACGTTCTTGCAGTTTCTCACGGTCATAATCTGAGGTCGTTTCCTCGATTTGTCCCTTGATCTGGCCAATCCGAGCTTCAATTTCTTTTTTCTCGCCGGCGCCGTCGATGATGGTTGTATTTTCTTTTTCAATCCGCACGCGTTTTGCGCGGCCCAACATCTGAATCGTGACATTTTCTAGCTTAATGCCAAGATCCTCGGCGATCATTTGGCCGCCTGTTAGGATTGCGATGTCTTCAAGCATCGCCTTGCGCCGATCGCCAAATCCCGGCGCTTTAACGGCGGCGATTTTTAATCCGCCACGCAGTTTGTTAACGACGAGCGTCGCTAAAGCTTCGCCTTCAATGTCTTCGGCAATAATGATGAGCGGCTTACCTGTCTGAACAACAGCTTCCAAAATTGGTAATAAAGGCTGCAGAGTAGACAGCTTCTTCTCGTGAATGAGAATATAAGCGTCGTCGAGTTCGGCGATCATTTTCTCGGCGTTGGTGATGAAATAAGGCGAGAGATAACCGCGATCGAATTGCATGCCTTCAACAATGTCGGTTTCGGTTTCGAGGCTTTTGGCTTCTTCAACCGTGATAACGCCTTCATTGCCCACTTTCTGCATCGCCTTAGCGATTTCCTGACCAATAAACTCATCGCCATTGGCAGAGATTTTGCCGACCTGAGCGATTTCGTCGTTTGAGGTCACTTTTTTAGAATGTTTTTTGAGATCCGCGACGATTGCCTCTACAGCAAGATCAACGCCGCGCTTCAAATCCATTGGATTGAGGCCGGCGGCGACAGCTTTAGAGCCTTCACGCGCGATTGCA
>RFXM01000170.1 GCA_009921565.1 Methylocystaceae bacterium | reverse complement strand
CAGCGCTCGTCGCCAGCTTCTCAGGATCCGCTCTCGCAGCTGATCTTCCTTCAAAGAAAGCCCCAGTCGCAGCTCCCCCTGCCCTCACCTGGACCGGCTTCTACGTCGGCGCCAACGCTGGCGGATTGTGGTCCGGCAATAACTCCGGCAGTCTTAAAATCTATGGCGGCCAGCCTGGGCTTGCGCCTGCGCTCAGCGCCATTCCAGCTGGACGCAATGTGTTCAACAACTACGGCGGCTTCCTCGGCGGCGGCCAGGTTGGTTACAACTATCAGCTGATGAAAAGCTTTGTGATCGGTGCGGAAGCTGACATCCAAGGCATGGCTGGAAGCGCCGGCGCTGCTAACTTCACCGGCGTTTCGTCTTCATCTGGCACCACCTACACGACCTACGGCAAGGCTTCGAGCAATCTGCAATATATCGGCACCGTGCGTGGCCGCGTCGGCTATCTCGTCATGCCAACGCTGCTTGCTTATGGCCTCAACAAACGTTTGGCTCGCTACAGGCGGCTCGGGCGGAACATACGGCGGCTCCGGTGGCGGCACCAGCCTCGCTTATTCCAACACACAAGCTGGCTGGACGGCTGGCGGCGGCGTAGAATGGATGTTCCTGCCAAACTGGTCCGCAAAAGCTGAATATCTCTACTACAGCCTCTCAAACGGCTACGCCAGCGGTGGCGTCATCGACACCAACACCGGCGCATGGGGATATGGCATCGGCGCATCACGCAGCTACAACGGCAACATCGTTCGCGCCGGCGTAAACTACCACTTCAACTTCGCTTCAGCGCCAGTTGTTGCAAAATACTCCCCAAAACAAAAAGCCCGGCTAATAACCGGGCTTTTTCGTTGGGGCACTCAGACAACGAGCCCAAAAAAAAGAAGGCCGCTCCTCATGGACTGAGAGCGGCCTCCTGACCTCTTCCTCCCTCCCCAGGGACAAGAAGTGGCTATAACCAAAGATAACATGAAGAAAACAAGCCGTCATCAAATAAGAAGGTTTTTTATTGAAAAACAATAACTTTGTATAAAACTTATGCATACTTGTTCTGCGTGCAAAATTTAGACAGAAACTTCAATCAGTTGGTTACTGAGGTCTTATTACGTCAAAGCTCGTTGAATATGCTCACACAGCTTTAATTGTGACACTCACATCAAGCTCTTGCTTACCCGCACTAACGATAATGCCATCAATTGGCGA
>RFXM01000169.1 GCA_009921565.1 Methylocystaceae bacterium | reverse complement strand
TATAAAATTGCTGGCAAAACCTATGTGCCGAATGAGAAGCCTTATGCTGTTGAAGGCACAGCTTCTTGGTATGGCGCAGATTTCCATGGGCGCCGCACAGCCAATGGCGAAATTTTCGACCGTAAATCTATCAGCGCAGCCCACCCAACAATGCCGCTGCCGAGCTATGCGCGAGTGACTAATCTAAGAAATTCGCGCTCGATGATTGTGCGCGTTAATGATCGCGGCCCTTATCATGGCGGGCGGGTCATGGATGTTTCTCAGCGCGTTGCTGAAGCGCTTGATTTTAGAAGCGCCGGAACAGCGCGCGTGAAAGTAGAATGGGTGTCTCGCGCTAAAATCGGCGGAGATGACGATGCTTATCTTCTGGCCACTTTGCGCGATGATGGTCCAGCTAGCCTTGATAATGGCGCGCCTGTCCTGACAGCGCTCAGAGAGGAAGCCACTGAAATTGCCGATCTCCCGTCGAGAGCTGAGGCTGTCCGCGTTGCTGCAGCGGAGACGATCGCAGAAACTGAAAATGCCGCCTTGGCCTATAGCGACGATCCCTCTAGCGCTTCTGCGCCGGGTGTGACGGAGACAGCGCCCGAGCCTGTTAAAAAAATCACGAAATTAACGCCTCCCTTACCGCCTAAACGCCACTAATTGTTGAGCCGCGAGCCAATCGCGGATTGCATTTTCTAGCCGGCGGATTAAAGAATATTGCTGCAGCGCAGCGTTTGACGCCGCTGAGTGGAGCCCTTTATTCCCATGACATTCATTCTTCGTTATTTAGTTTTCTCCTTATTTTTTTTCCCAGCCCTCGGCATAATCCCCGCCAGCGCTCAGTCTCTTCAAATTAGTGCGCCCAACGCAATTTTAATCGATGCCGGCACGAACTCAGTCCTGTTCGAAAAAGACGCCGACGCTCTTGTGCCCCCAGCTTCGACAGTCAAAATCCTCACAGCGGAGATGATTTTTCATGATCTCGCGGCAGGTAAATTGAAGCTTGATGATGAATATGTCGTTTCTGAATATGCCTGGCGGAATGGCGGTGGCCCAGCTGGCGGAACGGCGATGTTCTTGCCGCTTAAAAGCTCGACGCGGATTGAAGACTTGCTGCGTGGCCTTTTGGTTCAATCTGGCAATGACGCTGCCCTTGTTCTGGCTGAGGGATCTGCGGGCTCCGAGGAAACATTTGTCTTACGCATGAATAAACGCGCGAATGAATTAGGATTAA
>RFXM01000168.1 GCA_009921565.1 Methylocystaceae bacterium | reverse complement strand
GATTGCGACGCGCAGACCGCCATTTGTAAATGTGCCAGCAAAGACAACAAGCCGAGCATTTTGACTGATGTTTATGAAGCCGCCACACCCATTTAATCTGCCGCCAAATTTTGACGTATTAACATTGCCTTGCACATCAGCTTCCGCCATGCCGAGACAGGTCATATCGAGACCGCCGCCATCATAAAAATCAAATTGCTGATTTTGTTGAATGATACTATCGGCGTTGGTTGCTGCGCCGAAACTCGAGCCCGACGCAAGCACGCCGCCAATGGCGCCCGCCTCAGTGGTTAACGTAATGTAAGGCGTTACCTTTTCCTCGTTGGCTACCGCTGAAATGCCTTCTGGCGCGCCAACGCCGAGGTTCACAACCCCATTGGGCGGTAATTCAAACGCCGCCCGACGGGCGATAATCTTGCGTTCGTCCAGGGGCATTTTTGCTAATTTTTCTACTGGTACGCGGATTTCGCCAGCCAACGCCGGATTATACATGACGCCGTAATTCATTCGGTGCAATTCAGGCTCTTCCGCAACAACGACGGCTGAAACTAGAACGCCTGGCACATGGACATCTTTTGGCTTAATCGATCCTTGCTCAACAATTCGTTCAACCTGAGCAATCACAAGACCGCCATTGTTGCGGGCCGCCATCGCTTGCGCGAGATTATCTAAAACAAGCGCTTCTTTTTCCATGCTGATATTGCCAGAAGGATCAGCGCTTGTGCCGCGAATGAATGCGACATCTATTTTCGTCGCAATATAAAATAGCCACTCCTCGCCTTGGATATTGTGATATTTGACCATGTCCTCTTTTGTGCGCTCATTCACTTTGCCGCCGCCAAACCGTGGATCGACATAGGTATAAAGGCCAACTTTAGAGAACAGACCCGGCTGTCCGGAGGCGCAAGCGCGATAGAGTTGTGAAATAACGCCTTGCGGTAAATTATAGCCGCAAATTTTTTCTTCCTGGGCCGCTTGCGCTACTTTTGGCATGCGGCCAAAATTTGCGGCAATCACGCGCCGTAACAAGCCTTCGTGGTAAAACCGGCCTGTGCCCAGCCCCTTACTATCTCCCGCGCCAGCGGTCATGATCAACGTCAGATCGCGCGGATGCTGGGTTTCGACATAGCGCTTCTCCAACGCCGCATGCAGGGCTTCTGGAATACAACTTTGAACAAAACCTGTCGTTGTGACGACATCATTGTCGCGAATGAGCGCAATCGCCTCATC
>RFXM01000167.1 GCA_009921565.1 Methylocystaceae bacterium | reverse complement strand
CGCGCGAAGCTCGCGGATATTGTGTTAAAAAATCCGCAAGCATTAAAGCGAGTAGAAGAGATCGTTCATCCGCTTGTCTGGTCTGAGCGGGATAAATTCTTCAAAGCGCATCAAGAAAAAGGCGCTGATCTCGTAGTTTATGATATTCCATTGCTTTTTGAGAAGGGTGTGGACTCTAGTGTTGATGTCATCGTTGTTGTATCAGCAACATCTGAGGCGCAAAAAGCTCGCGTGCTTGCCCGGCCAGGAATGACTGTTGAAAAATTTGAAGCCTTAAAGTCAAAACAAATGAGCGATCATGAAAAACGCGCCCGCGCCGATTTCATCGTAGATACAAGCCTCGGCTTGGAGGCAGCGCGTCAACAAGTGCGTGAAATTCTTAAAAAATTAATCCAGCCTCGGTCAAAACAGGACCAAAACTAAATGCGCGAAATCGTTTTTGATACAGAGACGACAGGGCTAGATCCTGCCCAAGGCCATCGCATCGTTGAAATTGGCGCTGTGGAAATTTCAAATCTTATTCCAACCGGTCGGGTCTTTCACGTTTATCTTAATCCTGAACGCGATATGCCCGAAGAGGCGTTTCGGGTGCATGGTCTTTCAAACGAATTTCTGCTCCAACATAAACGCTTTGCCGACATTGTCGCAGAATTTATAGATTTTATTGAAGATTCGCCTTTGGTGGCGCATAACGCCGAATTCGATACCCGCTTTTTAAACGCTGAACTGGCGCTCGTAGATTTACCCGCCCTTGCCGGAAGTCGCATCGTTGATACGCTTGCCATGGCGCGGCGCTTAAATCCTGGAAGCCCCGCCTCTCTTGATGCGCTCTGTCAGCGCTATGGCATCGATAGTTCTCGTCGGGAAAAACACGGCGCGTTGCTGGATGCGGGTTTGTTGGCGGAAGTCTATGCGGAGTTATGCGGAGGGCGTCAGGCCGCTCTTTCTTTGCAAGCGACGAGCGGCGCGGCGCGGCGAAACACAAAAAATAATCTTCTGACTGAACGGCCTCAGCCATTAGCCAGTCGGCTCAGCGCATCAGAAATTGACGCCCATCAGAAATTTATCGAAACGCTCGCGCCTAATCCGCTCTGGGCGCGTTATCTTGAAGGCCATCAAGATAAAACGCCCAATTAAGCTTGTTAAGTTGCGTTAATTAGCCTTTGAGATGTCGGCGCCTGCAGCGCCGGATTCAGCAAGCTTTTGCTGATAAAGCGCAACAAAGTCGAT
>RFXM01000166.1 GCA_009921565.1 Methylocystaceae bacterium | reverse complement strand
CGCGAGGAATTTTTTCGCAGTCACGCAAGATCTAACCATCAGCATAGATTGGTCGTGCTCTAGCGTATCATTGGGGGGATGGGCGCCAAGAAGATGGTTGATTATCAGAGCAGGGTGCGAAACTTGGCGCCAGCCACCGACCGCCGGCGCCAGCAAATATGTGTCGCGACAGAGACTTATATAGGCTTGGCGCCAAGCCTTTTATCTTGCCGTCTTAATTGGGCGCTCAGCTCATGGCTGATCCAAATTCATTCAGGCAAGAAATCGGGTCGATTTGATTACGCAAATTAGCATCAAGTTAGTAATGATGACTGTATTCAGTAGCTCACGAGTTGGCGTAGATCTTTCATCAGTAGAAACAGGTGTTAGGCGTCTGTTGGGCTGGGCTCAAAACCAAAGGAAGCATAAAATAGGTGCGCCTCTTCATCCTTAGCGTGAACTAAGAAAGCGCGGATGCCAGCTATCTCTGCTGCTTGCATGGTGCGTAGCAATGCATCTTTAAGCAGTCCCTGCCAAGACCAATCTTTTGTTTAGATCGATGAACCGCAAGGCGCGCAAGGATCATTACTGGAACTGGATGTCTGGCAAGAGCTTTGGCTACGGGCATAGGCGCTTCGACCTACTCAACGGCTCCGATGCAAAGGCTGTTATAGTCCACTACATGTTAGCGTCGCCGCAAACATCTTAAGTCTGCACGGTTACAGAACTTTGGCTCGTTAGGGCAAAACTTTGTAAAAACGATTGAGAGCCATTTCCGCAATCGAGAGCATTGAGAGAATGGGATGACGTGAGTTTTTCGCCCTTGCCAAATTTCTCAGGCGCTGATGTCACTCAATCACGCTCTTCTCACTAAGTAACCGAGCCAGTCGGGGCTTAGCGAGTGCAGGACGATCGAGAGTTTCTTGAAAAGCTAACCACTGCTCTTCGCTTAATTTAAATTGGCGGCGATCTATCAAGGTCTCTTCGCCGCTGTGATGCCGGCCTCAAGCAGAAAATCACTAACATTCTTATGCGACGCAGCGGCCGCACGTTGCAGCAAGGTCTTGGTGCGTGGCGTGGTGCGAACTTCTATTCGTTCAGATTTGTTTTCAGCAACGGCCATGCAGCCTCTCCGCAGAGTTGGGTAAGCCTATAACAGATGGATAACGTATCGATATAAGGATTAGCGCTCTCTTCGATATAGTCTTAAGGGGCGGGACACGCGGGACATGCGGGACATTGTCCCGCTGTTGTCCCTTTTTCTGAATCCTGGCTGAGCG
>RFXM01000165.1 GCA_009921565.1 Methylocystaceae bacterium | reverse complement strand
ATAGTAATACAAGATTACATAGATTTTTATCCAACAATGAATTTAACAGCATCGGTGATAACACAATGACAGTATCAATAGCAAACATGGCTCAAGTATGGATGAGCAATACTAATACCTACAATGGTATTGCTATGAGTATTTCAACTATGGGTTATGGTGCTAATAATGCATCAAGACTTTTTAGACTACGTGTAGATGGCAATACAAAGTTTGACATTGATGCTAATGGTCGTGTGACAGCATTAGATATAACTGCCAATACAGTATCGGTTAATACTATCATTGCTCTATCATCTGCAAATGCGATTACAACGGGTGCTCTTACAGCAAATACCATATCTACTAATTCATTAACTGTTGCTAATAGAAACATAACAAAAAGTTCTATGCCTACAGGTTCTGTTCTTCAGGTTGTTCAAGCTGTAAAGACCGATATATGGAACACATCATCAACAACACCTGTTGATGTTACGGGTATGACTGCTACTATCACACCAACATCATCAACCAGTAAAATTATGGTTAGAGTTAATCTAAAGTGGTCAATATATGGTCATGGTGATATATATCTTTTGAGAGATAGCACTAAATTATATTATGGTGATGCGTATGGCATTCAGACACAATCAACTTTACATGGATATGGAAGTGGATCGTATGGTACAGATTATGGTCTTTGCTATGGTGGTATAGAATATCTTGATAGTCCTGCTACGACTAGTGCGGTTACATATAAACTACAGGCTGCTGTTCCCCATTCAGCTAGTTATCAGATTGCAGTAAACTATCTTAGACCAAATGAAAATGGTGCATATAATTCCAGACTAGCATCTTCAATTACCTTATATGAAATCGCACAATAACACTTGACAAATCTATGACAGTTACTATATAATGTTATGACGATAGCCAAAAGGTATCGTCCTATGTCTCGCTTAAAAGGAGAAACACAATGACAAATTATAAACTCAATACAGATCCATTCGGTATTCCTACCGGTCTTGCCAAGCAGTTTATCGGATTCGATACCATTCTAGATCGTTTCCGTGAAGCAAATGAATTACTGGCAAAGACACCAAACTATCCTCCATACAATATCAAGAAGATTGATGATGAGCATTTCGTGATTGAAATGGCTGTTGCTGGATTCGGTAAAGCTAATCTTGATATTGAGTTGAAGGATGACACACTAACAATCACTGGCAGTCATGATGCTGATGAAGGTGATTATGTATATCAAGGCATTGCTAATCGTGCC
>RFXM01000164.1 GCA_009921565.1 Methylocystaceae bacterium | reverse complement strand
TATGCGCTGAATCAGATGATTGACAGTTGGGACACCGAACGACTGTCGGTGTTCTCGACTAAAGATGATGTCTATCTTTGGCCCGCTGGCGAGCGTTCACAGACTTACGGCCCGACGGGCGACGTGGTTGGCGAACGCCCTGTGTTGCTGGACGATTCGACTTATTTCCGTGATCCACAGACCAATGTGTCTTACGGCATCAAGTTTATCAATCAACAACAATATGATGGCATCGCCGTTAAGACAGTAACGTCTACTTATCCACAGGTCATGTGGATAAATATGTCTTATCCAAATATCGAGATGGTCATTTATCCAGTGCCGTTGCGCTTGTTAGAATGGCATTTTATTTCTGTAGATCGGTTGACGCAGCCTGCGACGTTGGCGACAGCGATCCTCTTTCCGCCAGGGTATTTGCGGGCTTTTCGATACAATCTGGCCTGCGAGCTGGCTCCTGAGTTTGGCGTTGAGCCATCGCCTACGGTCAGTCGGATCGCCATGTATAGCAAGCGCGATCTAAAGCGCATTAATAACCCTGACGACATCATGGCGCTGCCTTACAGCATCGTCGGCACACGACAGCGCTATAACATCTATGCGGGCAACTACTGATGGTCGCAACGCCTATTCTTGGCTCTAGTTATGTCACCCGCAGTCCAAATGCGGCTGACAACCGTATGGTTAATCTTTTTCCTGAAGTTGTGCCTGAAGGTGGCAAGCAGGCGGCATGGCTCCAACGCGCGCCGGGACTGCGGTATCTTCAGACATTAGGCGCGGGGCCAGTTCGCGGGCTTTGGACGTTTAACGGTAAAGCCTTCGCTGTATCTGGCACGTCGCTCTATGAGATTGACACCGACTGGAACATAACCAATCGCGGCGCAATAGGCGGCGGCAGTCAGGTCAATATGACCGATAACGGCACGCAGATGTTTATTGCTGCGGGCGCGTATGGCTATGTCTACGATAGCGTCACGAATGTCTTAACGACACTAACGACTAATTTTTATGGCGCTGTTGGTTGCGGTTTTCTTGACGGTTGGTTTGTTTTTAACCAACCTGACAGTCAAATTTTTTGGGTTATGGACGCTACAGGCACAACAATTGACCCGCTCTATTTTGCCAGCGCTGAAGGTTCGCCTGACAATCTTGTTACGTTGATCGTAGATCACCGCGAAATTTGGTTGTTTGGCACTAATTCGGTTGAAGTCTGGTATGACGCTGGTTTGCCTGACTTTCCTATGGCGCGTATCCAAGGCGCGTTT
>RFXM01000163.1 GCA_009921565.1 Methylocystaceae bacterium | reverse complement strand
GCCTATCGTTGTGGCGGACGTTTGTATGATGAAAGACTTAATCGCCATCATGATTTTACTAAGAAAGAAAACGTCATTCACTCAGAGGTGATGCTGCCAGAGGGCGCGCCTGAGGCCTGGAGGGATCGCGAAACGCTTTGGAATAGGGTTGAGCTTGGCGAAAGGCGTAAAGACGCACAGCTTGCTCGAGAAGTTGAGTTCGCCATTCCGCGTGAGATGAATGAAGCACAGGGGATTGACCTCGCCCGGGATTTTGTCGCCCGAGAGTTTGTCTCTCGCGGCATGGTCGCGGATTTAAATGTCCATTGGGATCAGGGACTGGATGGGGAGATGAAGCCCCACGCCCATGTGATGCTGACGATGCGGGAGATCGGGGGGCAAGATTTTGGCGCAAAGGTCCGGGAGTGGAATGCGACTTCCCTTGTTGAACATTGGCGCGAGGCTTGGGCGGAGTGTGTCAATGAACGCCTCGCTGAGCTCGATCTTGATGTTCGGATCGATCACCGCTCTTTAGAGGCCCAGGGCATAGAGCTAGAGCCTCAAAGCAAGATTGGCCCAGCCGCTCAAAGAATGGAGATAGGTGGGAGAGAGGCGGAGCGCACAAAAGAGCATCTGGAGATCGCTCAAGAGAATGGCGAAAAGATTATTGCTGATCCAACAATTGCACTAGACGCCATCACCAGACAGCAAGCGACTTTTACCCGGCAGGATCTGGCGAGATTTATCCACCGCCATAGCGCGGATAAGGAGCAGTTTAACGAGGTCTTCTCTCGCGTTTTATCCTCGCCAGAACTTGTCTCTTTGGGAGAGGACGATCGCGGAAGGTTAAGGTATACCAGCCGCGATCTCGTCGAGACAGAACTTAAACTCTATCGCGCAAGCGAGAAGCTATCTCACAACTTAGGCCATGGCGTCTCTGATCGATTAAGAGAGGAAGCTTTATCGCGAGCAACTGAGCGCGGGATGACTCTCTCGTCTGAACAAATCGCAGCAGTAGAGCATCTCACAGAGTCGAAGGATCTCGGTCTTATCATTGGCTATGCGGGAGCGGGTAAATCCACACTTTTGAGCGTTGCTCGAGAGGCCTGGGAAGAGTCTGGATATAGAGTCCGAGGCCTGACGCTTTCTGGCATTGCCGCAGAGAACCTAGAGCTTGGATCCGGCATCGAGTCTCGGACGATTGCTAGTTTGGAATATGGCCTCTCCCAGGGGCGCGATCAGATCAGTTCAGACGATATTCTCGTCATAGATGAAGCTGGCATGGTTGG
>RFXM01000162.1 GCA_009921565.1 Methylocystaceae bacterium | reverse complement strand
CTGTCGCGTTTGATTTGAATAGAGTTCATTAAGTGTTGCTGTCCTTGATGGCTTGGCACATTGGAGTTTACCTGGGTTTCTAGCCAGTTTCTTGAGCCACCTACTGCGACAGTGCCATTATAAATTGGAACGCCGCGAACATCTTTGATGCCTGTCCAGGCATCTGTGTTCTGGTTATTCGTCCAAAAACCAGATTGGTAATACACCCTGGTTTCTGGCGCGATGTCATAAGACATTTTTACTTTTGCGAGATCTTGAATGGTATGACTTGCGCTGTAGGCGCCCGTATAGACAGCAGGATATCCATTTTGATCATATTTAAATGCGCCACCACGAAACTGTGTTCCGGCGCCGGCTGCGCCAGCGCCACTTGTAGCCAATGCGCCGCCAGCATAGGACATAGGTTGACCTGAAGAGTCCAAGTGGTTCCAGGTAGCAAAGTAGCGGAAATTATCGCCTAACTTATCTCCGTATAAAACGTTAAATGTTCCAGATAGCGGCGTATTTGTGTAACCTAAGTAGCTAAAGGTTTGAGCCGCTCCAACTCCTCTAACATGTAACTCGCGGCCCTCAGGCATACGCGTTTTAATGTTCAACACTCCGCCAACAGAATTACCCTGATAAAGAGCAGAAAACGGTCCATAAATCACGTCGATCCGTTCAATTTCTTCTGGAGAAACCATGTTCCAACGTGGCGGATAGGCAAAACTATTTCCCAGGTAATTCGATAGCAAAACACCATCCGCATAGAGCATTGTATTTGCAGACTCTGTGCCACTATTCACGCGACCAGAAATAATAGCGTTTTGATCGCCAATGAATCGCTCTCGAACATAAAGCGAGGGGAGATATTTGAAGGCTTCAGCCGTTGTCACCATATTGACGGTGCTTTCGATCTCAGCTCGCGACTTAGACTCAACTACAGCAGGTATATTTGCTGGAAGACTTCTTTGGAAGGGAACAGGTGCTGGTGTAGCATAACGATCTGGCAGCTCAGAAATCCCCGTGCCCTGGCCGCTCGTTTGCGCCAGGGGCGTAGCAGGAGCGTTTGTGCGTGAGGCATTTGGGTTCCCGGATGGCTTGCCACCCGTTCTTTTGGCCTGGTTGCCAACGTTAATGACAGGAAGATTTTGCTGAGCTTCAGCATAGGATGTGGCGACTAAACTTAAGGCAATAGCTGAGACGCCAAGGGAGAGAATTTTTTTGCGAGACATCTTTTTATTCCTGGTGCAACAAGAGTTCTCTCGTTTCGCAAAGAACTCGGCCTAGATCTGCTGGCGCAAGTAATCT
>RFXM01000161.1 GCA_009921565.1 Methylocystaceae bacterium | reverse complement strand
TCTCCTACGACCAAACAAGCTTGATAAAAAAACGACCAACTACTGCAAGATAAAAGGCGCGCCCCCACGCGTCACATAAGTCTTTGTCAAGACTCATGTTTGCGCAGCACTGTTGGTCGGAGCACGTGCCGTTCACAAGCTTTAATACAATGAATTCAATAATAATTGTGGTACTATGAAGCTGCGACAGAAAGAACGTCTGATCGACACGCAGTGTTTCTTTAAACTCAATTCTTGCTGTTCTGGATCTTGTTAAGATGCCTCAGTAGTCTTGGTAGGCACAACAGATATCTTTACGTTCAGCGCACGCATGACAGCACTGATCGTTTCAAAGCGTGGATGAGAGCCAGGCGTGAGCGCTTTATAGAGGCTTTCACGGCCGAGTCCTGCTGCAGCGGCAACTTGCGCCATTCCACGCGCCTTCGCGACTTCTGCGAGCGCTGCAAGCAAGACGTCGGGATTGCTATCTTCTGCTGCTGCGGCGAAGTATTCAGCAATAACCTCATCGTCATCGAGATAGTCAGCGACATTAAAGGTGGCGAATCCGATCGTCATTGTTCTGATCCCTTCAACGCTCTTGTCATAGAAAGCGCAGTTACGATGTCTCGCTTTTGTGAACTCTTGTCCCCGCTGCACAACAGGACATAAACGCTTAGACCTTTCCTGACCTAGTAAATCTGATAGCCCGCGCCAGGATGGAGCTGCATTTCAGACACGCCTTCGTCGATCGGCTCGCAGTCGCCAAAATTACCTTTCTCAGCGCTAGTAAGGCGCGCCAATATCCGAGTTTTCCTCTTCAATCAGAAAGACCAGAAAGCCATCCGGCAAAGACAGAAGATCAAATGAGCGTGAACATAACTCATTGTATCCAATTAGATACAAACTAAAAAAGTATCGCAAAATTAGATCGTTATGCTGGAGATAAGCCATTAATTAAAATGATCTTTTTAACTCCTTGCCTTCTCACTGTAACCCGTTGTGTACTTAAAAGCATCGCGACCGTCTTTACCGCTATTCTTCAAAACGATCGTAAAGCGAGCTTTTTTGTATGTGCTTTCATTGTATATATATTGAAATTAAGGCCCATGGCGTCTACAATAAAATTTTGAAGGAACGAGTTATGCCCAGAGTCGCCACAGAAAACTCAAGCCGGTTCCCAATGCAGATACCGCCAGCTGAAAAGGCCCGTCTGATGAGGGCGGCGGCTATTGAACGAACCAGCCTCAAGGATTTTGTACTTCGCAATGCGCTGATCGCGGCAGAAGCCGTGATCGAAAAAGCGGAACGGATC
>RFXM01000017.1 GCA_009921565.1 Methylocystaceae bacterium | reverse complement strand
CATCCTATAAACGATGCATCATTTTGATTATAAAAATGGCGCGCTTCATGCCGAAGACGTCGCGATAACCACTCTTGCCGATAAAATCGGCACGCCCTTTTATTGTTATTCCGCATCAACTATTCGCCGGCATATTCAAGTTTTTTCTCAGGCTTTTAGCGGCCTAGATATTCTTGTTTGTTACGCCATTAAGGCAAATTCGAACCAAGCGGTTTTGCGTCTTCTCGCTCATGAAGGCGCGGGCATGGATGTTGTTTCTGGCGGAGAATTAGCGCGCGCCCTCGCCGCAGGAGTCCCAGGAAACAAAATTACTTTTTCAGGCGTTGGCAAAACGGCGGAGGAGATTCGCGACGCGTTAGCTGTAAATATTTTCTGTTTTAACGTTGAATCCGAGGGGGAGTTAGACGCTATTTCGAAAATCGCGGATCAAATGGGTAAGCGGGCTAATATTTCTTTGCGCGTAAACCCCGATGTAGATGCGCGCACGCATGTTAAAATCTCAACCGGACGCGCCGAGAATAAATTTGGCGTCGCCTTGTCGCGGGCGCGCACAGTTTATGCCCGCGCAGCCCAGCTTCCTGGACTCCGCGTTACTGGCGTTGATATGCATATTGGCTCTCAGCTCACTGAACTTGAGCCGTTTGACGAAGCCTTCTCGCTACTTGCTCAGCTGGTGACCGATCTTCGCGAAGATGGACACGAAATTTCCCATGTCGATTGCGGCGGCGGCTTGGGAATACCCTATCAAGAGGGCGAAGATCCTGAGTCGTTCCACCCTGATCGCTACGCCGCAATCATTCGCAAGCATTTTGCTAATCTTAGGTGCAAGCTCGTTTTCGAACCTGGTCGATTAATTGTCGGAAACGCCGGCGTTCTCGTCACACGCGTTCTCTACGTCAAAGCCGGAGAGAATAAAAATTTTATCATCGTCGACGCTGGCATGAATGATTTAATCCGCCCAACGCTTTATGACGCTTGGCATGACATCATTCCAGTAACTTTAAACTCTAGCCGCAAAAACATAACAGCCGATATCGTTGGGCCGGTTTGCGAGACTGGCGATTATCTCGCCCTAGATCGGGTTATCTCTGAAGTAAAGGCGCAAGAACTGCTGTGTGTCTTAACGGCAGGCGCTTACGGCGCTGTCCAATCTGGGACTTATAATACCCGACCCTTGATTCCAGAGGTCATGGTTGATGGCGATCGCTTTGCGCTTATCCGTCCCCGCCCGAGCATCCAGGACTTGATTGCGCTCGATCGTCTACCGGACTGGCTCGATTAGTAATTTAAAGCGCCATAATTTTTTTGATAATCGCGATACCAAGAAACAAGGGCCTCAACGCCTGTCTCCAATGGCGTATCTGGACGATAGCCTGTTAAGCGATAGAGCAATTCTGAGTCAGCAAATGTGCGCGGTACATCGCCGCTTTTTTTCCGATCGCTCTCTCAACCGTATCGATAAAATCCAAAAGCTTCACTGGCGCGCCACGGCCAATGTTCACGATGCGAAAGGGCGCGACGGGCGAAACAGAATCGTCCGCTTTGCTTTGGCTGGGACTACACTCAATTAATTTCACAATCGCTTCTACAAGATCATCAATATAGGTAAAATCTCGCGACATATCGCCGTGGTTATAAATATCGATCGTTTGATTATTCTCTATAGCTTTTACAAATTTTAAGGGCGCCATATCTGGGCGGCCCCAAGGTCCATATACCGTAAAAAAGCGGAACATTGTTGTTGGGATAGACCATAAATGAGAATAGGAATGCGCCATTGCCTCAGCAGATTTTTTTGTTGCTGCATAAAGCGTTAAAGGATGATCCGTGCGATCATTTTCGTAAAAGGGCACACTTGGACTCGCGCCATAAACTGAACTCGTCGAGGCCATCAGAAAATGTTTTGGTTTGTGGATTCGGGCAAGCTCCATAACATTGAATGCGCCGACAAGATTTGCATCTATATAGGCTCTCGGATTTTCTAAACTATAACGAACGCCTGCTTGAGCAGCGAGATGAATAATCACATCTGGAGCAGCTTGCGCTACAGCCTGCGAGAGACTTTCAAAATCCTCAAGCATCCCGACAGTGTCACGATAGGCATTAGAGGGCAGCAATAGCGCCCGGCGGGCTTCTTTAAGCGAGACGTCATAGTATGTCGTCATGCCGTCAAAGCCATCTACAAGATGTCCTTGCGCAAGAAGCCTTCGAGCAAGATGAAACCCTATGAACCCTGCAGTTCCAGTGATGAAAATTCGCATCGGCAACTTTCAAAAGACGGAGGTTGGGGTGTCATGCTTAAATGCGACACGTCTGTCAACGCGCTCAAGCATAATCCACGGACATGAGATAAAGCCCATGCGGCGGCGCGACTTGACCACAGCGACGCCGATCGCAAGACTCTAGGGCGGAAACGAGCTCTTCAACGGCCCATTTCCCAGAACCAACATGCTCGAGAGATCCCGCCATTGACCGAACTTGGCTATGAAGAAAAGACCGCGCGGACACATCTATTTCAATTCGATCGCCTAAGCGACGCACGTCACACCGCTCTAAGGTGCGGATCGGAGAATTAGCCTGACATTCTGACGCGCGAAAGGTTGTAAAATCATGTCGGCCGATCAGCTGCTGAGCGGCATTATGCATAAGTTCTGCATCCAGCGGCCATTTCACGTGCCAGGCGCGCTTAAGCGCGAGGGTCAAAGGCGCGCGTCTATTTTCAATAATATAACGATAATGTCGTCGAATAGCTGAAAATCTTGCTTCAAAATCTAAGTTTACTTCACAAACGTGAAGGATTGCGATGGGATCAGGCTTGAGATGCGCATTTAACGCATCACGCAAACGATCTGTACGCCAATTTTTACTCACATCAATATGAGCGACCTGACCGATGGCGTGAACGCCTGCATCAGTGCGTCCTGCCCCATGCACAATGATATGTTCGCCGCAGAGCGCTTTTAGCGCTTCTTCAAGAGATTCTTGGACGGAGGAACCATTTGCTTGTCTTTGCCACCCAACAAAGGGCGTCCCATCATATTCTATCGTAAGCGCATAACGCGTCATTAGGATAAAATCACGCCAGCCTTGATCGGCTGTCCGCGTAAGAATTCTTGCATAGACATTTCACTTTTGCCTGCGCGTTGCACCCGCTCTAAACGCAACGCCTTTTCGCCGCAGGCAATGAGGCCAAAATCATCCATGACGCATCCTGGCGGACCTGAAGCGCTTTCCACGTCAGCTTTGAGCACTTTCACCCGATAGAGGCCATGTCCAAAATCCACTTCAAAAAAGGCTCCGGGAAAGGGCGACAATCCGCGAATGTGATTCTTTAGTTTCTCGGCGCTTTTTCTCCAGTCAATTCTGGCTTCAGCTTTATTAATTTTTTCAGCGTAGCACGCGCCAGCTTCATTTTGCGGGGTAAAAATCAACTCGCCTCTTTCAAGCGCATCTAATGCATCAACCATTAAAATTGCGCCTTGCTCGGCCAGGCGATCATGCAACTCTCCCGCCGTCATATCTGGCGTAACAGCGATGGCTGTAGCTGCGGCGACTGGACCCGTATCCAGTCCAGCATCCATCTTCATCACCATAACGCCGCTCTCTGCATCGCCTGCCATGATCGCACGTTGAATGGGCGCAGCGCCGCGCCACCGCGGCAACAAAGATCCGTGTAGATTTAGGCATCCATATTTGGGCGCGGCGAGAATGGACGACGGCAGGATGAGGCCGTAGGCTGCAACAATTGCAACATCGGCGCGAAAGGAAATAAAAGTCTGAATTTCCTCGTCGCTGCGAAAATTTTTCGGCGTATGCGTGACGAGTCCAAGAGATTGCGCGTAACAATGAACGCTGGATTTTTTTTCTGACAAACCTCTTCCAGCGGGACGGGGAGGTTGGGTGTAAACCGCGACGATTTCATGTCCATGCGATATAATACTTTTGAGCAAGGCCGCTGCAAAATCCGGCGTGCCCATAAAAATTATGCGCAAACTTCAGACTCCAGCTTCTTCCGATTGACGCTCGGTTTCATGACGGCGCTGGGCTATGATTTCATCTATTCGCGCAGCTTTATTAAATTTTTTCATTACCCGATCGCGCTTTAGTCTCGAGAGATGGTCAATAAAAAGACCGCCTTCCAAGTGATCTAGTTCATGTTGCACGACCGTCGCCAGCAATCCTTCAGCCTGGAATTCAACTAACTGACCTTCGCGATTTAAATGTCGCACCTGTACTGTGGCTGGACGTTTAACATCTTCGTAGTAATCAGGAACCGATAGACAGCCTTCTTGATAAAGGCTGAGTTCTTCGCTTGCCCAAGTAATTTCTGGATTGATTAAAAAAAGCGGAGAACGCTCTTCTTCTGTCTTGCCGATATCGATAACGACAATGCGCTTTGGAACAGCAACTTGAATGGCGGCCAGGCCGATTCCCGGCGCCGCGTACATTGTCTCGAGCATGTCATCGAGCAATCGGTGAATTTCTGCATCTATTTGATCGACAGGCTGGGAAATTTTTCTCAAACTTGGATCTGGCAAAGTGACGATAGGCAGAAGGGCCATGATTTTTTCCAACGGTTAACGGCGCCCCAAAAGCGCAAACGTTGATTTTCCAAGAGATAGGACCCGTTGCCTCTCAGGTCAATTATTGCTTTTAACACCGCGCGCCAATTGGCTAGGCCGTGAGCTTTTCTTTCAAAAATTCAATTGCTTTTTGCCGAGAGGCGGCGGCTTCGGGTAAAAAAGGAAGAAGCTGCCAGGCGTGGGGCACATCAGGCCAAATCTCGATTTGCGCGTCTACGCCCGCCCGCCGCGCCTGATCAATAAGCCGCGTTGAGTCATCGCGTAAAACTTCATCTACGCCTACATGGGCCAATATTGGGGGCAATCCTCTTAAGTCGCCGTAAATAGGAGAAGCGCTCGGATCGCGGGCGCGCGCTTGCGCCAAAACTGCGCGAGCTCCAAGCAATATCATTTTTCGGGAAAAATAAGCGTCTTTGCCCTCATTGAGGCGCATAGATTCTCCCGTTGCGGCAAGATCCGTCCAAGGCGAAAATAAAACTGCTGCTTCTGGCAGCTTTACGCCGTCATCGCGTAATTTTATCATCATTGATATCGCCAGGCCGCCGCCAGCTGAGTCTCCCGCGACAACAATTGGATGAGAGCTAGCGGAAACAAGCGCCTTATAAGCCTGCATGACATCCGTCAAAGCGGCTGGGAAAACATGTTCTGGCGCAAGCCGATAAGTAGGCGCAAAAACATCAAATCCGGCGCGAGAAAATTGTCGTGAGACATAACGAAACAGTCTAGGGTCGCCAATTAAAAATCCCCCGCCATGCAAAAAAAATAATAGCGGCGCGCCTTTAGCCGTCTGAGTTGCAGCAGGAGTCCAATCGCCAGCTATTTCCGGACAAAGGGGCGCAGGATTTTCTCTTAAAGTTTTTAAGATAATAGGTTGCGTCATTTTAACCACACGGATCAGCGTGGCGAGGTTTGGTTTAATGAAGCGACGCAAAAGGCTGACGCTTTGTCGCGCGATAAAACTCACTTCTTCAGCGGGGCCTGGAAGGTTGGGGGCATAGGAGCCTGAGTTTTCGATTGTGTTGGCGCTGTCGGTGCGGATTGGTCTTGTTTACCCGACGCATCCTTGGGGCCGGCGCTTGAGAGAAAATCAAGCGCTGAATCAGCTAATCCTCCTTCTCGCGCCTTATCCCGCCAGTAGCGCGCCTGGGAAAGGTCAGGCGCAACGCCAAGGCCTTCAGCGTAAATATGCGCAAGCCTATTTTGCGCAACGGCATTGCCGGCCATTCCTGCTCGTCTTAGAAGCGCGATGGCCGCTTGTTGATCCCGCGGCGCGCCGACGCCGTTAAATTGCATAATGGCGTATTCAACCATCGCAGCGGATAGATCAAGATCAGCAGCGCGTTTAAAATAAAACGCCGCTGTATTGAGATCCTTGTCCAATCCTTTACCCGTTTTGTACAAAACGCCGAGCGCATAGCTTGCATCCGCGTTACCCGCCGCATCAGCGCGTTTGAAATAATCAAGGGCTCGGGGAAAATCTGATGGCTTCCCTTCATTTTCAAGCGCCATTTCGCCCAATAAATGCAACGCAGACCCGTGATTCAACGCTGCAGCTTTTTCAAGATAGTTGCGCGCGCGATTACGATCTTTTGGAACATTTAATCCTTGAAGCAAGGCAGCGCCATAAATATAGGCGGATTCGGCATTTCCAAAATCAGCAGCGCGACGAAACCAATCCATAGCTTGTTTCGCGTCACGATCAACGCCGGCGCCTTCAATATATAACTGTCCGATTAGAGCCAACGCCGCAGCGTCTTTTGGATTTATTTGTAGTCTTTTTTTTGCTTCAAGCAGCGCAGCTTTGAAATCGCCGCGCTGATAAGCTCCAAAGGCAAGATCAGGCGCTGCTGAGCCGCTTTCCGCTTCTCGCGCATCGGCAGCTTGACTGAGACAGGCGACAAACGGGGAAAGCAAAACAAAAGTTAAATAGAAATAGGATCGTAAAATTTTCATACGCTCACACCTTGTAAGCAAGTCCAAGCGTCTGACAAAGCAGCGGCAGGGTCTCGTGGATCAGACCACACAATATCCTCTAACATGATAAAATCGGCGCCAGCCTGCGCGAGAGGCGCGATTTCTTCTAACCTTTCCGCTTTTGCGACACAGGGCGTGATAAATAATTCTGACCACCAGGCGATGCGTTCCATCAATTGACGCGAGTCTGGCGAAACAAGGTGGACATAATCAACGCCCAATTCGCCAGCTTGCATAGCGTCATCGCGGGTCTCCAAATTACCTGCGCCAACGATATAACGCGGGGACAATTTTTTAATAGCTGTTGCAATATCATCTGTTGACCCGACAATATGCGCCCCATCAGCGCCGCAGCGGAGCGCTTCATTCACGCCATTCTCAACGAGCACAGCCACATTTTTCTCCTGCGCCAGCGGCGTTAAAATGCGCAAAATTTCCTCATTTTTTCGCATGTCCTCGTGGGCGATACGAATAAGGAGGCTGGCGATATTTGCCGCCTCCAGGGCCTGCAACAATAGCAATTTGAAATTTGAGGCCTCCCGTAGCGGAGGCGTTACGAGATATAGCCGCGGCGCGTCATCGCTCATAGTCACCCTCAATCGATCGCTTTTAGGCAATTCAACCACAATTGCGCTGCGGCGCGCACATTGTTAGGCGCCGCGCCGCCATAGCTCGTGCGGCTTGCGACTGAGTTGTCAACGCCCAATACGGCAAACAGCTCATCCGTTATGCGCGGCTCAATATCTTGCAACTCTTGGAGCGATAATTCTTCTAAGCCAACGCCCCGCGCTTCCGCTACAGCAACAACGCGACCTGTTATATGATGCGCTTCGCGAAAGGGGAGGTTAAGTCGTTGCACAAGCCAATCTGCAAGATCAGTCGCTGTCGCATAACCTGCGCCTGCTGCGAGTTTTAATCTTTTACGATCGATTTTCATATCTCGCACCATGCCGGCAAGCGCTGCAATACAAAGCGCGAGATTATCCAGCGCGTCAAAAGCGCCCTCCTTATCCTCTTGCATATCTTTTGAATAAGCTAAGGGGAGCCCTTTCATGACAACGAGTAGCGCCATTAACGCACCTATGATGCGACCGCTCTTACCCCGCACAAGTTCCGCTGCATCAGGATTACGCTTTTGCGGCATAATTGAAGAGCCGGTTGTGAATTTGTCTGACAATGAAATGAAAGCGAATTGTGGCGTGGTCCACAGAACGATTTCTTCAGCAAAGCGGGTGAGATGTGTAATGCAGATTGCAGCGGCCGCGAGCGTTTCAAGAACAAAGTCGCGATCTGACACGCTATCAAGAGAGTTTGCTGTCGGCCGGTCAAAAGCCAAAGTCTTGGCGGTTTGATATCGATCGATTGGAAATGAGGTGCCCGCCAAAGCCGCTGCGCCGAGCGGACATTCATTGGCGCGCTTGCGCGCGTCGTGAAACCGTCCACGATCTCGCCCGATCATTTCGACATAGGCGAGCAAGTGATGGCCCAGTGTAACAGGTTGCGCAGACTGTAAATGTGTAAAGCCTGGCATAACGCTGCCGGCTTCTTCAACCGCCCGCTCAGCTAGAGCCAACTGTAAATCCGTCAATTGTCGATCAAGTATGTCTATTTCATCGCGAATATAGAGTCGAAAGTCTGTCGCAACCTGATCATTGCGCGAGCGCGCTGTATGCAAACGCCCGGCGACAGGCCCAATGAGCGTCGCCAGTCGCGTTTCCACGTTCATATGAATATCTTCAAACTCTCGAGAAAATTGGAACGTCCCGCCCTCAATCTCATTCTGAATTTGAAGAAGACCCTGCTTGATTTGCTCTGCGTCGGAGGCTGACAGAATGCCGCAATCCGCCAACATGGCTACATGCGCAAGCGAACCGCGAATATCCTGAGCGCCCAACCGCTTGTCAAAATCAATAGAAACATTGATTGCTTCGAGAACGGCGTCGGTTGCGCCTTGAAAGCGTCCGCCCCATATCTTACTCGTCATTTTTTCCCCGGAGATCGCATGTAATGAATTTGCCGGCTGCTTTCTTAAGACGGTTCGCCTCAATTGTAGGGACGGCGGGTGTCTTGGGTTTTCTATACGTGAGCGGCCTGAGCGGCAAGGAAGCCGCCGCTCGCGCAGCGGAACCGCAAGCCTGCAAATCCTCGCAAAAAATCGCCAATACGCTTGAGGCCTTCGCAAAAGGCGACTTAGCCGCCTTAGCCATCAGCAAAACCCCCGAGGCCATGCCTCAAATCAGTTTTGTTGGGCCTGAGGGGGCGAGCATGCCCCTATCCTCATTTCGCGGCAAAATTATCTTGCTTAATCTCTGGGCGACTTGGTGCGTGCCTTGTCGCGGAGAGATGCCCCAACTTGATAAATTACAATCACAGCTCGGCTCGGATAAATTTCAAGTCGTCGCAGTCAATATAGACACAAGCCGACCCGAGCGGCCAAAAGCCCTATTCCAGGAGTTAGGAATTAAATCCCTGACGCTTTATACAGACCCGACGGCGAATAGTTTCTATGAATTAAAACAAGCTGGAAAAGCCCTGGGCCTGCCGCTCTCTATTCTCATGGATGGCGAAGGATGCCAGCTTGGCCTTCTCAATGGCCCTGCCGCCTGGGGTTCGGCAGATGCGCAGGCGCTTATTGCTCAAGCCATAAAGTCCGCGCAGCCATGATCCAAACAGCAGGCCAAAGGCCTGTGGCGGACGCGCTGAAAAAGCGCCCTAAATATAATTGATGAGTTTCCCTTCGCACCAACCAGGCAGGATATCATGACCCTTAAAGCTGGCGACAAAATCCCAGACGTTACATTCACTATCATGGGTAAAAATGGCCCGGAGCAAATTAAAGCGAGAGATTATTTCGCTGGAAAAAAAGTTGCGCTGTTTGCTGTGCCTGGCGCCTACACGCCAACGTGTCATGTTAAACATCTGCCCGGCTTTCTGTCCAAACTTGATTTAATCAAATCGAAAGGCGTTACCGCGGTCGCCGTTACCGCGGTGAATGATATTTTTACCCTTGACGCCTGGCTGAAAGACAGCGGCGCAAAAGAAAAAATCGACGGTCTCGCTGATGGGTCTGCAGTTTTTGCAAAAGCCGCAGGTCTTGAGCTTGATTTAACTGAACATGGACTGGGCTTAAGATCGAAACGCTACGCCGCCATTATTAAAGACGGCATTGTTGACTGGATTAATATTGAAGAAAATTCGAGCGTCGCTACCGTTTCAAGCGCTGAAGCAACGCTTGAAAAACTTTAAAAAACTAAGGCCGGCTTAATGCCGGCCTTTCTATGAGCTTAAGACTGATCAGCCTAAAATCCATAAATTTTTGCAAAATCTGGATCTTTAGCCGCGACTTGTTTCGCCAGGTCCACAACAACTTTGCATTGTTTCCAAGTCGCATCATCCTGCATGCGCCCGTCAATCATGACAGCGCCTGTGCCGTCTGGCATCGCCTCTAATACGCGCCGCGCAAAAGCTACCTCTGCAGGATCAGGAGAAAACACGCGCTTAGCAATTTCAATTTGAGTTGGATGCAAAGACCAAGCGCCAGCACAGCCAAGCAAAAAAGCGTTGCGAAACTGCGTTTCACAGGCCGCAGGGTCTGAGAAGTCGCCAAAAGGTCCGTAGAAAGCTTTAATGCCTGCAGCAGCGCAAGCGTCAACCATCTTGGCGATTGTGTAATGCCAGAGATCTTGTTGATGACAGGCGCGTGGCGCATCGCCTTGCGCATCGATTATGACTTTATATTCTGGATGACCGCCGCCAACACGCGTAGTCTTCATGGCCCGAGAAGCGGCAAGATCAGCTGGACCGAGAGAAATTCCATGCATGCGAGGACTAGCGGCGGCGATCGCTTCGACATTTTTTACGCCTTCCGCTGTCTCAAGGATGGCGTGAATCATTATCGGTTTTCTGACGCCATTTTTGCTTTCTAACTGCGCCAGTAGCTGATCAAGATAAGCAATATCCCAAGGTCCCTCCACCTTGGGCAGCATGACCACATCAAGTTTATTTCCGACGGCGCCGACGACCTCGATCATGTCATCTAAAGCCCAGGGACTATTAAGCGAATTCATTCGCGTCCAAAGACCCGTAGAGCCAAAATCCACTGATTGCGCCATCTCAATAAATCCAGCGCGCGCTGCTTCCTTAGCATCCGCTGGAATAGCATCTTCGAGATTACCCAGGATAACGTCTACTTGCTTTGCAATATCAGGAGCTTTAGCGCGAAATTTTTCAAGGTGTGGCGGCACAAAATGGATCATGCGCTCGACCTTAATCGGCGGCTCGCGATAGGGATTGGGCGCGCCAATTGCTAACGGTCGATAGAATTGATTAGGCAGTTTCATCAAAAACATACTCCACTTGAGAAACGTTATGCGCTGCGCGTATGAAGCGTGCGTTATTCTCCGTAAGGTGAAAAAGATAGGGTCGAGCTAAACCAGATATAGCGGAATGGCAATGCCATAGGCAAAAGGTTGAATTTATGGGATTAGATCCTGCACCAATTGTCTCAGCGCTTTGATTTGCGCTTTGACATCGAACCAACCTTTTTCGCGATCGCTGCGCTTAGACCGGTGGAAAGGCGCGCTCAAAAGCTAATGGATAACAAAATCCCTATATCCTCATGCCTGTTGCGCGGCGCATTAAGACGCTGTCCGCAGTGTGGCAAGGGCCACCTCTTTCAAAGCTACCTTAAACGCCGAGAGTTTTGTGAACATTGCGGCGAGCCTTTTGACGGGTTGGAGGCTGAGGATGGTCCCGCCTGGCTCACCATCGCCCTCACAGCGCATCTTGTGATCCCACTGCTTATACTTTTGGAAAGTAAGACATCTCTCTCTTATGGGGTCGAGAGTTTTATCTTATGCCTTTTCACGATCATCTGCGTATCGCTCATTCTTCCCATTGCAAAAGGCGTATTTATTTCATTTCTTTGGTTGATGAGAAAAAATAGAGTTTAGGATCAAAAATAATATCAAGTTTTCACAACAGCGCTCTTAATCAACGTGTCGTTACTTTACGTAATAATTCCTCTAGACCTTCTGGAAAAATTAATTCTTGCGATTGCGCTAATTCATCTGCGCTCCACCACTGTGCTTCAAGCATATGGGTTTTTTCCTCTTGCGTTTGCTCCATAGGGGTTGGCGTAAATTCCGGCGTGCGAATGAGATAATACCGCTCGATTGCTTGGCGCCAATCATCTCCAAGCTCCATTGGGAACTCACGCGTAGCAACAACCGGACCAACATCAGCGTTTATTCTTAATCCGGTTTCCTCAAATATCTCGCGCGACAATGCGGCGGCGTAATTTTCATTCTCTTTCAAAGCGCCGCCAGGCGTAGACCAAAAGTGCTGGTGTCCAAGAGCGATAAAATGCGGTGATAGGCCGCCAGCGTATCGGATCAATAAAACTCGGCCCTCTGGCGATACAATCAAGCCGCGCGCCGCTTCCCGTCGCGGCAGGGTTTGGCCGTCCCAGGGCGCTGAAATTTCAGCGCGTCCCTCAGAGCCAGCCCAATCCACTAAGGACCAAGTATTCTTTTCATATGCGACCCAATTTGGCGTAGCATTTAATACGGGATTTATTCGTTTCTCCTCTAAACTCTTTCCAGTCGCCAATCTCCATGCGATATCCAACACGCCGGCATGAGCCACAATAAGGATGCTGCATCCTTCATGTTCTTGAACAATTTTTATTAAGGCGCATGTTATCCGGTGTTGAAAATCTTTTAAGCTTTCGCCTTCAGGCGCACAAAAATCAGCATTGCGCGCTAGGTAATGGGGATAAAGATCAGGATAGAGCGCCTGGACTTCAGCATGTGTGTATCCTTGCCAGACGCCATCATTTTTTTCCCTCAACTCAGGAAGAGCAAAAATTTTGAGCCCGCGTGATTGCACAACGGCTTCCGCTGTTGATCGTGCGCGGCGCAAATCACTCGAGTAGACATAATCAAATTCTACTGTTGCAAGTTCCGCAGCGAGCGCTTCAGCTTGCGCGCGACCACGCGCATTTAAGGCTATATCGAACTGACCCTGAAAGCGTCGTTCGATATTCCAATTTGTCTCGCCATGTCGCACCAAACATAAAAGCGTTCGAGCCATGTGATTAAATTGCGAGGACCTTATATGCGCGCGGGACTGCGCGTAAATCGCCCGCTACGCTGTTACGCATTAAGATTTTGCCTTATTTAACAATAAAAGTCAGGCAAGAAGTCGAGAATAAGGAAAAGAGCGAACTAATGACGTGCGCTTAACGAGAATTCTCCCGCTCGCAATCGGCCTGGTAAAGCTTCCGTCAGCGCCGCAACAGCTTCCTCCCCATAAGTTGCGACGAGTTCTTGCAAAGCCGCCGATAACGCCGCTTGAGCAAAAGAGTCGCTCTCAATGCCAGCAAGAATCGCCTCGGCAAAGGCTTCTGTGAGGTAAGCAAGCGCTGCGCGGTGTTGTTCGCCGCCAGCGCCTTCAAGGGATAGGGTCGCGCGTGGGTTCATAGACCCACATTAAACAAGCCCGCCCCAGCAAGCGAGACGCCTTTCATCAAAGGGTTAATTTAGAAATCCGCTTCGTGTTAAGGATTGCCGTAACGATAGGCGATATCCTGTGTAATGCGGCCCGTCTCGTCGATATACCGCTGGATCACAGCTTTTGCGTTTGGCGTGCACGCGCGATAGGTCAACTCATAGCTGCGAAAGCCTCGATTAAAAGAAGCGATTAATTTGTCTCGGCGCGCGCCGCTGGGGGCCTCGGCGTTAAGCAAGACTGTCATTTTGTCCCGCCAATCATCGCCGTCGCCTGCGGCGCATAAATCTCGCAAATAAGCTAACGCCCCCATCATCTCGGCAAGACGCAGAAGTTGCGGTTCATAGGGAGGCGGCGCATCAGAGACTGGCGCTGGCGTTTTTGGTTGCGCAGTTGTGGGCGCGAGAGGTTTATCTGTTTTGGGGGCTGCGGGTTTTTTCTTGGCCGGAGCTGGCGCGCTGGGCGCCTCACGCTCCGCTTCTGCGGGAGGGCTATGACGTTGTCCGCCGCCGCCGAGAAAATCAAATAATCCCTGCGCGTGAGCTGGCTGCAGCGCCATGAGGCTCGTCAAAAGGATAATGCTTAGACGAAGGCGGCGATTGGACAAAAGCGAAATTGTCATGGGTAAAGCCGTTCCTTGCGCCAAGCCGTATCCGATCCTTCTCGATAAAATCGCAACCGATCATGCAGCCTAAAAGGCTTATCTGACCAAAATTCCATCGACATCGGCTTAATCCGAAATCCGCTCCAGTATTCAGGACGCGGGATATCGCCTAGGGCGTATTTAGCCGCGTAAAACGCCACCGCCTTCTCTAAAGCGTATCGACTTTCTAAGGGACGGGATTGCTGACTGGCCCAAGCGCCTATGCGCGAATCTCGCGGCCGACTGGCATAATAGGCGTCTGACTCTTCAGCGCTTACTTGCTCTACTGAGCCGCGAATACGAATTTGTCGACGCAATGTTTTCCAATGAAACAGCAGAGCTGCTGACTTATTTCCAGCTAATTGACGCCCCTTGGCGCTTTCCGTGTTCGTAAAGAACACAAACCCATCCGCCGACCATTCCTTTAAAAGGACCATTCGCACATCCGGAGCGCCTGTTGCGTCAACGGTTGCGATCGCCATCGCTTCCGGGTCATTAAGTTCTTTTTTACCGGCTTCATCGAACCATTGCCCAAATAGCTCAAAAGGCTCTTGCGCGTCTCCAAAGTCACCTGACGTTAACGCGTTCAAGGGTAAATCCTTTCCTATCGGCCCGTTTTGGGTCTCAGCGCGTTGGCAGGTGGCGCTTTGAAGTCTATCATCATCAGAAATAGCGCCGCAGGCGCATTTCCTCAATTCCCGTTTCTGAGCTTGGGCTTTTTCCTTGTGGTTAGCCTCTCGCTTTCCGCTTGTTCAATGGCCGTTCCCGTATCAACAAAGCCAAGCGTATGGGGCGGCTCCCCCGATGACATCACGGGGTCAATTGCACGCAATCGCGCTGGAAAGCCAGCAATTAAATTATCTAAATCGCTCGACAGCGAAGACCTCCGTCGCGCAACGGCGGCGCTCAGTACTGCCCTCGATCCGCAAGGTAGCGGGGCGAGCGTTAAATGGGAGAATCCAAATTCTGGCGCCAAAGGCTCCTTCACGCCAAGCGGGCAAGCTTTCCCGGTGGAGGGGAAAATCTGTCGCGCCTTTACAGGGGAAATTTATTCCGGCCAAGATGAGGAAAAACTGGAGGGTTCCGCCTGCCGCGAGAAGTCTGACGACTGGGCGCTGAGCGACGTCAAACTAGCGAAAAAGGGTTGAGCGCCAGTGCCGCCGGTCTCATTGATCAAACTCCTGCTTGCATAAAGCGTCGGTCTTTCCCAAATAACCGTTAGACATTTGCGGCTGCGCCGTTTCGGGCGGACGCGATTTTGGGCTAAAGCTAGAACCATGCGTGATCCCTATGAAGTATTGGGCGTCTCTCGCGCGAGCAGCGGGGGAGATATTAAAAAGGCCTATCGCCAGCTGGCGAAAAAATATCACCCTGATCGCAATAAGGACGACGTGAAGGCCAAGGAGCGCTTCTCGGAGATTAATAGCGCCTATGAGATTCTCGGGGATGAGACCAAAAAAGCGCAATTTGATCGCGGAGAAATTGGCTCAGATGGAAAACCCCGCGGGTTTGAAGGCTTTGGGGCTGGTCCCGGCGGTTTTTCCCAAGCCTGGCGGCAAAATGGCGCGCCCGGGGGCGAGCAGCATTTTGAATTTAACTTTGGCGGGAACCGAGGCGGTGGTTTTGAAGATTTCTTTGACCTCTTTGGCGGCGGTCGCCGCCGCGGCAAAGCAGAAGCTCAGCGAGGCGAAGATGTTAGCGCCACGGCCACAGTCACCCTCGAAATCCTCGCCAAAGGCGGACCCGTTCGGGTGATCCTGCCCAATGGACGCACTCTGGAAGTTAAAGTGCCAGCAGGCGTTGAGGATGGAAAACAAATTCGCCTACGCGGCCAGGGACAAACGGGCTTGGGCGGCAAGCAGGCTGGCGACGCTTTGATTACAATTAAGCTCGCCCCTCATCCCTATTTTAAACTTGAGGGCCGAGATCTCAAATTAGAATTGCCGATTACCCTTTATGAAGCCGCTTTAGGCGCAAAAGTGGCTGCGCCAACCCTGGACGGCAAGGTGGAACTGGCTATTCCTCCAGGCTCCAATGGCGGACGGGCGCTCCGCTTGCGCGGCAAAGGCCTGCCGGCAGCGGACGGCAAACCAGCTGGAGATCTGTATGTCGTTTTGCGTCCGGTCTTACCTGAGGTCCAGGAACCAGGTTTTCTTGCCCAAATGCGGGAAATGAAAGAACGTCACCCCTATGATCCCCGCGCCAAATTAGGATAAGCCTTACTCTATGGCGCTTGACCTCTAGGTCATTCCGCGCCACCAAAGGATTATTTTTCCCCCAAGGCTGCTTGGGGAAAGGCCTTACTCTCGTTATGATAGAATGAAGCGCGGTGGCGCAAATCGCGCCGCCGCCAGCGTCCAGATTAAGGCCGTTTTCTCATCCAGCGCAGCCGTGAAGAGATCCATGACAAAAGCCCCCGAAGATCGACTGCCAGACCCTATCGCTGCGGAACCTTCCTCGCGTCATCGCACGCAAGCGGTGATCATTGGAGAAGGAGCAGGCGCCATTACTGTTGGCGGCGGCGCGCCAATTATGGTGCAGTCCATGACCAACACGGACACCGCCGATATTGCCTCGACGGTAGCGCAAATCTCAGCCTTAGCTCAGGCGGGTTCTGAGGTTGTTCGAATCACGGTCGATCGAGACGAAGCCGCAGCTGCTGTGCCGCATATCCGAGAACAACTCGATAAGAAGGGCGTTCATACGCCGCTTGTGGGCGATTTCCATTATATCGGCCATAAATTACTCGCCGATCATCCCGCCTGCGCTCAGGCGCTTGCAAAGTATCGCGTCAATCCAGGCAATGTTGGCTTCAAAGATAAAAAAGACAAGCAATTTGGCGCCATTATTGAGCTCGCGGCCAAACATAATAAGGCTGTTCGCATCGGCGCGAATTGGGGTTCGCTTGATCAAGAGCTCCTGACCCATCTCATGGATCTCAATCACGCCTCCGCGCATCCAATCGATGCGCGCGCAGTAACGCGCGAAGCGCTCGTTCGCTCAGCCTTACTGTCCGCGCAGCGGGCGCAAGAAATTGGCCTTGCAAAAAATCGGATCATTATTTCCGCCAAGGTCTCAACAGTTCAAGATTTGATCGCCTGTTATCGCATGCTCGCGGCAAGAAGCGATTACGCTTTGCATTTGGGATTAACCGAAGCCGGTATGGGGTCGAAGGGGATTGTTGCTTCTTCCGCCGCTTTAGGCGTGTTGTTGCAAGATGGCGTTGGGGATACAATCCGCGTTTCGCTCACGCCAGAACCCAACGGCGATCGTTCGCTGGAAGTGCGCGTGGCGCAAGAAATCCTACAAACCATGGGATTTCGCACCTTTGTTCCATTGGTTGCGGCGTGTCCTGGATGTGGCCGAACAACGTCAACAGTGTTTCAAGAACTCGCCCGCGATATTCAGGAACATATTCGCCAACGCATGCCTAACTGGCGTGCGCAATATCCGGGCGTAGAAACGCTTAATGTTGCGGTGATGGGTTGCATCGTCAATGGGCCTGGCGAATCTAAACATGCCGATATCGGCATTTCATTGCCCGGCACAGGCGAAACGCCTGCAGCGCCGGTTTTTATTGACGGAAAAAAAGCAATGACGCTTCGAGGCGAAGGAATCGCAGAAGAATTCACGCGTATCGTTGATGAATATATTGTCCAAAGATTTGGCGCTGGATCAAATAAGGGCGAAGCCGCTGAATAAAAAAGGTGAAATTTCTCTATTCTTTTAGTAACGCTTCTGCGACGCTTCGAAGATCCCGCCACGCTGCTGGCTTTAACGCTGGGCTCTTCAACATGGCCTCTAAACTCGAAAAAACCAGTGCGCGTCCTTGATGCGCGCCGCAAGTAACTGTCTGCCATTTTCCGCGCAATTTTGATAAGGACTCATTTACATCTAATGTTGCGCGCACAGGGGCCTCACCAAACAATAGGATAATTTCTGGCTGAGCGAGTTCGATTTGGCGCCGAACAAAGGGAGCAAAAATCGCTATTTCAATTGGCGTCATTGGCCGATTTCCTGGCGGACGCCAAGGTGAAACATAACTCAAGCGCGCTGAGTCAAAATTTTTACCAATCGCCCTCAACATATTTCTCAGTAATTGAGCTTGTTGACCACAAAACGCTGCGCCCGTCGTCTCTTCCTGCACGCCTGGCGCGGCGTCTAAGATCATTAATTTTGCGCGCTCAGCGCCTGCATGAAAAAGAAAATGCTCGGCCATCCCATAAAAGGGAGCCTGGGCGAATTGGGCGAAATTTTCAGCAAGTTGCTGCAAATCTTTTGCAGAATGCGCAACTTTGCTCGCTAACTTTATTGCATCATCTGGCATTGCAATCGCTGGAGCGATCCGCGGCGCGCCTGCTGGTGACGCAAGTGTCGTTGCTGCAGATGGCGGGCTATGCAATGCGTCACGTACAGCCTCAGCTTCCTGGCACTCTGCGTAACGGTTATGCGGGGTCTCATCGAGCGCCAAGTCAACGCCGTTTTCAACATACCATTCAAGAAGCGCTGCTAAGGCGATCCGTTGATTTGGATTTGTTTCAATCGGCATTTGTCTCATTAGTCCCGGCTGACAAAAATAACCTCATGAGGCGTTAGCAGCATCGAAAAGCCCGTCGACCGCCCCCGCCAAATCGCGCTTCTTCCCGAGCGCGAAAAAATTCAGCGGGCGTCAGGATCGCCATATCTTCATGGTTGCGGCGCATATGCTGAGCATAAGCCTCATAATCACCCTGGCCAACCATTAAGCGCGCGCTATTGCTGAGCTTTTTTAAACTCTTACTGAGTTTAAGCCCCCATTGGTCGCAACAAATCATCTTTTGTCTCTCGCACTGTTACTGTCTCGCTCGCGCGCGCCTCTCGTATGGCGATACAGGCAAAACTTAGCATAGCTAGAATTAAGGCTATATAGATACCGCAGAGACCAACATCGATAAAATCATTAAAAATGACACGATGCATCTCGCTAAGCGATTTGGCGGGCGCTAGGATTTGCTCCGTTTCTAACGCTTTGGAAAATTTTTGCGCATGCGCTAAAAAACCTATTCGCGGATCAGAATGAAAAATCTTTTCTAACCCTGCCGTTAGCGTGCAAATATAAAGCCAGCTTGTTGGAATAATAACTATAAAAGCAAAATGATCGCGCTTCATGCGATAAAGCACGACGACACAAAGAGTCAGCGCAATCGCCGCCAGCATCTGATTGGCAATGCCAAATAAAGGCCACAACGTGTTGATGCCGCCTAAAGGATCTATGACGCCTTGATAGAGAAAATATCCCCAGCCCAAAACAGCCACGCCAGTTGCAATTAAATTAGGTCCCCAGGCCTGGGTATTTTTAAATACTGGAATGAACGTGCCTAGCAAATCCTGTATCATAAAGCGCGCCACGCGCGTGCCTGCGTCAATCGTTGTCAAAATGAATAATGCTTCAAATAATATTGCAAAATGATACCAAAAAGACATCATGATAGATCCTCCCATAACGGAAGAGAGAATCTTCGCCATACCTACAGCTAGCGTTGGAGATTCCATCAGCATAGCGCCGTAACCAATAAAGCGCGCTTGTGTTTCATCAGCGATCATTTTCGGCGTTGTGCCCGAAGATACTAAGGCGTGAAATCCTGAGACGGCTCCGCAGGCGATTGTGATGAAAAGAAAAGGAAATACGCTGCCGGCGAAAACTGGGCCTGTTCCATCAATAAAACGACTGATTGCTGGCATCTGCAACATAGGCCAAACAATACAAATTCCGATAGCTAACGATAAGATCGTGCCGATTTTCAAAAAAGTCGACAGATAATCTCTCGGCGCAAGGAGGAACCAAACTGGTAAAACAGAAGCAACAAAACCATAAGCGATCAACATGAAAGCGAGGCTCTCGCCCTTATAGGTGAAAAGCGGCGCTAAGACTGCGCTGTCGGCGACATTGCGACCGAAAGCAATGCTGGCCAGCAGCAAAGCAAAGCCGATTACCGACATTTCGCCAATTTTTCCTGGTCGAAAGTAACGCCCGTAAAGTCCCATAAAAATCGCAATAGGCAGGGTAGCGAAAACGGTGAAACAGCCCCATGGACTATCGGCCAAAGCTTTCACAACGACGAGCGCTAATACAGCCAGTAGGATTATCATAATTGATAGAATGCCAACCATGGCGATAACGCCTGCTGTCTGGCCCATCTCTGTTTTAATTAGCTCGCCTAAGGAGCGTCCATCGCGTCGGGTGGAGATAAAAAGAATAATAAAATCTTGAACGGCGCCGGCAAAAATCACGCCAGTCAACAACCAGAGCACGCCTGGCAAATAGCCCATTTGCGCCGCTAATACCGGCCC
>RFXM01000160.1 GCA_009921565.1 Methylocystaceae bacterium | reverse complement strand
GACCCCTCCCGTGTGAAGGGAGTGCTCTCCCGCTGAGCTAGCCGCCCGGCAATCCACCAGCCAGAAGCTCCTCTAAGAGACCGAGAACAATCCCGTCAAGTTTTAAGACTTTGGCGCAGAAGCGAGAAGTTCATGAGCCGCCTCCCAAAGCTCATCAAAATGCGAGATAATGCGATCAGGCCCGAGCGTCGCAATTGGCGCATCCGTATACCCAAAGTCGACAGCAATAATCGGCGCCCCAGCATTTTTAGCTGTATCAATATCGGTTTTAGAGTCGCCAACCATGATCGCGCGCGAAGGATCGCCGCCAGCCCGTTCAATTGTTAGATGCAACATTCGCGGGTCCGGCTTATGCACATCGAAGGATCCCCGTCCGCAAATCGCCGAGAAATATTCTGCCGCAGAGAGTTTCTCTAAAAGAAGGCGCGCCAAGCCCTCGGGCTTATTTGTGCAGATCGCTAAAATAAAACCTGCATCTGCGAAACGCTTTAAGGCGCTCTCTGCGCCAGGAAAGAGATACGTCTCATCAGCAATATGACTTTCGTAATGCGCCAAAAATTCTTTAACGAGACGATCTGCCTCTCGGACATCCAGCGGCGCGCCCGCCAACTTAAACCCTCGCTCAATTAATGCGCGCGCGCCAGCGCCAACAAGATAACGCGCCGCATCATGTCCAACAGGCGGCAAGCCCTCTCGCTGCAATAAAATATTTAACGTAGCAATGAGATCGCGCGCCGTGTCCGCCAGCGTGCCGTCAAGATCAAACACAAGAATAGGCGCGAGACGCTGCATCAGGCGCGCCTAGCAAGAAAGCGCAACACGAAATCAAGCGGCACAGTGGATAGGCGCATTTAAGAGGCTCACTCGCGGCGTGGACAGGTTAAACTACAAAGATGCGAATCGCGATACGGAGCGGCATTATGCGTCAAACCCCCCTCTGGCAAAGAGGAGCGAGATTTATTCTTCTCGCTTCTATCAGCCTCCTTGTTTTCTGCGAAATGGCAGAGGCAGGAAATTACGAATTTCTTGCCGCCCCGCAAACCGATCTCAATCGCGTCTTTCGCCTCGACAAAACCTCCGGCGAAGTTGGCGCCTGCCAGTACGGCTTGAAGGAGGGCTCCCCAACCGGCGTTACGCTGTGCTACCCGCCGGGAGAGGGCGCGAGAGCAGGAAATTCGAGCGACTATGCGCTCGTTGCCTCCCGCCACACGGGAGAGGGCGGCGTGTTTCGCGTTGATCTGCGCTCAGGCATGATGTCTATCTGCTTTGTGCTCAATGATAGCGCCGTCGTCTGCACGCCACAGGCCAAATAATTATGA
>RFXM01000159.1 GCA_009921565.1 Methylocystaceae bacterium | reverse complement strand
GTTTAAAGTGCGATCAACAAAGGACGTGGACGTAGAAATAGAAGCAAAAGAGCAAGAAAACGTTCAAGAACAACCCCAATAAGCTTATTAAGCTCTTTTACGCCGCAGCAACGCGTCAAAAAGCACCCAATGATATCAACATTTGATCAACTTATTCCCTTGTCGCCAACACAAGCTTAAGCGCTCATTACTAATCAAACCGCCCGGCTGCATGCCCCAGCATGGTATAAACCTTGCCCGCATCAGCCGTCAGAAGCGCCAACGTTCGACTACCATCGCGGTCATTACGGGTCGTTTCAACAACTCTTTCTTCAAAATTGCGAATATATTGATCCATGGCAGTCCTAAAATTAGGATCGACGCGATAACGGCGCGATATTTCTTCAAAAGTTTGTCGACCCTGCTGCGTGTATAGACGGCGACTAAAAAGCCCCCCCTTTTCTCCTCTTTGATATCTTCTCCAAACTTCAGCAACGGCAACGTCATCAATAAGTCGCGCAATATCGACCGTGAGCCGCTCAAGCGCTGCGCCATTGTGGATTGGCCCGCGTGTCGCGGTTTCATCACGAGAGGCGCGTTCCAAAAGATCGCTCAACCAACCCCCCTGTGGCTCAGACTTAACCCGCTGGGGTATCGGAGGCGGCGTCATGCGCGGTTTGGATTGATCAACGCGCGGAGGTTCTGGCGAACGGCGAGTCGGCGCATCAGCCGCCTCAAGGCTTCGCCCTGTTCGAGACATCATATCTGTCAAGTCAGCAAGTGATTTTACCTGATCAGCAACAACGCGACGAAACGCTGCAGACTGTTCCGCCGCCTCTCGCGGCAGTTCAGTAGCGCCTTTGCGAAGTTCTACCCGCGTCGCCTCAATCTCGTCATGGATTTCCTTGGCTAAACCCCGAATTTCGCCAGTTACTCCCTGGAATTTCTTCTGTGTTTCAGAAAACATCCGATTAATTTCATCGGTAGCTTCAGAGAAGGCAATACGTAGAGACTGAGCTGTCTGCGCCCGCTCATTTTCGGCCGCCGCTCTAACATGCGCGAAACGTTCTTCAATCAACTGAGCAGCTTGGTCAGTTGTTACTGAGATTACTCCGCCAATATCCTGGGCTCGAGACTCAACAGCATGAATTGAATGCGCCATTGAATCAACAAATCCCTCCATCGAATGTTCAAACTCATAGCGCTTCGTATCAAGCACGGCGACAAGTTGAGCTAAAGACTCTTTCCGTTGATCAAAGGCGATATCGAGCGCACGCTGACTTTCAGCCAATTTTAGGGCGCTTTGATTTAATCCAAGTTGACGCGCTTCTAAAGCGGTT
>RFXM01000158.1 GCA_009921565.1 Methylocystaceae bacterium | reverse complement strand
CACTTGTCGCAGCTAGTACGCGCGCCATTTTCTTTAGCTGCAGGGCAACCAATTTCGTTTGAGGCTTTTGTTTCTGCGCTGCGCTTGGCCCTGAATGTACGCCACCCGCATGCGCTAGCTAGTAGCTGATCCGATTCAGTCTCACATGACGCCATGCACAAAAGAGCGAAAGCCTGGAAACGTGGATCGCGCCATTGGTGGCTATAGCCTGTGATCTTGCGCGCCTTCAGTGTCGCGGCGCGCCAAATTTGAAAGGGGACTGCCGCAGGGTCACCATAGGTTCCAAGCCTAAAAGCGCTCCCCTCGAATAGCGCCGGCAATAGCGCAGGGTCATAGTCTACCCCAGGGCGCGCATAGCGCTTGCGCTCATACGCCCCGTAAACGCTATAAACGCTCTTTGCTACGTCAACGTAGCATTTACCGCTTTTAAATGGTCGCTGGGGGCAATCGCCGCATATGCTAGCGTCGCGACCGTCTTTTAATGCTGCGATAGGATTGACATCGGCGCGGATAATGAAAGTCTGCACCATAGCGCCGGTCTTAGCATTGGCGCTAGCAACCCCGATACGATTAGCTATCGCCACGATAGGCGCGCCATCGATAGCGCTGGGGCCTTCATATAATATTATGCCAGTAAATTGATTGCGCTTTAACGCAAGGCGCAAGGCGTTTAATTCTTGTATCATTAGACTAACCCTTCATAAGGACAAATAGACAAGACGACACTAACACAATATTTGTGTTAGACAAGCTCTTTATTTTCAAAAGCGGCGCAAAAATTATTTAATGAGCCCGCAAATATCTTTTTATATTTTGCCTCCCCGTTTTCATCATATTTGCGTTCATATGCGTCAACCCAAAGGCCCATACGCTGAGATATTACATAATGGTACGCCAAGTCTCCATGTGCGAGATAATTAGTCGTAAGATATACGCCGCCGCCGCTTGTCTTGTTCGCGGCGACAAAAGCGGCAGCAAAATCAGCTGCCTCAAAACGCGGTCCTGGCCACGCCAAAGCTTTGGCCTTTTGTATAAATTCTGCCGCGCCTTCTGGATAACCGTCATGGTGCTTATAAACCGCAAAGCGCTCATGATCGTCTTTGAAAGTGTAAACTGCTCTAGTTGACATGATACGTGCTCCTCATTGGTTCAATCAATAGCGGTTATTGCAATCATAATTGCGTACGCGGGAATATTTTTCGCGCGCGACGCGTTCGCGAAATTTAGGGTTGCTATTCGTACGCTCGCGATAGCGCACAATAAACAGCGACGCGTCGCAATCCTCCTCTAGATAAAGATCATCCCCGCGACGGTATGAAT
>RFXM01000157.1 GCA_009921565.1 Methylocystaceae bacterium | reverse complement strand
TGCAATAAAATCTGCATCACGCAGATCTGTCCCCATTAATTGCCGAAAATCTGTAGCAAAACCAACAGCGCCTTCGACACAGCCATGCGCCACCCAGGGGAAGGCGCCTCCCTGAGATTGATTTTGCCGCGCCATCAGGATGGTTTTCATATTTGGATGTTGCGCGATATGATGATCAATATATTGGCTGGCGTAAGCTTCATTATTCATCAAAAAACCAGCGTCGCCCAATCCAAGATCTTGAATGAAGAGCGCATCGCAGGGGATAGACGATGCACGCAGATTGGTGATTTCAAGACGCCAGAGCAGATGATTTTTTTCAGGATGGAGCGACAGCGTTACCTTATAGCGCATTCCCTGCGCTTCGCCGGCCCACACGAACCGATCTGCTGAAGCGCCGAATTGACCGCGTGCTTTTTGTCCAACAAGCGGAATGCTAACCGGCGCATCGCCACCAATACGAAGAAAGATACCCGCCATGCCGCCTTCAAGCGGCAGGGCAAGCGTCTGATTAATCATAATCGATCGATCATCTTTCGAATGCTCAATGGCAAAGATAGTGCTATTAGGGAGAATGCTGATCGACAGACCGGAGGCATTCGAAATTCGCGTAAGATGAAGATCGTCGCGTTGCGGAGTCTTCATGATCTCATTGGGCGACTGCGTCATCCTTATCCCTTCCCACATCTTATGTAACAATAAGCTTGATCAAAACGAGCTTGGCTGGTTTCAGCTATAAGGCTTAGTCCACAACGATCCTATGACACATAACGCTACTCAACTGCGCCGCTCTATATCGAGCTGATAATTCTAGAGCATTTTTTAGGATTGATCCTTAAAAACCACCGCAAGGATGCGCCCTCAGAGCGCAATGGTGCATTTCTACTCGTATCGTTCTGAAACTGCAAAGGAAATCAAGAAAAATATAGAGTCCTATCTAAGCGCACTCTCAAGCTAATCCAAAAAACTACAGATCTAGCAATCCTTAAACTGGCTCTAGAAACGAAAACACAGACTGTACGAGCGCACGTGGTTAAGGCTTGATCATTATTCGACTGCACGGCCAGAAAAGCGATTTTTTGAGCCTACCCTTTACGAAGATGTCTCCGTTGTCTTGATCGGAGAGATGATGCCTCGCTAGAAATGAGAAATGGAGCCTATTGATTTGTTTCAGGAGCCTAAAAGCCAAATCTGATGAGAAAGCAGGAAGAAATATAGAATTATCATACGCCCTGAATATCAACAAATAGACCTTTAGGTCAGCTGCCTCAGGGGAATGAGTTTCTCTTGAATGACAGCGCGCCCGCAGTGGCGTAGAGAGAGGAATTATTGCACTAACAAGTCGACATC
>RFXM01000156.1 GCA_009921565.1 Methylocystaceae bacterium | reverse complement strand
GGAGCCATGCGCGGCGCGGTAGACCACACACAGAACCAGCGGCGATCCTGAGACGGGATAGAGATCGGAATCGGATCATTGGTGAAGGCGAGCACAAGAACGCGGTTGAGCATGTTGTAAGGATGCAGACCCTTGCGGTTGATCGGCAGCATGTCAGGCGGCGCGGCGATAATAGGCTTGAGCTTGTTGGCTAGCGCGCGACGCTCCTTGGCCTCCGGCTCGCGTAGCTCGTTGAGGATCAAGATCTCACTCTCAAGCTGATAGCCCCACTGAGACGACAGGCTCTCGTTGTCTATGATACCTTTGTTGTGATTATTCGGGCCGCACACAGACCAGATGAACGGAGCCCACATCGTGTCTTTGCCGGAGCCTTCATCGCCGCCATGTAAGACGGCGTGATTTATTTTTACATCTGCGTGTTGGAGCTTGTAGGCCATAACATCGTAGCAATGGTTTCGCTCAACCTCGTCAGGTACCAAGCGCTCACAATGGGCAGTAAAGCGTGATATATCTCTGCTTGTTCTGGTGAAAATCGGGCGAGCGTCTCGCCATCGATTACCATAGATTTCATTATCTTTATGCACCAAGATTTTTTCGCCTGCCGCATAGGTTAGACCTTTCAATAGTTTTGCCTTGTGCTCTTGGCGATTCTCATCAAAGCACACAGATGCTTCGATGCGGCGCTTGGCGTTATGCACTGACACGCAACTGATATGCCGGAAGATAGCATTGAAAGAACTGCGCGAGATCTCGTTGCGCGTTGTAAGGTCAAAGTATGCGTCATCATCCACGATGTACGCAAAGCGCTCATACCAGTCACCGCGCTCCACGCGTCCGGCCTCTTCGCGCTCTACTTGCGCGACGCGCTCAGATGCTACATCAGGGAAAAACGCGTTAGGCTTTATGGCTTCATGCATAGCTTTAAATTCGGCAGTGATAAGCTCGCCTCTGATGCCTTGATGCTCGCGCGGCCCACCATTATCAGCGACCCATTTAAGAAACGCTTCGCTGTTGATGTGATCACAGTGGGCATGCATGCAGCAATAGGAGCGATCCAGTGGCCTGTAACGGCCTTCAATCTGTCCGTCTGTATGCGCTGCATTGTTAGGACATACAACGCCCATCCAGCCTTCTGGGTTAGGACGCGATAAGACAAGCCCTTGCTCGTTGAGCCATGTCATCACATTATCGACGCCGTTATCTTCTACCTTAACGGATCTATAGGTAGCTGTGTTAGCCTCGAGCGGCGTAACGCCACATGCGTCGCATATCTCTTGTAACGTGTAATCTAGTTTTGGATTAAAAGAGATCTCTTTACACTCAAATGCATCGCGCCCAGGCTTTAAATTAACTGA
>RFXM01000155.1 GCA_009921565.1 Methylocystaceae bacterium | reverse complement strand
TTGAACCCACTCTTGTTGTTGTCGCGTTCACATATGAGGCGGCGCCAACGGTGTTTTGCAGACCATAACCTTGATCCATCTCAGGGTTAAAATAGACAGATGCTCCTTGCCATAAGCGAAGTCCCATAAAGAGACCCGCCGAAGTGCCCGATCTGACCTGGCCTTGAGGAATAAAACTGTAAGCGCCACTGTATTGCGCGTTAAATTTTGGATACCCTTGCGCGACGCTTGTTGTGAGACCATGGACGCTATAGATCTCTTCTTTTACATCTTCATTTTCTTTATTATCTGTCTCCTCCTTAATTGTTGGGCTTAAATCATTCTCCGCTCCAAACAGATGATTAATGCCGGCGCGAAATATATAGTCTTCATTACGAAATTTTGAAATATATTGGCCTCGAGAGCCAGTATTAAAATCCTGATTATTAAGCTGTCGATTTAAATAAAAGGCTTCAAACCTTAAACTTGTATCATCGAGAAAAGCATACTCCATCCCCGCGCCTAAGATATATTTCATGCGTCTTGAAAAGGATTGACGCGCTTCAAAGATCCGCGGCCAAACCGGAAAATCTTTTACTTTTTCATCCGCTAAAAACATTAATGTCGCTGGGCCGCGCGTGCCCCCGAGCGCCACGCCGCCAGTTCCATAAATGAGCAGGCGATCAAAGGCGAAACCCGCTCGCAAGCGCATGCTGGCGTAAAAATTAACTGGCTGCTGATAATTTAACCAATAACCTGAAATTCCTTCAGGATGAAAAAAAGCTGGCGTCGGATAAAAACCACTCTTTCCTCCCCGGCCATCCAGATAATTAAAATCCGTTTCAACGCCATAGACCAAATGATCCTTTTGCCAATTATATCCAGCTTGTGCGCCAAAAGTGATGCCTGAACGCACCTGACTGCCTGGGTAAAGATCAATCGTCTGAATGTCTCGACCGCCATTGGCGTGTAGATGTTCGTTTGGGTGCAATGGAACGCCAACGCCGCCATTCAGCCCCAAATACATCCCCGCCCACGAAAAAAGCGGCGGCGCATTTTTTTTCTCAGCAACACGCTCTGACCCATGAACAACATGGATCGATAAACACAGCCAGATAGAAGCAATCAGAAATAAAGTTAGATGACGGACCAAAAATAATGCGTTGCGAAATGAAGCGCGAATGAATATCAGCACGCACATCGTAAGCCCTCAGCGCGCCCAGATAAGCGAAGACATACTCCAGCCTAACCCCAACAACAAACCAAGGCAGACAACGCCAATCCTGGCGTAGGGCGGATGCCTAAAGAAAATTTTTGGAAGAATATACATCTGATCTTAGCGCCTTAGCCAATGCTCAAGGCGTATTTTTGCACATCCACATGTGTGATGTCGGCAACAG
>RFXM01000154.1 GCA_009921565.1 Methylocystaceae bacterium | reverse complement strand
GCCATGCCCCGCCACGCCGCCGAGCCCCAAAATAACGCCCGCATGCTGAATGCGGCGATCGGGATAAAGCAGACGCGCGCCGACGACGCCGCGATCTGTTAACGCAAATTGCGCAATCATGTGCGTGAGCCAGCCGGGCTCTATGACTTCAATATCATCATTGAGAAAGAGCAAGATTTCGCCCCGCGCAAGCGTCGCCGCGCGATTATTCATGTCTGAATGATCAAAGACGCCGCTGTAGGGGAGCACCGTGACGCGCGGGTCATTCGCGTAAGTCTTAAAGATCTCGATGACTTCCGGGTGATCATTTTCATGATCAACAATAATCACTTCGATATTTTTGTAATCCGTCTCGCTCAAGACGCCGCGCAGCGACACGCTGAGCAAGTCGGGGCGATTGCGGGTTGGAATAATAATTGTCACAAGCGGCGCCGGATCAAGCGCCCCGCGCCGCACCGCCACCCACTCGGGATGATCCGCAAGCGCCCCCGCCTCTCCTCTTACGCCAGACGCATCCAGATACTGTTGCGTCAAAGCCTGGGACCGGCGCGTCCACGCAACGCCGCACTGACTTGCTCTGCGATGATAGAGAGCGGCTGGAATGTGGCGCACGGCCTCACGAGGAGAGTCGAGCAGCGCATAAAAATGAAGCGCCTCAATCGTTGCTATTTTTTGTTTTTGTCTGATAAGGGCGCTAAATCTGCTGCGTTCAATAAAACACAAAGCGCCAGTATAATTTTGGCCTAAGAAAAGTTCTCTGTTCCAGTCAGGCTTAAAAAAAGGCGAACGACGTTTTTGCGTCTCGTCGCAGAGATCTTCGTCAGCGTAAAGCGCCTGCGCCTGCGGAGAGAGATCGATTTCGGCGGCAAATTCATACAAAGCTGTCGCATGCAGTTGGTCACCAGCTGCAAAAAGCGCCACATAGTCGCACAAAATCTCTGAAGCGAGCGCCTCTAAGAGTTCCCGCTCGCATGCTGAAGAGCTGAGGGGAATAATTTTTCTTGTGTCCCCAGAGGCTGTCGCCTGCGGACGCGTAAAGGCAAGGAGCGTCTCCTCCCGCCCACACAAAAGAAGATCAAAATTTTGATAAATTTGATGATCAAGGGACGTTAAACTTCTCTCAATTTCACCCACTTCAGCATTGCGACAGTCGAGGATCAGCGTGAAGCGCGCGGGCTTTAAAAAGAGCTGAATATGTTTTGATATTTTTTTATACGCCTCAGCGTCAAGGCGCTCAAACTGCGCCAGCCAGTCAGCGTAAAGCGCGTCTTCGTCTTCCATGCTTGAGACTTGAGTTTTATCGCTCTCCCGAGAAGGATTAAAAAAAAGGCTGAGCCACGCCTCGAGGCGGTTCGTTAGTCGCGACTTATATTGACCAAG
>RFXM01000153.1 GCA_009921565.1 Methylocystaceae bacterium | reverse complement strand
ATGCCGAGCAAAAAATCACCCTTTACGCCCTCGTCGATCCTATTTCGCCCCCGCCTGAAATCACGATTCAACTTTATGATCTCAGGTGGAGGCGCCGGGTACCGCCCCCGGGTCCGAATGGTTTATTTCGATGTTCGTTTATCGCCATAGCCAACGCAAGCGCTAGCAAATGGAATATAAGCGGGGTCGCGTGTTTGTGGAAGGGGTAAGTCGACGATGGGTCCGGGCGGTGGATAAAATCGTAGTTTTTGCCGTCCGCCGGAGGGACGAATTATTTTTCATTCGCCGATTTTGGGACGTCATAACCTTTAGATTTGAGCGCTAAATGGACCCGGTTTTGTAATTCAGCATCGTCGCCAGTGATCAAAAGTTCTGCGTGATCGGCAATCGCTTCACAAAGCGTTGTCACCCAATCAGCTTCATTTTTCGAAAAGTCATTCAAGACATAATGGTGCACAAGCGATTTGTCGCCAGGGTGGCCAATCCCCAGTCGCACGCGTTTGTAGTCATTGCCAATATGCGCTGAGATCGAACGCAAGCCATTATGACCTGCAACGCCGCCGCCAGTTTTAATTCGACATTTCGCCGGTGCGAGGTCAAGTTCGTCGTGCAGGACGATTATGTTTTCAAGGCCGATTTTGTGAAAGCGCGCCGCTTCGCCTACCGAACGTCCGCTCTCATTCATATAGGTCTGCGGTTGCAAGAGCAGCGCCCGTTCGCCTTTGATGAGGCCTTCACTGACTAAGCCGCTAAAGCGAGAGCGGGCTGCGCTAAAGCCATGTCTGCGTCCAATAGCCTCAATCGCCATGAAGCCAATGTTGTGTCGGTTATGCGCATAGCTTCGACCAGGATTGCCAAGCCCAACAAGCAAGAACATTGAAACCCCTACAAAAAGAAAATGGCCGGGAAAACCCGGCCATTAACATAACAGCAAGCTAGTGGCTTATTTCTTCTTTTCTTCTTTCGCAGGCGCAGCGGCAGCCGCGGCTGGCGCTGGCTCTTCAGCCGCGCCAGATGGCGGCGCAAGGCTCGCAACAGTGAAGTTTTTATCTGGATTCGTCGGCTTACAGCCTTCTGGTAGGCTAATTGCCGAAATCTGCAGCGACTCGTTGAAGTCCATTCCCGCAAGATCGGCTGTAATCGCTTCCGGAATATTATCCGCCGGCACCCACATCTCTATCGAGTGATAGACGATGTTAAGCGCGCCGCCGCGCTTGAGGCCCGGAGAGCTTTCTTGATTAATAAAGTGAACGGGCACGTTCAGGCGCAGGCGTGAGCCTGGCTTCAAGCGCAAGAAATCAACGTGCAGGGGCGTGTCTTTGACAACATCAAGCTGATAATCGCGCGGAATGGCGCGCTCTTTCTTGCCGCCTATGTCGA
>RFXM01000152.1 GCA_009921565.1 Methylocystaceae bacterium | reverse complement strand
CCACCGGTGGCGGTGGTTCTATGGCTGGTGCGGCTCTTGCCACTGATTTGCCTCCAATTTGGTATCATGCCAATGGCGCAGCTAACGTAGCAAACTGGGCCTACAATTCAGCTAATTCTAACTGGACAGTTCAAAATCTAGTCTATAGCACAGTCAATGCAAATTATACGATGGCAAATGCTTCATATATTTGCTTGAATGCTGCTTACGATACCATTAATGCTGTTTATGCTGCTGAGAACTCTAATTGGCAAGTTCAAAATCTAGTATATACAATTCTCAATGTTGCTTATAATTCATCCAACTCCAATTGGACAGTTCAAAATGCTGTATATGATCTTGCCAACGTCATCTATGCGTCTAGTAATTCTAATTGGGTTGTTCAAAACGCCGTTTATGATCTTACTAATACAGTATATGCTTCTTCTAATTCCAATTGGCAAGTTCAGAACGCTCTATACACATTAACAAACACTGTATATGCTTCATCCAATTCTAATTGGACAGTCCAGAACGCTGTATTTGGATTAGCAAACACAATATATGCTTCATCTAATTCCAATTGGACAGTGCAGAATGCTTTATATACACTAGCAAACACCATCTATGCATCATCCAACTCTAATTGGACCGTTCAAAACTTAGTATATGCCACAGTAAATGCCAACTATGTTATGGCAAATGCTGGATATATCACTCTCAATGCTGCCTATGATACTATCAATGCTAACTATGCCTCGGCTAATTCTAATTGGACAGTTCAAAACTTAGTATATGCTACAGTAAACGCTAACTATACTTTGGCTAATGCTGCCTATGATACTATCAATGCCAATTATGCTTCAGCTAACTCTAACTGGGTTGTTCAAAATTTAGTATATGCCACTGTAAATGCTAACTATGTCATGGGCAATGCTGCTTATGTGGCGCTCAATGCTGCTTATGACACAATCAATGCTACTTACGCTTCATCTAATTCTAATTGGGTCGTTCAAAACGCTCTCTATGATCTAACGAATACTGTATATGCTTCATCCAATTCTAATTGGATAGTTCAAAACGCCGTTTATGATCTTACAAATACAGTTTACGCATCATCAAACTCTAACTGGGTTGTTCAAAATCTAGTATATGCAACAGTAAACGCAGCTTATACTCTTTCTAACGCTGCCTATGCCAACGCTAACTCACTAGCAATTGCTACCAATGCTTGGTCTAATCTTGTAGGTCTATCTGCTAATAGTTATGCTGGGTATATGTCAAACAGTGTTAATGCTTACACTGTAGCAACTTATGTTAAACTAGCATCACCGATATCTCAGCTAATCACATCAGACATTGGAATCAGTGGTAATCTTACAATTGCTGGTTCTGTTACATACGCCAACACTACACAGCTTCAAGTTGGCGATAATATCATTACACTAAACGCCGATCTAC
>RFXM01000151.1 GCA_009921565.1 Methylocystaceae bacterium | reverse complement strand
CTATCGCCCACCCACCCATCACTGGCAGTACGCCTATCTGGAAACCAGGTATCAATTTGATCTCTTAACTGAACTCCAGCTGCGCATAGCTTAGGCTTCAATTTCGATCCAACTTAATGTGTCTTCATCCCAAGACCAATATAATCCTTGAGGTTTTGGTATCGGTGAACTCCAAAAAGAGCCTTCTCTAATCCAAGATGGATATGGTTTTGGCGCTACAAATATATCCTCATCTTGATTATAGGTATATCCGACACCTGCGTATGTGCCTCTAATTCGAGAATTATATGATGTGCGTTTAATTTTATGGCCAGTTGCTTGACTATAAAATGTCTCAGTGTCTAATCCATCAATTAACTCTGATTCATCAACGCCAACAGTTACATTAACAACTACATTATTTTCATCTAACCAAGCGTAATGTGCCATTATGACCAACTCACTGTTCCAGCAGTTGCAGCTGTTATTGTTGCTCGCTTGTAACCACCACTAGGAGATGATTCTGTGCCTGTTACACCGCCACCAAAAGTAATTGTGTAATAATCTGGATATCTTAAAATAATAATTCCAGAGCCACCTGCCGCTCCCACAGCTGTATTGTATTGACCGCCACCGCCACCGCCTTTATTAGTGGCACCAGCAGTTCCAGAAGCACCGCCAGATGTACCACCATTACCACCGCCACCTGTTCCACCTGTTCCACCATTGACAGTCTCAGAGCCACCGCCACCACCACCTGCATAACTTACAGATGATCCACTTATTGAAGTTGCAACGCCAGCACCACCATTAGGAGTTTGAGTATCAGTTGCTACAACTCCAGCAGCGCCCGCACCACCGCCGCCACCGCCAGACAGTGTGCCAGAAGATCTACCAGCTGCACCAGCATAACCTTGATTAGTTGTACCTGTCCCACCTGCTTGAGCACTATATGTTCCACCACCACCTGATCCCCCATTTGCACCAGTGGTTTGACCTGATACGTTACCAGCACCGCCACCGCCGCCACCAGTTGAAGTTATAGTGTTAAAAACAGAATTACCACCATTTGATCCACGTGTTGTAGATGTGCCTTTTGCACCACCGCCACCAACAGTTACAGTGTAATTAGTTGATTTTGTCAGTGATAAAGCAGATTCTAAAGATCCACCACCACCTGTTGCCGTGACAGTACAACGTAAACCACCCGCACCGCCACCACCGCCTTCTCTAGCTGTTCCGTCTCCACCGCCACCACCGCCTGCTACTACTAAATAATCAACAGTTAATGCAGGTACAGGTATTGTTGTAGGTGCAAGTTGGCCAGCAATTATATTTAACATTTATGCAATAGCTCCTACTACATACCAAGTATTAGCAGCAGTTTTTATACAAGCTGCGGATTTGTATTGTGCAAGGGTTGGAGATGCTGCAACTGCGCCAGCGCTTAATACAGTTGTAGTACCAGGTGTAACTGCGCTTATTGTAAGT
>RFXM01000016.1 GCA_009921565.1 Methylocystaceae bacterium | reverse complement strand
CGTTAGGCAGCTCAATAGACGCGGTCAAGTAATCGTTGCTTTCGACCCCGGCGAAGATCGGCTAAGTCCTTTTAGGATGACGCGGGACCGAGAACACTTATCAATGCCGCAAATCGTTGAAGTCTTGCCGCCCATCGCCATAGACGCTCCCTATTCTTATATCGCGCCGTCCGACTGCAAACTTGAGCCTGGCGACAGCGTCATTATCCCCTTGGGCAAGCGCGAGGCCTATGGCGTTGTTTGGCGCATTAATATCGATTCCAGCGACTCTCGCGAACTCAAAACAATCAAGAAGCGGTTAGACAGGCCTCCACTTCCTCAAAAGTTGCGTGATTTTATTGCTTGGCTCGCACGCTACACACTGACGCCTCTTGGTATGGCCTTACGTCTTGCGACGCGAGCAGTTGAGGAAACAGCCCCCGAAAAGCCACGCCTCCTCTATCGCGCGACGGGTATTTCGCCCAAGCGCTTGACGCCAACGCGACGCCGCATTCTCATCTGCGCAGAGGGCGGGCTCGTGTTTTCGAGAAAAGCGCTCGCAGAGGCCGCCGCATGTTCATCAGGCGTAATCGATGCGCTCGTAGATGAAGGGGCTCTTGAAGTAATCAGCGCTTCGCACGAGTCGCCATTCCCGACTCTCGACCCTTCTTATTGTCCTCCCACATTAGAGCAAGCACAAAAACAAGCAGCGGAAACCCTCAACCAGGCGATCAAAACAAAAAAATATGCGCCCTTTCTTCTGCAAGGCGTAACCGGCTCTGGAAAAACTGAAGTTTATTTTGAGGCGATAGCTTCAGTTTTACGCGAAGGCGCCCAAGCGTTGGTGATGATGCCGGAAATTGCGCTAACGGCGCAGTTCTTGCAACGGTTCACGGAACGTTTTGGCGCGCCGCCAGCCGAATGGCACTCTGGCGTCAGTATGCGCAAGCGCGCGCGGATCTGGCGCGCGGCCGCCTCAGGCGAGATGAGCGTCGTGGTTGGCGCGCGCTCAGCGCTATTTCTGCCATTTAAAAACCTCCGAGTCATTGTTGTCGATGAAGAGCATGAAGCCGCTTATAAGCAGGATGATGGAGTAACTTATCATGCGCGCGATATGGCGGTCGTGCGCGCGAGCATGGAGGACGCGCTGATTATATTGGCCTCAGCCACGCCCTCGATTGAGACGCGCGTTAACGCGCAAAGCGGTCGCTACGGATATCTTCACCTCGCTTCACGCGCAGGCGCTCGAGCGATGCCTGATCTTGAATCAATTGATCTACGTACAAATGGCCCAAAACGCGGCCAATGGATCGCCCCGCGCCTTATAGAAGCAATTGAAGAAAATCTAACGCGCGAAGAGCAGACATTATTATTTCTCAATCGTCGCGGCTACGCGCCCTTAACGCTCTGTCGCACATGTGGTCATCGTTTCCGTTGTGAAAATTGTGACGCTTGGCTTGTCGAACACCGGTTTCGACGGGCCCTGATCTGCCATCATTGCGGCCACACGGAAAAACGCTCAGAAAATTGTCCCGAATGCGGCAGCTCAGACTCTCTTACAGCCTGCGGCCCAGGTGTAGAACGTCTCGCCGAGGAAGCAGCGACACTTTTTCCTAAGGCCCGTTTATTGGTTTTATCCTCAGACTTTCCCGGCGGCGCGGGGCGCTTACGTCGCGAATTAGATGAAGTCGCTCAAGGAAATTTTGATCTCATCATCGGCACACAGCTTGTCGCTAAAGGGCATAATTTTCCCTACCTAACTCTGGTTGGCGTCATCGACTCTGATCTCGGGTTAGACAATGGCGACCCTCGCGCCAGCGAACGAACATTTCAATTACTCAGTCAAGTTACCGGCCGCGCTGGTCGAGGCGACAAGCCAGGTCGCGCGTTCTTACAAAGCTACCAACCCGATCACCCAGTTATGCAAGCTCTCCTATCGGGTGACGCGGAAAAATTTTATGCGCAAGAAATCGCCTTGCGTCGTCACGCGGATCTACCGCCCTTTGGACGCTTGGCGGCGATTATTGTCTCTGCGCCCGACGCTAAAATAGCGCAAACTTATGCGCGCGCCTTAGCGCGCCTCGTTAGCGAATTGCCAAAAAGTCGGCGATATCGGGTTGCGCCCGCTGATCGCATAGCGGCAAAAGACGAAGTGATGCTTTTGGGTCCAGCTGAGGCGCCGATCGCGCTGATTCGTGGCCGCTATCGTTATCGCTTATTAGCCAAGGGACCTAAGACCGCTGACATGCAAAGCTTCTTGCGGGATCTCCTCTCTTTAGCGCCCAAAGCGCGTAATGGAGTCCGCGTACAAATTGACGTAGACCCTCAGAATTTCATGTGATTCTTTTCAATTTCCGCTGATCACACGCGCGACGACCTTCGCCGTATAATCAACCATCGGAACGATGCGCGCATAATTAATCCGGGTAGGACCAATAACCCCGAGCGCGCCAATAATTCTGCGATCGCCATCGCGTAAGGGCGCGGCGATCAAAGATGATCCAGAGAGTGAAAATAATTTATTTTCCGATCCAATAAAAATTCGAACGCCTTCACCCTGTTCAGCTCGCTCCAGTAGGTCAATGACTCCTGTTTTTGTTTCAAGATCCGCAAAGAGTAACCGCACCCGCTCAAGATCTGTCGCTGCGGTAAGATCTTCCAAAAGATGCGCTTGACCACGCACAATTAACTGACGATGTTCTCCTGGCGCACCCGTCCAAATCGCCAACCCTGCCTCAACAAGTCGCGCAGTTAATTCGTTGAGCTCCACTTGAGCTGCACGGCGCGATTCTTCCACACCCTCGCGAGCCTCCGTCAAGGTTCTGCCAGAAACACGCGCATTCAGGTAATTAGCCGCCTCGACTAGCGCGGAGGCAGGCAAATCTCTTGGAACTGGAATTACACGATTTTCCACCGTGCCATCATCTGCAACTAGAATCGCCAGCGCACGCTCGGCCTCGAGGCGCACAAAATCGATTTGTTTTAAGCGCACATTCGCCTTTGTCGCGACAACAACGCCCGCAACGCGCGCCAGACCCGAAATTAAGCTCGTCGCCTCAGCCAATACCCCGCCGATATCATGATCCCGCGATGCCGCTTCAACTTCAGCAGCAATGCGCACACGCTCTACATCGGCCAAATCACCAATTTGCAACATAGAATCAACGTAAAATCGCAATCCTAATTCTGTCGGCAGACGTCCGGCGCTGGTATGAGGCGCAAAAACAAGTCCTAATTCCTCGAGATCCTGCATCACATTGCGGATTGATGCGGGCGAGAGCGTCATGGGCAACAGACGCGACAATTGCCGGGAACCAACCGGCTCGCCAGAGGCAAGATAACTATCGACAATTTGTCGGAAAATTTCGCGTGCACGATCTGTGAGTTGAGAGACAACCGCTACGTTCGACAAAATTGGGTATTTCTGGATCATAATCAGATAGCTTAACGCATCGCTCAAGAAGGTCGAGCATAATTATAAAAAACGATAGCCCGGCCAAATGACCGGGCTATCAAAAGATCTCTGATCTTTAAAATTCGATCAGAAGTCGCCAAGCCCATCAACACCCAGCAGAGCGCCGATGCTTTTGACTCGATAATTGACGCCAACACGCGCAAGATTGAGGTTGTAATTGCCGCCATTAACAACAGCAACACCGCTGTTATTAAGACTAACTGCAGAACCGCCAGAGGGCGCCGTCAAGCTTGAATAGAGATACTCCGCCTTTACAGAGACATGATCCATTAGCGCATACTCAAGGCCCGCACCAACTGTCCAACCGCCGCCCCAACGATTTGCGCTGGAGCCACTGGCGATCCACAAGCCATTTGATTGGCCGTAGGAAACGCCATTGAAATAACCATAAGCGAGACCGCCGGTGATGTAAGGCATCAAACGACCCATTGCATAACCAAAACGCAACCGCTCAGTACCGAAATATGTCAGATTACTGTTCACGCCGCCATAATAGTTGCGACCGCCATCTGGCGAAATATTAGTGTAACTATAATCGCCTTCATAGCCGATCGTGATGTTATTTGGCAGCTGCCAAGTATAGCCACTTTCATATCCAACGATGTAACCACTCGTTCCAGCAGTGGCGTTACGTGTCCATGCCGCGCCATTCAATGCATAGCGGTTAATATTGTAGCTTGCATCGCCGCCGGCATACCCGCCTACAACGCCGCCATGCCATCCAGTCCAGGAAAACACAGGTGGTGGTGGCGCAACTGGCGCTTTTCGTGAAGGTAGATCAGCTGCAGTTGCTGCGCTCAGAACGATAACTGAGGCACATGCGCCGAGGATCGAAGCCTTGAAATTCATAATTATTTCTCCACCAAGCAAGGCCGCCCGATTCTCGGTGCAGCGGTTAGGTGAGAAATAACTAACATCACCCTGTCGCGGATGAAATTCGAATATTGATCCAAAATGACGTTTTTGAGAAAGCGTTGCTCTTTCGCAACACTTTTAACAACTAGCTGATCAAAATGGGTTAAAATGAGTTAATCGGCTTTAGTTACGGATAGAATTAATTCAGCCAAATGGCTTTCATAGGCCTTTTGAGAAAATTGACTCTCATAATAGTTGCGCGCGGCGCTGTTCTTACGCGCTGCGGGGTCCCATGGTTTATCCTGTAAAACCTCCTGGATCGCTCTGGCGAAGGAGGCGGCCTCGTCTGCAACTCGGACTCCCTCTAGCTTGTGAGCCTCAGCGCCCAGACCGCGCAGCGCGAGCGATGTTGCGACAATTGGCAAACCACTTGAAAAAGCTTCAATGGTTTTGATGGAAAGACCGTGCCCGCTAATTGTGGGCAATAATACTAGGCGTGCGTGCGCATAAATACCCCCGGGATCATCAACGCGCCCCATAAACCACCCTCGATAGCGAGAGAATTCTTCAGGCGCCTGCGTGCGCAGCCCAGCGTCAACATTACCCGCAATTGTAACTCTGACGCCCGGTATTATCGGAGCGACTTCCCGCAAAAACCAAATAAGGCTTTCGACATTAGCCGTGTTGTTGCTTGCTACAATGACAATATCCTCGCCGCCAGGGCCTGTCGGCGCCGGGGGCGTTGCGGGGTATAATAATGCATGGCGCTTATGGGGTAAAAGCGCGCCAAACTCTCCTGCCTCTTGCGCATTAAGATGCAACAAAAGGTCGGCGGAGCCCATTGCGCCGAGCTCCTGGGCTAACATCGCCTCATAGCTAACCGCGGGCTTAAGCCAGGGCATTCGTTTATTAATCAAAGCGAATTGACGCGCTTGAAGATCATGCGAATCTAATATAATCGGCGCCTTTCCGCGCGCGAGGCGTTGAGCGAGCGGCATGAGAAAAAAATGATTGCAATGTATAAGGTCAAAGCGTTGCGCTGTGCATTCCGGCGAAATTTCTGCGCGCGTCGCCATGCCTAGCCGCATGACAGCTTGATCGCCATGAAGGTAAGGCCAAAGCACATCCGTCAAAAAAGTGGGCGATATAATTTTATGGAGAGGCGCGCCGCCAAAGAACCGCGGACCGCGGCACAGTTCAGGCGTCGATTGAACAAAAGAACGCCACAACCAATTTCGGCCTGGAGTGAAAGCAGGATCCGAACTAATTGCAATCGGATAAATCTCTGAACCAAGCGCACGATAGGCGGCGATTTGCCCCAAAACAACCTGATAAGTGCCGCAACTGTGCCAGGCGGGATGCAATAGAGCGACTCGACGCCCCGCAAGCAATTCAGGCGGGGCCGAGACACCAAGACCCTCAGGAGTCCTATCCATCTGATCCATCGATGATTTATCCGCCAGAGACCGCGGCTTAGTAACCGCCCCTTGCATTTATCCGAGATTTACAATTACACCCCCTATATGAGCCTTCCACCTTCAAATCCAGTCCCGCAGGGATCCGATGCCGCGTCAGCTGACACATCAAAATCAAAGCGATATGGCGTGGCTATTGTCGGCAATGATAAAATTATTGACTGGCTGTTACCGTTTCTTGAAAGTTACCGCGACACCAACGCGGCCTTGCCCCTATACCTGATCCCTTACGACGATAACGTTTCGCAAACGCGTCGGGCGGCGGAAATTTATGGCGCAACGTTCATAGAAGACGAGCCGCGCGAAATCGACAAACTCTCGCACGAACTCTATCCAGGAATATTCAACAACAACCGCCGACGGCTTCGTAAGTTACAAGCGCTTGCGCTTGATTTAGACGAAGTCGCTTATGTTGATGTTGACGTTATTCTCTTTCGCGACTTCACGCCAATATTTGGTCGACTTGAAAGAGGCAAGACAGAGTTTATCGTCGCCTCGCCAAGCTTTGAATATGTCTACAACGCCCGGCAGGAAAACTATCCATTTCTTAAAGACGCCCTGCTTTTTAATGATGGTTTTTGGGTCACCTCGAATAAATATCTAAGTTTAAAAAATTTTATCGACACAATGGATCAAGACTCTGCAATCTTTCATGATGTGCGTAAGCGAGGACAGCTATTTGCGCAGCCCTTAGTAAACTTTGTTACGCATAGGCGTGGGTTGAAAATTGCGCTTCTGCCAAATGTCGTTGAACGCGCGTCTCATGAAAGCTTTTACAAGGCCCCTGGCGTGCGCTTTGAAAATGGCAAGCCAGTAGATTACGAGGGGAAAGAAATCTACTTTGCTCATTGGGCGGGCGCGACAGCCTTACCCTCTCGCGGCGTATTCGATGCAGCCTGGACGGAATATTCCAATGCAGCCTGGAAGCGATTTAAAAATGATCCTGGACGTTAGGTAGGATCGCAATGCCACGCTTGTTATTCTTTTATCTGTTCAAGCGTGTTGCGCTAGGGGTCCTCGTCGTTCAACTCGCCTTATCCGTTCCTGTTGTGCTTTCCTATCTTCTTTATCAACTGCCTCCCGCTGCAGTACGGGGCGGCTTAGTCATGCCTGCGCTCGTGGGTATAACGCCAACCGTCGCTTTTGTGACGCTCCCTATGGCGATTGGTCTTGCAACGGCGCTTGAATTCTCCCGCATGGCTAGCGAGGGAATGATAGCTGTTTTATATGCTTTGCGCTTATCCGCTTGGTCAATTTGTCGCCCAGCCCTGACGCTCGCTGCTGCAATAACGCTCTTTGGTTATATTTTAGCAAATTTTATTGCGCCCTATTACTCAAGCAATATGCAAGACGTTCTCAACGTCGTTAGAAATTCGCTTAATCATCGCATGCTAGACGCTGCGCATTTTTATACCTTCGATAATGGTCTTAAAACATTGTATATTGAACGCTGGTTAACCCCTGATCTCGCGGCCAATCTTTTCATTCGTCAGATTTCTATCGAAAAAATGCAGGAAGAAACCATTACTGCCGCAAGCGCCGAGTTTCGGCGCAATGACGCAGGGGTTATTGTCGCTCTGTCAAATGGCAGCATTCAAACCCGAACGCTTCCAAGCGGCGGCGATGTAAGAATTTCAAATTTTGATCAATATGCCATGGCTTTGCCAATGCAAGGCAGCGGCGCTTTACCAAACCGCGACTGGCGCGGAGTTTATGAGTTATCTGCTGGACCTTTTATCGCCAATCGCGCCCTCGCCGTCACAGACCCCCATCTCCTAGGAGAATGGGCTGCAGAGGCGGCAAAACGCTTTGGTGTGCCTCTTCTTTCTCTTACACACACCTTGCTTGCATTGGCCCTGGGCTTAACTTTTGGCAACATCACTGGTCGCCGCGGCGCAGGAGGCGGCTTATTGAATATGGCGGCGCCAACTGCGCATATTGTATTTCTTGTCGCGCTTGAGTCGCTTATGCGCCTTAGTTGGTATTTTGCTTTTCTGCTCATCGCCTTTGCTGCGGCAGAAGCAGGCCTGTCATTATGGCTGCTCGCGCGCCTGAATCGACGCGATCGCCCCGTCAAGCTTGCCGCCGCACTACCCTCCCAGCTTAAGCCAACGGCCTAACGCTTTAAAAAAAGAAAATCTTTTGACTATTCAACTGTTACGCTCTTAGCGAGATTACGCGGTTGATCGACATCTTTACCCATGAAAACAGCGACGTGATAGGCAAGAAGTTGTATGATGACAGCGTAAACAACAATCGCAAATGGCCCTGAAACCTGTTCTGATAATTCAATAAATCCAGCTAAAGGCGCAGCGGCGGCAGTATGCGCCGTACGAGAACCAATTAGAATTAAATGGCCGCCTCGCGCGGCTACTTCCTGTAAATTTGACACCGTCTTTTCTAGACTCGCGTCTGGCGGCGCAAGCACGATCACTGGCATGGCGTAATCTATTAGAGCAATTGGACCATGTTTTAGTTCGCCTGCGGCATAACCCTCGGCATGAATGTAGGATAATTCTTTTAGCTTGAGCGCACCCTCCATCGCCAGAGGAAATGCAGGGCCCCGTCCCAAATAAAGCACGCTCTCCGCACGCGCGACATCTCGCGCGACAGTTTCGACTTGTCGTTCATCGCTAAGCGTTTCCGCCATCTGTGCGGGAGCGGCGATTAATTGCGATACTAATTCACGCTCTTGCTCTATGCTTAAAACATTACGGGCGCGGCCAAGAGCAATCGCCAAACAAGCAAAGACAATCAATTGACACGTGAACGCCTTTGTTGACGCCACCCCAATTTCCGGGCCAGCAAGTGTTTTTGCAACAAGCTCACTCTCGCGCGCAATCGTTGATGTCTCAACATTGACAATTGCGAGCGTATGCTGGCCTTGCGCGCGCGCGTAACGTAACGCCGCCAACGTATCCGCCGTCTCACCTGATTGAGAAACAACCACCATTAAGCCATTTTCTAATAGAGGCGGATCACGATAACGAAATTCCGATGCGATATCGATATCTACCGATAAGTGAGCAAAGCGCTCTAGCCAATATCGCGCGGCAAGACCTGCATAAAAAGCTGTGCCACAGGCAGAAATTGTTATGCGACTCAAGGACTTTGGATCAAAACCAAAGTCAAACGGCAAGTTCACAACGCCTTCAGCAAGGTCAAGATAATGCGCTAAAGTTCGCCCAACGACCTCTGGTTGTTCATGGATTTCCTTAGCCATGAAATGACGAAAATTGCCTTTATCAACTAAGAATGATCCAGCTAAGAGCGGTTGACGCCGCCGATCGACACGCTTGTCATCTGCATCGTGGAACTGAACCTCAACGCGACGCAAAACAACCCAATCGCCTTCGTCAAGATAGGAAATTGTATGGGCGAAGGGCGCCAAAGCCAATGCATCCGACCCAAGATAAACGCCTTCATTCCCCCAGCCGACCGCAAGCGGAGAGCCGCGTCTCGCGCCAATTAATAAATCTTCTTCGCCTTCAAAGAGAAAAGCGAGGGCAAAAGCGCCTTTTAATCTTCTCAGCGCCGACGCAACTGCGGTTGAGGGCGCTTCGCCGCGCGCGAGGCCTTCAGCAACAAGATGCGCAACAACTTCAGAATCTGTTTCTGAGGCGAAAGATGCTCCGCGCGCTTGTAATTCCTCACGTAATTCCCGGAAATTTTCGATGATGCCATTATGAACAACGGCGACTTTTGCGCCGGCGTGGGGATGCGCATTTAACTCCGTTGGCTTACCATGCGTCGCCCAGCGCGTATGCCCAATGCCAATAGCGCCTGCGAGGGGATGAAGCGCAAGTTTCTCCTCAAGATTTTTTAATTTTCCACTCGCCCGCACGCGGGTAATGCGTCCCTGTTCCAATGTCGCCACGCCAGCGGAGTCATACCCCCGATATTCCAGCCTTTTTAAGGCCTCGACCAGCTGCCCCGCCACAGGGCCATTACCCAAAACGCCAACAATGCCGCACATTTAGAATCTCCAAAGTCGCCGCGCAGCGCGAACAGACACACTTTGTCTCCGCGACTATTTTTTTGTTTTCTTTTCAGCCTGCGCCGCGCGAAACTTGGCGGCCCAACCAGGGATTTCTTTTTGTTGCCCCCGAGCGACAACAAGCGCATCGGATGCTACATTTTTTGTCACGACAGATCCCGAACCAACATAAGCGCCATCGCCAATCTGAACTGGCGCGACGAGAGATGAATTAGAGCCAATGAAAGCTTGCGCGCCAATTTGGGTTCGATATTTAAAAAATCCATCATAGTTACAAGTGATCACGCCAGCGCCAATATTGGCTTTTGCGCCAATATCCGTATCGCCCACATAGGATAAGTGGTTAATTTTAGCGCCCACGGCGACAGTAGCGTTCTTAATCTCAACGAAATTGCCCACTTTTACCTTATCCGCCAAATTTACCCCGGGTCGCAGTCGCGCAAATGGCCCAATCATCGCCCCAGCGCCAATCTTGACCCCTTCAAGATGGCTATAGGAGTAGATTGTCGCCTCATCGGCAATCGAAACACCCTGACCAATCACGACATAAGGCTCGAGCCTCACATCTCGTCCGAAAATTGTATCTTCCGCAAGAAATACAGTTTCTGGCGCAATCATCGTGACGCCTTGAGCCATAGCTCGCCTACGCAATCTCGATTGCGCAACAGCCTCAGCTTGAGCAAGTTGCTGCCGATCATTTACGCCTAGAACTTCCATCTCATCAGCAATAGCGATCTTTGCAATCAACCCATCGCTACGCGCAAGCGCAACAATATCGGTAAGATAAAATTCTTTTTTTACATTTCGGTCGTTAACGCGTTTCAACAGAGATAAAGCATAACGACCGTCAATCGCCATTAATCCAGCATTACACAAATTAATCTCACGCTGAGATTGAGTGGCGTCTTTTTCTTCGACAATTGCAGCGAGTTGTCCTGCATCGTCTTTGAGCAATCGACCATAGCCAAACGGATTTTCAGCGACAAATCCTAACGCAACAACTCCTGCACCCTCCGCCAAAGCAGCGCGCATCGAAATTATTGTTGAACTAGTAATCAGCGGCGTATCAGCGAATAAAACGATTACATCATCATACTGCGCGATAAGAGCGTCTTGCGCCGCTAACACAGCATGGGCTGTGCCGCGCCGTTCGCTTTGAACAAAAACCTGAGCGTGCGGGACTTGCTGTAACGCCTGCGCCCGCACTTCTGCTTGTCCCGGCCCCACAACAACGCCAACATGCGCAATGCCGGCTTCGCTGAGGCGCGCTAACACATGCCCGAGCATGGAACGCCCAGCGACTTCATGCAAAACTTTAGGGGTTTGCGATTTCATTCGCGTGCCCTCGCCGGCGGCAAGAACGACAGCGAGAGCTGAGCGAGAGGAAGACATCGGCAAAAGATAACCTGACGTGAGTAAATAGATTTATTTCTTGACGGAAACAGCCTCAAGGAGACGGTTAAATCCGGCTAAGCTTATTAAGATACAACGACTTTTAACTAAAGCCCGGCGCCGGCGCAATGGAGCGGCGCGGACAGCTTGCTTAGCCTTAAGGGACGGAAAGGTTAGACGGTCTCATGCCAGAGAGCCCCGTCTTTCCTCAAAGGCGCGATAGGACAATATTAGGCGTTTGGTTCCACCAATTTCCTGTATAGAGAATATCCCACCTTGAGCATCAAACTCTAGCTCGCCAGGTTGCCATTTAATTCATGATCGAACGCCGCGATATTTTAAAAGCCGCACTTAGCGCTGTCGCCACAGGCCTCACCGGATCCAACGGCCAGGCGGAGAGCGCAGCCCCTGCCGCGCCTTCATTCTCGCGCGATACAGTTGTTGAACTCGCCCGCGCGCTTGCCGCCAAACCCTACTCCGCACCGCCTAATGAGCTCCGCGAGCCTTTCTCCGACCTAACCTATGAACAGTTTGTTGGCATAAAGACCAAACCCGGCGCAGCAATATGGTCCGGGCAGAATAAAGGCTTCTCGATCGAGCTCCTACATCGAGGGCACATTTTTACTTCAGCTGTCGACCTCTATCTCGTCGATAATGGCGCAACAACACGACTAAACTATCAACTAGAGCTATTTGATTATGGCGGGCTGAAACTGCCTGAAAAGCTACCGGATCTTGGCTTTTCCGGCTTTCGCGTGATGCATGCGACAAAAGAGGGCGTTGAAGCGGAACTTGCAATCTTTCAAGGCGCAAGTTTTTATCGCGCGGTTGCAGAGGGTCAAAATCTGGGCGTGACCTCGCGAGGGCTCTCCATCCGCACAGCAGATCCGCGCGGCGAAGAGTTTCCTGCATTTCGTGTTTTTTGGATTGAAAAACCAAACCTTGGGGATAATGCCCTCACGATCCACGCATTGCTTGACGCGCCCAGCGTCGCCGGCGCCTATCGCTTCACTATCCGCCCAGGCGAAGCCACAATTATTGACACTGAGCTCACGCTCTTTGCCCGCACCTATGTTGATCATTACGGCTTAGCAGGATTTGCCGCCGTCTCACTATTCACGCCGCTCGATCGACGTCGGCAAGATGACCTCAGGCCAATGGTTGCTTCCGCAAATGGCCTGCAAATGCTCACAGGAGCAACGGAGTGGTTATGGCGACCACTCTCTAATCGCGAAAATCTGCAATATTCTTCCTTTGTGGATACCAATCCAAAAGGCTACGGGGCTCTCCTTCGGGACCGTAATATTTTTAATTACGAAGATGACGATCAACATTGGGAACGGCGTCCCTCTCTCTGGGTTGAACCTCTTGGCGATTGGGGGCCAGGGGCGTTGCAACTCGTCGAGATCCCATCAGAATCTGAAAATAACGAAAACATTGTTGCTTATTGGCGACCAACAACGCCTTTGGTCGTTGGCCTGCCAGCAAATTATGCCTACCGTCAGTTTTGGTGCTGGGACCCTCCAACGCGACCGCCGCTCGCCATAACTGTAGAGGCGCGCGCCGGCCGCGCCCAAACGGGAAAGCGCCGCCGTTTTCTTGTCGTTTTTTCAGGTGATATATTGTCGGATCAAAGTCGGACGACGCAACTTACTGCGGCCTTAACGACTTCTCCAGGAGCGGCGTCAAACATTCGCACATTTCTCAACCCTGCTATGAAGACCTGCCGGGTCACATTTGATATTGATCCGTCTTCAGAAAATTTTTGTGAAATGCGTCTCGTACTGAAATCTGGCGATACGCCCATCAGCGAAACTTGGCTTTATAGATGGACACCCTGAATTCACCCGCTACGCTTGATGACGTGACAACGAGAACGACGCATAATCCGCAAATAGCTCCGCAAACGCCGGTAGAGGCCCACCTCACTATGCCGGCACAACATCTCTTCAAATTTGACGGGCGCCAGATTCATAAACGCGCGGCGCCTGAGCTCTGGATAACGCCTTGGCTTGCGCGCCTGACCACCTTCGGCGGAGGCTTTTTGCTCACGCTGTATGGCGGCTATGAAATGTATAAGGTCATAGATGTTGGCGGCGTCACGACCCTTAAGTGGGCGCTACTTGGCCTATTTTTATTAAATTTTTCTTGGATTGCTCTGAGCTTTATGAGCGCAGTAGTTGGCTTTATTCTTCTGCTTAACAAACCAGTGACGCCGCCAACGCCAAATAAATTGCGTGAAAAAACCGCAGTCGTTATGCCTATCTATAATGAGGCTCCGAGCCGCGTCTTTGCTGCGCTTCAAACAATTTACGAGGATGTGCAGGCGACGGGATTAGGCGGACATTTTGATTGGTTCTTTCTCTCCGACACAACAAATCCGGACGTCTGGGTTGCTGAAGAACGCGCTTTTATTGGCATTCGACGCCGATTAGGTCCGCAAGCCCGTATTTATTACCGTCGTCGAGAAAAAAATACTGGTCGCAAAGCTGGCAATATTGAAGATTTCGTCACGCGCTGGGGCGGCGCTTATCAGCATATGGTCGTGCTGGACGCCGATAGCCTGATGACTGGACCAACGATCGTCAAACTCGCCGCAGCTATGGAGAGCGACCCGGATAGCGGCATTATTCAAACATTGCCCTTGATCATCAATCGCAACACTTTATTTGCTCGCGTCCAGCAATTTGCCGCGCGCATCTACGGCCCCGTGATCGCTATGGGCCTTTCTGCATGGATGGGTCGCGATGGCAATTACTGGGGCCACAATGCGATTATACGGATTGACGCCTTCGCGCGTCATTGCGGCCTGCCGGATCTCCGCGGCCGTCCACCCTGGGGCGGCCACATCCTGAGCCATGACTTTGTAGAAGCAGCCCTGATCCGTCGCGCAGGTTATGCAGTTTATATGTTGCCAACATTGGGCGGATCCTATGAAGAAAGCCCGCCCTCATTAATTGATGTCTCAATCCGTGACCGACGCTGGTGTCAGGGAAACTTACAACATTCCCGTATTCTTTTTGCCGCTGGCTTGCATTGGGCCACGCGTCAACATTTTTTAACTGGCATTTTTGGTTATCTCACCTCGCCTCTATGGCTCATGCAACTCCTCGTCGGTATCGTGATCGTTATTCAAGCCAGCTATCTTAAGCCAGAATATTTTACGAGCGATTTTTCCTTATTCCCGACATTTCCCCGCTTTGACGCCGAACGTTCGCTGGAGCTTTTTGCTTTAACGATGAGTATTTTGCTCGCACCGAAATTTTTTGGCCTATTGGCCGCCATCTACGAACCTGAAACGCGCAAGGGCTCGGGTGGCGCGATCATGTTGCTCATTTCAACCTTGTTTGAAATTGTTCTCTCTGCGCTCCTTGCGCCGATCATGATGCTCATCCAAACTGGTCATGTAGCTCAAATTATCTTTGGGTTCGATACTGGCTGGGATCCGCAACGCCGGGATGATGGCTCCGTTCCGCTCATCGATATTATTCGCCGTCACCGCTCGCATGTCTTGCTTGGCGTCATCACGCTTTTTGCCGGCATGTTAATCTCGCCCTCGCTTGTTGCCTGGATGTCGCCAACAATCGCTGGGCTAATCTTAGCGATTCCTCTTTCATGGCTGACTAGCCAGCGCTGGCTCGGTCTTGTTTTTCGCCGCGCCGGCGTATTAACAACGCCAGAGGAAACAACAACGCCCTCCATTGCAAAACGCGGCAAGGCCTTATCAAAATCGCTCGCGCGCGCGGAAGAAGACGAAGTCAACGGCGTATTTGCAATACACTCTGACTCAGAATTACGCGCCGCACATGAAGCCTGGCTGCCAATCCGCAAGCCGCGGCAGCGCGGCGTTATTTCCGCTGACCGCGCGATTGCAGAAGCAAAACTTGCCGATGCAGAAACAATCGACGACGCTGTGCAATGGCTCAATCGTGGCGAGCGCATTGTCGCGCTGTCTGACCGAGCGTTAATTGGGATGATCGCCCGGCTGCCTAAACGCCTGCAGACAGCGGCAGACAACACAAGAGCTGCAGAGTGAAGTATATTTATAAAATTACCTCTTGTGACGCCTGGCGAGACACAGAGACGACGGGGGTTTTTTTAGGCTCTGGCATCGATCTTTCAGATCGCTATATCCATTTCTCAACCGCGCAGCAGGTTGAAGAAACAGCGGCCAGACATTTTTCCGGGCTGACGGATCTGCTTCTGATCCGCGTAGAGGCAAGCCGACTTGGCCCGGCGCTAAAATGGGAGGTCTCTCGAGGAGGAGAAAAATTCCCCCATCTTTATGCGCCACTCATGCTAAAAGACGTCGACTGCGTATCGCCTTTAAAGCTACGCTCAGATCATCGCCATGATTTTTCTGGTCTCCTGAAATGATCAGCATGTATAAATTCGCAAAGCCACTCCTCCACTTACTCGGTGCAGAAGAAGCACATCAGGCGACAATAGCGCTGCTGAAATTTTTACCTCCCTTCAAGCCGCCGCATGATAATCCAAATCTTTGTGTGAAAACATTCGGTCTTTCTTTTCCTAACCCCATAGGATTGGCTGCAGGCTTTGATAAGGATGCCGAAGTTTTTGAGGCAATGCTCTCGCTTGGATTTGGTTTTGTTGAAGTCGGTACGCTCACGCCGAGAGCGCAGCCAGGCAACCCACGTCCCCGCGCCTTTCGTCTTACGCCCGATCGGGGTGTGATTAACCGTTATGGATTTAATAATCACGGTCATGAGCCAGCTCGCGCGCGACTAGAGCGATATCGCCAATCAGGCATTGTCGGCGTTAATATCGGGGCAAATAAAGATGCCGCAGATCGCATCCAAGATTATGTTGCCGGCATTAAAGCTTTTGCGACTGTTGCAAGTTATTTCACCATAAATATCAGCTCTCCCAACACGCCCGGTCTAAGAGACTTACAAGAGCCTAAGAGGCTGACGGAGCTGCTCGCCCGTGTTATCGAGATACGGAATAAGCAAAATTTCTATAAACCAATTCTGCTAAAGATTGCGCCCGATCTCTCCTATACGCAGCTTGATGATATTGTTCATATCGCACGAACGCGCGGGGTTGATGGAATGATTGTATCAAACACCACCCTTGCGCGGCCAACCATGCTTAAATCTCCCTACCGAGAGGAGGCAGGCGGTTTATCGGGCGCCCCGCTCTTTAACGCATCGACCCAGATTCTCGCGCAAACCTATCTGCGTGTTGAAAATCAATTTCCATTGATTGGCGTTGGCGGCATTGATAGTCCGGAAACAGCCCGCATAAAAATTGAAGCTGGCGCGACATTGATCCAACTCTACTCTGCGCTCATTTACGAAGGCCATGCGCTAGTTCAAAAAATAAAAGATGACTTATCCAAAGCTCTTCAGCGCGAGGGGATAACGCTTTCCAACCTTGTAGGACGCCAGGCGAGGCACTACGCGCAATCATAACTTTCGCATTGCGATCCGAGATGATATTGCCGCTTACTTTATTCCGACAAAGAGGATTTCACGATGAGCGAACATATTTGGCTTGCGACAGGCGAAGCAACCGTGCTTGCGGCGGAAGGGCAATTTACTGACGCCATGCCGGAGGTATTGATCGGCGATGTTAAAGGACCTGTCGGCCATGCTTTTGCAAGCATGACAGGACAAGTTGCTGGGCATCCCCGCATGTTTGTTATTCGCGACCTGAATCAACAAGTCCGTCCGGCCACAATGATGACGACAAAAATGACGGTGAAGTCAGAGGCTTATGTTGAACTACTCGGCGGCATCGTCCAAGCAGCGACAGGCGACGCCATTGTTGATTGTCTCGCGGAAGGCGTAATTCCAAAAAAGCAGGTCAATGATCTCTGCATGATCATCATGGTCTGGCTTGATCCCCGCTGCGCAACAGACGCTAACCTTGATAAAAAGGACCTCTATCGCACCAATTATGAAGCGACTAAGCTTGCAATTACACGCGCTTTGAATGGCCAACCCACTGCTGACGAACTTATCGCTAATCGTAAAAGCGTTTCTCATTACGCCCTAGAAGACGTTTTTGAAGACTAGCCCTCTCATTTTGTCCAGCTAATCCCCCTGAGTGGGGTCAAGTAAGGCTTGTCGCCGTTCCGTCAGACTGCTATGACCTGCCCGCGCGCGGTGCCTCGCGTCCTGCGCGCAATCATTTGGTTTTCACCCTTCGGGCCGCGCCGGCCAGGTCGACTTTGGGCCTATTGTCTCACGCTCAGGCGTCTAAGAGACATCCGATCGTTGGAAATCTCGTTGTAACGCTAACCCCGCCGGCGCCCCGCCCATCAAGGGCTTTTCAGGAGAACATATGTCCGTAACGACCGAGCGCGCGCCAACGCGCGAAGATTTTGCTGCCCTCCTCAATGAAAGCTACGGCGATAGCGAAGCCTTTGAGGGATCCGTTATCAAGGGCCGCGTTGTCGCAATTGAAAAAGACGTGGCTGTGATTGACATCGGATTAAAGACCGAGGGTCGCGTAGCCCTAAAAGAATTTACCGGATATGGACGCGATCCCGCGCCAAAAATTGGCGAAGAAGTCGAAGTCTATCTGGAGCGTGTTGAAAACGCGCTGGGCGAAGCTGTTATCTCCCGTGACAAAGCTCGCCGCGAAGAAAGTTGGGTTAAGCTTGAGAAGGCTTTTGAAACCAACGAAAAAGTTGATGGCGTTATCTTCAACCAAGTTAAGGGCGGCTTCACAGTTGACCTTGATGGAGCCGTTGCTTTCCTACCTCGAAGCCAGGTCGATATTCGCCCTATTCGTGACGCCGGCCCCTTGATGAATGTGCCGCAACCTTTCCACATCCTGAAAATGGATCGTCGTCGCGGCAATATCGTTGTGTCTCGCCGAACTGTATTGGAAGAAAGTCGTGCTGAACAACGTCACGAGATCGTCGCCAACCTTGAAGAAGGTCAAGTCATCGACGGTGTTGTTAAGAACATTACGGATTACGGCGCCTTCGTCGATCTCGGCGGCATAGACGGCTTGCTGCATGTCACTGACGTTGCTTGGCGTCGCGTCAACCATCCTTCTGAGGTGCTCACAATCGGTCAGACAGTCAAGGTTAGAATCATTAAGATCAACCATGACACCCATCGCATCTCCCTGGGCATGAAGCAGCTGCTGGAAGATCCATGGCAGGGCATCGAGGCTAAATATCCTTTGGGCGCGAAGTTCCATGGACGCGTGACCAATATAACGGACTACGGCGCATTTGTTGAATTGGAGCCCGGCATTGAAGGGCTGGTCCATGTCTCAGAAATGAGCTGGACTAAGAAAAATGCGCATCCAGGCAAGATTGTCTCAACAAGCCAAGAAGTCGATGTGCAGATTCTTGAAGTAGATCCTTCAAAGCGTCGGATCTCTTTAGGCCTCAAACAGACAGTACAAAATCCATGGGAAGGTTTTGCTGAAAAATATCCTGTTGGCGCAACTGTTACTGGCGAAGTCAAGAATAAGACTGAATTTGGTCTATTCATCGGACTCGACGGCGATGTTGATGGCATGGTTCATCTTTCAGACCTGGATTGGAATCGCCCTGGCGAACAAGTCATTGATGACTACAAGAAAGGCGACATGATTACCGCTCAAGTTCTCGACGTTGATGTTGAGAAGGAGCGTATTTCACTTGGCGTCAAGCAGCTTGCCGGCGATCCCTTCGCTAGCGTTGGCGCGACAGAGGAAGGCGGCGACGTTAAAAAAGGCGCCGTTGTGACCTGTGAGATCATCGAGGTCAAAGAATCTGGCATTGATGTCAAAATTTCTGGCACAGATTTAACAACCTTCATCAAACGCAGTGAGCTTGCTCGCGATCGCACCGATCAGCGAACCGAGCGCTTTGCTGTTGGCGAAAAGGTTGATGCTCGTGTCACCTTGTTTGATCGTAAAGCGCGTAAAGTCGCTGTTTCGATCAAGGCTTTGGAAGTCGCTGAAGAAAAAGAAGCGATTGCGCAATACGGCTCCGCCGACTCAGGCGCATCGCTTGGCGATATTCTTGGCGCCGCTTTGAAGGCGCGTGACGATACGCCAAAGAAAGCCAAAAAGTCAGACGAAGAATAAAGCTTCACGTCTCTAAAACTGTTCTAAGGCCCGCGATAATTCTTATCGCGGGTCTTTTCATTTTAAAAATGCTCACCTTGAAAAGATTTCGTTAACCATAGGCTGAGGAACAATACCCAGCGTTAACTTTAGTTTTTCTCGCTTCATGCACAATCACGCTCCTATGCGCCCTGAACAAGGGTAAGCGGAGTATTAATATGCGGTCGCCTTCCCAGGATCTAAATTCTTATTACAGTCCCTCATCCTGTAACGCCGCTCCTCAGGCCCCTGTTAGAGCGCGGCCAACTGGCCTCTATGCCGCTCTTGGCATGGGTGTAAGCGCAAGCCTTATTCTTCTATTAGCTTTTTTTCAAAATGCGCGACCAGCCGAGGCGCCCATTGTTGCGGAAACAACGAGCGCTCCCGTAACCTTTTTCGCTAAATACACAACCAAGGCGTCAATGGCGGAAGTGGAACCTGTTGCTATGGCGCCCATGAAGCCTTTTGCGGCATTTGATTTGTCGCTAACTGGCTTTGAGCGAGAGAAAAAAACAATCGCTTCTCATGCAACAAGCGATGAAAATGGCCGGATCGATAGCCTAACAATCGGTCAATTCGCGATGGGTGCGCCTTTTGCGCACATCGATATCCATCAAGGCCTGAGCGAGAAAGAAACTGCTCCTGATTTCTTTCTTGATATGTCGCGTCACGCGGCGGAACTAGGCTTAAATGTAACCCGCATTAGTCAACCAGGGATACACCAAACCCGCTTGGGGGCTTTTGAAATTGCAGATATTCGATTGGTTCAGCCAGCTGGCAATGGCCTCGGTGAGAGCGATCGCGCCTGCTTTGCCGTCCGGCGCGCCGATAGCAAACGTAATTTAGAGATCGTCGGCATTATCTGCCAACCCAGCGCCGAAAGGCCGCTTGTACGAAGCAGCGTTGCTTGTGCGCTTGACCGACTGGACTACCGCCCCACTGGAGAAGACGCAGAATTTCGAAATTTCTTTGAGAAGGCTGGCGCTCCGCTCTCTACGCTTTGCGCCAATAATGTCTCGCATGACGACATCACCGCCTCAATCCCAAGGAGAAAGTCGCGCACGAGCGCCAGGTAAAGGCCAAATTCTGGGAAAAAGCGGTATTAAGATAAATTTTCGCTTTACGCGATAGACGTATCGCTTTTGTAGGTCATTTCGCGCTATGATCCTTCGCGTCTGCTCTGAACGTCACGAGGAAAAGAATGCGTAAAGTATCGATTGTTGCCGCTAGCGTCTGCTGTCTTGCGGCGCTTATTGCTGGCAACGCGGCTCTGGCCAAATCCGGCTCTAAAAGCTCAGATTCGGCATCGCATACGGGTCGCCGCACCATCGATGTTGAGCGCCGCAGTTTCCTCGATCCAGGCACCAAAGTTCCCGTGGGCAGCACCAACCGCTACATGACCCAACAAACCTTTTCTAACCAAGATCCGGTCTACGCCAATCAACGGAGCTGGTACATGGGCGAGACCCTGCCCCGTCGCTGGGATCAACCCTGGTCTCCTGGCGTTTCGTTTGAATCACCCACATTTGACGCAGATTAAGCTTTCAAAACCCCGGGTCTAAAGCAGGAATGTCAGAGAGATTTGCCGGGTATCCTTGACTCGCCCTAGCGGGTCGAGTAGCCAAACCCTTAGATCCAGGGTTGACTTGGATCTATTGCACCCGTGGCGTGTCGCCTTGAGCGATGGCCTGTCAGCCGGTAACCGGCAGAGGAGGGCGCGTTCCTAACCCAGCTTGCTGGGCGTGTCAGGGAAACGCGAGATCGAGGGCGCGTTGGGACAAGGTCTCAACGGCT
>RFXM01000150.1 GCA_009921565.1 Methylocystaceae bacterium | reverse complement strand
GCCAAAGGCCGCTAAGGCCTCTGCAAAGGCGCCCAAGGCCGCAGCTGACGCCGCCGCCGTTAAGGAGCCGAAAGCGCCGAAAGCCAAGGCGTCAAAAGCTGATACGGGAGCGTATGCCCCCCGTATGAAAAAGCTTTATGACGACGTCGTGCGCGAACAGATGACGAAGCAATTCGGTTATAAGAACGCGCTGGAAGTTCCAACGATTGATAAAATCGTTTTGAACATGGGCGTTGGCGAAGCGGTTAACGATACAAAGAAGGTGACTTCTGCAGCCAATGACCTGGCGTTGATTGCGGGTCAAAAGCCAGTTGTCACGCGCGCGCGCAAGGCGATTTCAACCTTTAAAGTGCGCGAAAATATGCCAATTGGCGCTAAAGTTACGCTGCGTAAAACGCGTATGTATGAGTTTCTTGATCGATTGATCACGATTGCTCTGCCGCGCGTTCGCGATTTTCGCGGACTAAATCCAAAGTCTTTTGATGGCCGCGGCAATTATGCGCTGGGCATCAAGGAGCACATTGTTTTTCCTGAAATCGATTACGATAAAGCGGAGTCGATTTTGGGCATGGATATCATCGTTTGCACGACTGCAAAAACCGATGATGAAGCGCGCGCCTTGTTGAAGGCGTTTAATTTCCCGTTCCGGCAGTGAGGGGTTAGTCCCTCAAACGCGGATACCGAAAGGCTGATAGACTAATGGCGAAGAAAAGCGCGATCGAGAATAACAAGCGTAAAGTTAAACTCGTTAAAGCATATGCAGGCCGCCGTGCGCGGTTGAAGGCAATTGCAAATGACAAATCTTTGTCGATTGAAGAGCAGTTTGAGGCGCGTTTGAAGCTCGCGCAACTGCCGCGTAACTCTGCGCAAATACGCGTTCGTAATCGGTGCGAAATCTCCGGCCGTCCGCGCGCGTTTTATCGTAAGTTAAAGATGTCGCGTATTGCGTTGCGCGAGCTCGGGTCCCGTGGCCTTGTGCCCGGACTCGTAAAGTCGAGCTGGTAAGGAGAAGCAACCATGGCGATCAATGATCCGTTGGGAGATCTCCTAACCCGCATCCGCAACGCGCAAATGCGTCGCAAAGACAAAGTTTCTACGCCAGGCTCTAAGCTGCGGGCGCATGTCCTCGATGTGTTGAAAGAGGAAGGCTACATCCGTGGCTATACAACCACAGATTTTGGCAATGGCCGTACAGAATTTGAGGTTGAGCTAAAGTATTACGAAGGCGAGCCGGTCATTAAGCAGATTGAGCGCGTGTCCCGTCCAGGGCGACGCGTTTACGCTGCTGTGAACGCAGTGCCGCGCGTCGCGAATGGTCTTGGCGTCACGATCGTTTCTACGCCAAAGGGCGTGATGGCGGACCATGCAGCGCGTGAAAATAATGTCGGCGGCGAGGTGTTGTGCAAGGTCTTCTGATCTTGCGCCTCAGCAAACAGGAATTTTAGCAATGTCTCGTATCGGCAAAAAACCT
>RFXM01000149.1 GCA_009921565.1 Methylocystaceae bacterium | reverse complement strand
CCGCTTGGCGTTCCCTGGATAGGGATGCATCTGCGCATAGATGCGCTTTCTACCTTCTTTCTCGCAGTGATTAATCTTGTTAGTGCGGCGGCGAGTATTTATGCGATTGGCTATGGCGCGCATGAAAAACATCCGTTGCGCATTTTGCCTTTTTTTCCTCTTTTTATTGCGGCGATGAATCTTGTGGTTCTTGCGGATGACGCTTTCACATTTTTATGGGCCTGGGAGCTCATGTCGGTCTTTTCCTGGGCATTGGTGTTGACCCATGACTATGCTGCAGAAAATCGCCTTGCGGCATATATCTACCTACTCATGGCGAGTTTTGGCAGCCTAATGCTGCTGATGGCCTTTGGGCTTTTAGGCGGGGCTGAAGGCGCTTATCAATTTTCTTCCATCCGAGAGACGTCGCGTGATGAATGGAAGGCAGGCATTGCGCTTGTGCTTGTCGTTTTCGGTGTCGGATCTAAGGCAGGACTAGTGCCTTTGCATATTTGGTTGCCGCTGACAGATCCCGCAGCCCCAAGCCATGTCGCCGCGCTGATGAGTGGCGTTATGAAGAAGGTTGCGATCTATGGATTTATCCGGATTGTTTTTGATCTACTGGGGCCGCCAGCCTATTGGTGGAGTATCGAACCGATCACCTTGGGCGCTGTGAGCGCGTTAGTCGGTGTCTTGTTTGCGATTATTCAAGACGAGCTGAAAAAAGTGCTCGCTTATGGGACAATCGAAAATATAGGGATCATTTTTATCGCTCTCGGGCTTGCGCTGGCATTTAAGGCTAATGGCATGACTGCGCCTGCTGCGCTGGCGTTCACGGCTGCGCTGCTTCACGTTCTTAATCACGCGCTCTTCAAAGCCGCTCTCTTCTTTGGCGCTGGAGCGATCATTACTGCGACTGGAGAGAAAACTATTGAGAGATTGGGCGGATTAATTAAGCTCATGCCCAAAACCGCCATTCTCTTTCTTATTGCCTGCCTTGCGATCGCAGCCTTGCCGCCTCTGAATGGTTTTGTTTCTGAGTGGCTGCTCTTCCAAGGTATTTTACTCACTCCCGCGCTTCCTCAGTGGGGGTTGAGATTGCTTGCGCCAGTGGCGGGTATTGTCTTTGCCCTAAGCGCAGCTTTGGGCGCGGCTTGTTATGTGCGTGTTTATGGCATTTCCTTTTTAGGCCGCGCGCGATCAAAATCTGCAGAACATGCGCAAGAGGTTGATGATTGGTCGCTTGGCGCAATGCTCGGCCTATTAGTGATCTGCTTGTCGATCGGTCTAATTCCTGGCCTGATGATTGATGCAATCTCGCCAGTCGCTGAAAGCGTTGTCGGCGGACGGTTGCCTGCGCAGCACTTCTCTCAGTGGCTCACAATCGCGCCAATTACAGAATTAAGAAGTTCTTATAATGGGTTTCTTGTCGCTCTGTTTGTCATGATCTCAGGCTTAACAGCCTACTGGATTGTCCATCGCCTTTGGCCGCGACC
>RFXM01000148.1 GCA_009921565.1 Methylocystaceae bacterium | reverse complement strand
CAGCGCCTCGTCGGACAGCTCATCTGTAAAGTCATAAGCTTCTACTCGGCTGTTTAATTCCTGCTCATTCATCAGATAGCTCCAAAATATCAGCCATTTAGCCGCGTCTAGAAAAGCTGTATTTTAATCTATAACCTCGACATGTCTTTTCAAGACCGCGCATGAATTAGAAAATATCTTACCCAGGCAGCCACCTTGGCTGGTACTGCTATTATTTAGCGCTTTTAAACGCAACACTACAGCGTACGATGCTGGTTAATGCGTTGCGCGAGCATATGATAGAATTTGGAGTTATATCTGCTCAAGGATCGGCCCCCTTTGATGCGCATCTTGGGTTCCGATTTAATGAAGATTGACAGCTAGTCATCAATATGAGCGTCAATGGCAGCCGCAATCACTTTTGACGGCTCTGGATCAAGCATTCTCATATGTGTTGTCTGAATTGGGATGTAAGTCACGCTTCTGCAATAGTTCTGCCACGCCAATCTCCCTTCAATAATTTCTGGCGTGATATCACCTACCTCTGCTGAAAAATAGACAGCATTGAAGTTTCCTTTGCGCGGAGTATGAGTTGCTAATCGCCGGCTACTTAAAATCATCTCATTCAACATACGATCTATCCATTCGACCGGCGTTCCTTGGGGGACGATATGTTGCTCAATTGAGATCTTTAGCGCCAAATTATATAAATCTGTAATGGAGACGCTATCGTCTATCTCCGGATCATACTCTTTCGCCATTTCTCGCAGCATTTCCTCTTTTGGCTTGGCTGGCCCATTATCTCCGCCCATAAATGGCAGCCCGTCAATTAAACCTACAAACCCCACTTTTTGTCCCTGATCCTCAAACATACAGGCGATCTCATGCGCTATAGAGCACCCAGCTGAATAACCAATAATATTAAGAGGAGCTTCTGGATTAATATCTGATATCGCTTCAACATAAGCGTCAACCATTTCTGACAAAGTTTTAAAGGGTTGCTCAGCGCCCTCTAAACCGCGTGCCTGAATGCCAATTACAGGATGGCCGGGTCTAAGTTCACGCGACAATCCTCCAAACACCGTAGCAGCGCCGCCTGCAGGATGAATGCAGAATAAGGGTGCCTTATTCCCAGATGAGCGCAAAGTAAGGATAGGTGTGTAAGCCAGAGGCTTATCAAGATTTTCTACAACAAAAGCGAGATTTTCTACCGTCGACGCTTCAAACAACGCCCTTAAAGGAAGCTCTAACCCAAGCGCTTCTCTCACCCGGGCCACCAAACGCATCGCTAATAAAGAATGACCGCCTAACGCAAAGAAGCTATCATCTAACCCAACGCGACTGGCCCCCGTCAGCTCCGTATATAAATCCGCAAGCAATCGCTGCGTCGGCGTCTCAGGAGCCCGATACGCTCCCTCCCCGACAACCTCAGGAGCAGGCAACGCCCGAACATCCAACTTCCCATTCGCCGTCAGTGGAAGCTTCTCAAGCACGACAAAGCTGCTTGGAACCATATAATC
>RFXM01000147.1 GCA_009921565.1 Methylocystaceae bacterium | reverse complement strand
TTGAACCGTTGATAGCAGATACGGAAGAGTTGGCTAAAGATGAAACACCCTTTAGAATATCTGTTACCTGAATTGTTCCGTTAGATGAAAGAACTAGTTTAGAACCAGTGGTGAATACGTCACCCTGTCTATCGACGAGATTCTTTGATCTGCTAGAAAGCAATAGATTTTCTACTGGCTTGTTACCGAGAATAGCTTCGCCTTCTGTATTGACGACGAAGTTTGCTCTGTAGAACTTACAGGTCAAATCAACGTCAGCAATAATATCCCAGTTGATGTTATTGTTTGTTTGGAAGAATGTACCAGTGTTACGACGATTGTTATACTGACCCTTACCGTTGATGTCTGCTTGACCCAACTTAGCAGTCCAGAAATATGTATCTGGGTTACTGTCGATAGGATGTATAATAAACGCATACATTGTGTTATGATACAAGAATATTGGTGCTTTAAATTTGACGTTTAGAGCATTTGTCTTACCATCTGTTGAGATTGGAATCTGTGTAACATCGTCATACCAAATCTCAGAGAACGGAACCTGGTTTCTTGTAATTGTTCCACCAGCAGACATTTCACGAATTTCGAACCAAATGCCTTTATCTTTGATGCGAGAAATAAACACATCAATAGATGTTAGGAACATACCCTCTTCACCATTTGGTGCCTGAGCCAAGAATGAGTAAGCGGAACAATGCTTACCTCTTGGTGGAGGTGGTGGTGGAGCAGCAATGTCTTGGAAGCCGCTGTCGCTATATGTCTCTTCAAGTTCTTTGTCGTAGTAATCAACGTGTCTTGAAGAGTAAATTGTTCTTTGCTTTGTTACTGCGGTACCAGAAGCGTAGAAGAATGCTCTGCCGCCAGTTGATAGATCGTCACTCGCTCCAAGTGGTGTAACAGATGCTTCGTTTACTGGAACGAATGTATCAGCAACTACAAGCGCACGACTACCACAACGGAATCTCTTTTCAGCAGGTAGACGCAATTGGAAGTATAGTGTGCCATTAGCATCAGTAACAAGTTCTGAGCCTTCAGCAGACCATGGTCCTGTTGGTAGTGTATTCTCAACACCGTCAGTGATAGCTGTGTATTGTGTGTTAGAAATTGGACGTGAGTATGATGCCATTGGCTCATTATCAAAGAATGTCCAAACTCTTGTGAATGGCTTCATTGAGGTACAAGCAACAGTGATTACCTGTGGACGAATATAAGGAATTGATTCAGTATTGATAATCTTATATCCGCTTTCTGCTGTCTGTGTAACATCAGAAACCCAATGCTCTGTACCGGTACGAACATTGTTGTAAACTGTCTCAATAGAAACACCACGACCATTGCCTGGTGGATTTAGTGAGTTAGCAACATCTCTTGCTTCATCGTATGTTCTATATAGATTACCATAGTTATAAGCAGTTCTATTAGAACCGTTGCCCTTATAGACACGATAACCAACAACATACTTTTTCCAAGCATTCCATTCGGTGCTTGTCAATACTGACTGAT
>RFXM01000146.1 GCA_009921565.1 Methylocystaceae bacterium | reverse complement strand
TCGATCTCTTGCTCATCCGCAACGAAAATGATCCCAGCATCGCTGGGAGCTGGCTCAATGGTGACGCGGGTGTTTCGGCCATTATGCACCCCCAAACCCGCAAGAGAGACGGACCGGGCCAGGGTTGTTTGGCATAAGCTCGGCGATCCTAGACGAATAGCGCAACCCTCCCCACACTTTGGCGACCCGAAATCACCTTCTGAGGGGAAGTTATAATCAAATTGACGCCTTTAGCTCCAGTAACGCTTTGTTACATTTTGTAACAATAAAAAAGGCCTGCAGAGCAGGCCTTTAATTTATCAGCCTAATGGCTCTTAACTGTTGGATTGACGTCTGAGAAAAGCTGGGATTTCCAGATGGTCTTCCTCAGCCTGTCGCGGCGGCGCAGCGCGTCGACCCTGGAGGTCAAAGCCGCTCTGCGGCCCTGGCGCAATTGGTCGCTTTGCATATTCGACGTGCTGTGGCGTTGGCGCATTATGTGCAACAGGACCGCGTTGTGTGGGCGCATATGCCGTCACAGGCGGCGGAGGCGGGCTATGCAGCGTTTCTTCTTGTCGACTTGCGCCGAAGGACGCTAAGCGCTCGAAAATTGATTTACGTCTTGGATCTTGTACGGCTGCCTCACCGCGCTGCTGCTGCCGAATTTGATCTTGCACGGGCTTCGGGAAGTCCTCAACCTGAGGCATCCGCGGCATGCGAGGCGCTTCGGCTACTGGCGGAACGTAAGACGCGACGCTCACCTCAGGAGGCGTCGGCATCTCTGCAACCGCTGGTGGAGCGACATAGGTTTGCCGAACAGGAGCTGGCTCAAAATAAACGCCATGCGCGGCAACTGGGGTTGGCGACTGATAAGCAGGAGTAACAATCGATTCAGAATGCTTTGCAAGCTCGGAGGCCTCGCGTAGCTCTGGTTGATAGGGCTGCGCGTTTTGAGGCGTAACTTGCGGCGTCGTCACGACTGGCGGAGTAATCCGCTGTGACGCCATATTCTGGCGCATGCGCTCTGCAGCTTCCGCCATGCGCGCTGCGCTCGTGGGATCCTCCACTGTTATTGTTGCAAGATCGATACCTGTTGCGACAACGGATACCCGGACAACGCCCTCAAGAGATGAGTCAAAGGTTGCGCCAAGAATAATATTCGCATCCTCGTCGACTTCTTGACGGATACGACTTGCAGCCTCGTCGACCTCATAGAGCGTCAAATCATGACCGCCGGTAATGGAGATTAATAAACCACGCGCGCCTTTCATAGACACTTCATCAAGAAGCGGATTAGCAATCGCAGCCTCTGCAGCGAGGTTAGCGCGACGTTCGCCTGTCGCTTCTCCAGTACCCATCATCGCTTTACCCATACCACGCATAATTGAGCGCACATCGGCAAAATCAAGATTGATCAAACCTTCCTTCACCATGAGGTCCGTAACAGACGCTACGCCTGAGTAAAGAACCTCATCCGCCATCGCGAAGGCATCGGCAAAAGTTGTTTTCTCCGTAGCGATA
>RFXM01000145.1 GCA_009921565.1 Methylocystaceae bacterium | reverse complement strand
AAGTCGGCGACTATTTTGCCGATAATCAGGAGAAGAGATGACCAGGAGATCACGACGCAATCACAGTCCAGCCTTCAAGGCTAAGGTGGCTCTTGCAGCTTTGAAAGGGGACAAGACCCTGGCCGAGCTGGCACAACAATATGATGTTCATCCCAACCAGATCACCCAATGGAAGGCACAGCTTCTTGATGGAGCCGCCGAAGTCTTTGGGCCGGAAAAGAGCGATGAGAAGGCTCCAGGCGTCGATATAAAATCTCTCCATGCGAAGATAGGAGAGCTGACGCTAGAAAATGATTTTTTAGAAGTCGCGCTCACAAAAGCGGGTTTGCTGAGCGCAAAGAGATGATCAACCGCGATCACAAGCTCCCCCTAACGCGCCAGGCTGAGCTCCTCAATATTAGTCGTGGCGTGATTTATTACAAATCACGCGATGTCTCTGCGGCAGATCTCAACATCATGCGTCGGCTAGATGCATTGCATCTCGACTATCCGTTTGCAGGAAGTCGAATGCTGCGGGATATGCTGGTTCGTGAAGGCGTCTCTATTGGACGCCGGCATGTTCGGACGCTGATGAATAAAATGGGGATTGAGGCAATCTATCGTCGGCCAAATACAAGCAAAGCAGCGCCTGGACATAAGATTTACCCCTATCTTCTCAGGGGTTTGAAGATTAACCGCGCTAATCAAGTCTGGGCAATGGATATAACTTATATCCCAATGACGCGTGGCTTCATCTATCTGGCTGCAGTTGTGGATGTGTTTAGTCGACGGGTTCTGTCACATCGGATATCAATTACACTGGAGACAGGGTTCTGTATTGAGGCCTTACAGGATGCGTTAGCCCGCTATGGAAAGCCTGAGATCTTCAATACGGACCAAGGTAGCCAGTTCACCAGCTCTGATTTTATCGAGATTCTTGATGATCACGAAATCTCGATAAGCATGGATGGTAAAGGCGCCTGGCGTGACAATGTCTTTGTCGAGCGGCTCTGGCGAAGCATCAAATACGAGGAAATTTATTTGAAAGCATATCAGAGCGTGTCAGAGGCGCGAGCTTCTATCGGGCATTATCTTCAGTTTTATAATACGCTGAGGCCGCATTCGGCACTTGACCGAAGGACACCAGATGAGGCTTATTTTGGTGCGAAGGATATTGCGATGGCCGCATGACGATCGCAATGTTTTTGATGCAACTCTGGTCGGGCTACGCCCTCCCGCCGCCGCATCAAAAAAGTAGCGCCCCGCATTCAGTGTAACCCGGCAGAAATCCACTTAACTTTCGCGGGGAGCTGTTCAGACAAGCGGGACCATCTCAGACTATTATTAATTTTAACACGAATTAACACCACTAGAGATTACACAGTTCATCGGCTCACCTTTTTTATTTAATTGTATGACCTGATTAAGTATTAGCTCATTAGTTTTAGCTTGATTTGTAGCAGCTGCTTGGTTCGCAGCATTGGCTCCAGACTGAACAATTGAATTACCCGCCCAAAATTGA
>RFXM01000144.1 GCA_009921565.1 Methylocystaceae bacterium | reverse complement strand
GTCGCTGTTTGCCCCGCCAAGCCATAAACAGGATCGCCTAGGATCGGCCAGCCCATGGATTGGGCATGAACGCGGATTTGATGGGTGCGACCTGTATGGGGCGTAAATTCCATGAAGCTGAGACGATGATCTGGGCTACGGCCAATCACTTTCCAAGAGGTGCGAGCTGCTAGGCCCAAGGGATCAGGTTGCATCCACCATCCACGGCTGGCGTCTAGGCGTCCCAGAGCAAGATCGATCTCTCCGCTATCTGCTTCTGGTGCGCCCTCGACCACGGCCCAGTAAGTTTTGCCTACCCGTCCTGATTTGAATAATTGTCCCAATCGATCTAGCGCTTTGCGGTGGCGTCCGAGCACCAGACAGCCTGAGGTGTCCTTATCCAATCGATGGGCCAGAGCCGGCGCGCGAGGCAAACCAAAACGCAGCTGAGAAAAGCCATCCTCGAGATTTGGTCCGCCTTTCGGTCCGCGGTGTACCGGGATGCCAGCGGGTTTGTCTATGATGAGAATTAGGCCGTCACGATGGAGAAGGCGACTGAGTAGGTCAATCTGAAGCATAGATGCTTTATACAGCCATAAGACGATATCGCGCACATGATTTATAGAAGAGGGATAATGGAAATTTCGTCGACATCAAAATTACGTCTTGATCTTAATTCTGGCGTAGCGCGCGTGCTGATCAATAATGCCAGCAAATGCAATGCTTTTGATTTTGAGATGTGGCAAGCATTGCCAATCTTAATCCAACAACTGGACGCTGCGCAGGAGGTTCGGGTTATTTTGATCAGTGGGGCGGCTGGATTACCCTTTTGTTCAGGCGCGGATATTTCTGAATTTTCGAGCGTGCGTGCAACCAGTACTGGTGGACGCGCCTATGAAGCAATAAATGTTGCGGCCTTTAACGCGATCTCAAAAGCGTCCAAGCCAACGATTGCCGTAATCTCTGGGTTTTGTATGGGCGGCGGCATGGGTCTGGCGGCAGCATGTGATTTGCGGATAAGCGACGAGAGCGCCGTTTTTTCAATTCCAGCTGCAAAACTTGGCGTAGGCTATCCGCCGGAGGCAATGCGTTATGTCGTTGCCGCAGTTGGGCCGCAAAAAGCATTTGAACTCTTTTACACGGCGCGACGATTGTCAGCGCAAGAAGCTTTAAGCATTGGTTTTCTAGCGCAAGTCTATCCGAAAGCGCAGTTTGAGGCTGTTGTTTTGGAAACGGCGAAACAGATCGCGCAGAATGCGCCTTTGACATTGCGCGCTGCAAAGGCGGCTATTCGCATGGTCGCCGCTTTACCGCAAGCGCCTACGCTTGCAGAATGTGAGGTATTGGCCGAGAGTTGTTTTGATAGTGCAGATTATGCAGAGGGACGCACAGCTTTTTTGGAAAAGCGGAGCGCTAATTTTACTGGACTATAAGAAAGCGATCACACGTAGTGAGCAGTGTTTTAAGTCGCTCAGAGAAAGATTGAAATAATTTTTCTGATAACAAGAATTTTGTTAGATACCGTAGTCAAAGGCGTCATAGGCAAGACC
>RFXM01000143.1 GCA_009921565.1 Methylocystaceae bacterium | reverse complement strand
GCGAAGTGCATGAAGGCGCGGCGACGATGGATTGGATGGAGCAGGAGCAAGAGCGCGGCATCACCATCACCTCTGCCGCAACGACGACTTTCTGGAATGGCAAGCGTCTCAACATCATTGATACGCCCGGTCACGTCGACTTCACCATCGAAGTTGAACGTTCGCTTCGCGTGCTTGACGGCGCTGTTTGCGTCCTCGACGGCAATCAAGGCGTAGAGCCGCAGACTGAGACTGTTTGGCGCCAGGCGGATAAATACAATGTTCCGCGCATCGTCTTCGTCAATAAGATGGATAAGATCGGCGCAGATTTCTTTCGTTGCGTTTCGGATATTAAGACGCGCGTTGGCGGTCGCCCTGTTTGCGTGCAATTACCGATCGGTTCAGAAAATAATTTCAAAGGCATTATCGATCTCATCCGCATGAAGGCGGTTGTGTGGGCCGATGAAGCGCTTGGCGCAAAATATCACGACGAGGAGATTCCAGCTGAACTTCTCGATCAAGCTAAAGAATATCGCTTAGCTTTGATTGAAGCTGCAGTTGAGCTCGACGATAATGCAATGGCCGCTTATCTCGATGGCGTTGAGCCCGATGAGGCGACATTAAAGTCGCTTATTCGTAAAGCGGTCCGTGGAATTGTTTTCCACCCCGTGTTCTGTGGTTCAGCCTTTAAGAATAAAGGCGTTCAGCCGCTTCTCGACGCCGTTGTTGATTTCTTGCCTTCGCCGATCGATCGCGAGGCGATTAAGGGCGTTGATATGGATAGCGGCGAAGAGATGCTGCGTAATCCATCGGATGCTGAGCCTTTTTCAATGCTCGCCTTTAAGATTATGGACGATCCTTTCGTCGGCACGATTACTTTCGCGCGCGTTTATTCTGGTAAAATTGACTCGGGCACGACAGTGCTCAATTCAACAAAAGATAAAAAAGAACGTATTGGCCGTATGTTGTTGATGCACGCCAATAACCGCGAAGACATCAAGGAAGCATATGCGGGCGACATTGTCGCTCTCGCAGGACTAAAAGAAACCCGTACGGGTGATACGCTTTGCGATATGCAAAAGCCTGTCATTCTTGAGCGCATGGAATTTCCTGAGCCTGTTATCGAAATTGCGATTGAGCCAAAATCTAAGGCCGATCAAGAGAAGCTTGGGCTCGCGCTTCAAAAGCTTGCTGCTGAAGATCCTTCTTTCCGCGTTTCTACTGATCAAGAAAGCGGTCAGACGATTCTCAAGGGAATGGGCGAGCTGCACCTTGATATTAAAGTCGATATTCTTAAGCGCACCTATAAGGTCGATGCGAATATTGGCGCGCCGCAAGTTGCGTATCGCGAGCGTCTGGGCCGTAAGACAGAAATTGATTACACCCACAAAAAGCAGACGGGCGGCACAGGTCAGTTCGCACGCGTTAAAATCATCTTCGAGCCTAACGAGCCGGGCGCCGGCAATGAGTTTGAAAGTAAAATTGTCGGCGGCGCTGTGCCGAAGGAATATATTCCCGGCGTTGATAAGGGCATTCAGTCCGTAACGACC
>RFXM01000142.1 GCA_009921565.1 Methylocystaceae bacterium | reverse complement strand
GTCATGGCCGTGAGGTTGGGGAGAGCGGGTTAGATTTATCGCGGACGGTTGGCTGGTTTACGAGCATTTATCCTGTTCGACTTGATTTTGATATGATTGATCTAGACGCGGCCTATGAGGGGAAGGCTGCGGCGGGATATGCGCTTCGTGTGATGAAGGAAGAACTTCGTCGCAGCTCAGATCGGGGCCTTGGTTATGGCTTGCTGCGTTGGTTGAATGAGGCGACGCGCGAAGAACTCTCACACTTACCGCAGGCGCAGATTGCCTTTAATTATTTGGGTCGGTTTGAGGGGTCTGGAGAAGACAAGAAGAAGCACAGCGACTGGCGTCTGTTACAAGAAGGCCTTGTTGGCGGGGAAGATGATCCCGCGCGTCAGCGTTTTCATTTACTTGAAGTGAATGCAGTTTTAGATGGAAGCGGATCTTTAAGAATTACCTGGGGGTATAATCCAAAAGCGCATCAAGAAGCGTCAATTGCTGATCTTGCTCAGCGTTATAGTCACGCACTAAATGCCCTAACAAAACATTGTCAGTCAGCGCCGCTTTATCAGAGGCTGACGCCATCTGACTTCCCACTAGCGAGACAGCTTGGGCTTGATCAAGATCTTCTTGACCGTTTAACAACTGATCCAGACTTTGAAGAGGTTTTGCCGTTAACGTCACTTCAGCAAGGTCTTGCTTATGAGAGCTGGTCGCAGGGAGAAGATCGCAAGGCAGATCCCTATCATGTTCAGATAGCTTTAGAGCTAAAGGGCTCTCTTGATGCTGCACGGTTAAGAATGGCGTTTGAGCGTCTTGTTGGGCGTCACAAGATTTTGCGGTTGCGGTTGCCTTTTGCGGCGCTTGATCGCGGTCTTGGCGTTATTGGGAAGAGTGGGCTTGATTGGCGTTATGAGCATGGGGATGAGCGGAGCCTGGAGGATTGGCTGCGTGAGGATCATGCTGAGGCGTTTGATCTTGGCCGAGGCCCCTTGATCCGGGCGCGTGTTATTAAACATGACGCTATACGCCATACGCTGATCTTATCGAGCCATCACGCGATTTTGGATGGCTGGTCGTCTTCGATAATACTTGCCGAATTAGCAGCGCTATACCGCGGAGAAAATCTCCTACCAGCCCCTGACTGGCGCGACCATCTTGCCTGGTTGTCGAGTCGTAAAAAGGAGAAAAGTCTATCTTTCTGGCGGGATTATTTTTTAGATTTTGATGATTCAGGCATGCTTGATTTACCAGTACCAAGAACAAAACCGGATGATACTGCTATGGGAGAATATAGCCAGATCGTTCCGGATTACGTCATGCGATCTTTGGAGGATTTTGCTCGTCAGAATGATCTTACTGTTTCGACAATTTTTGAGGCAGCCTTTGCGCTTCTTCTTGCCCATTTTAATGGACGGTCAGAAATAACAATAGGCGTGACAAGAAGTGGTCGTGTGGCTTATAATGAGAAATTTGACCGGGCGGTTGGTCTATATATAGTAACGCTTCCATTGCGCATAAAGATATTATTAAACAATAATCTTATTCATTGGCTGCAAACTGTACAAAAAGACCAAGCA
>RFXM01000141.1 GCA_009921565.1 Methylocystaceae bacterium | reverse complement strand
GCGTGCGCGCCGATAACGACTGAGATCGCGGGCGGCAGGTTCGGTTGGATCGCTATAGCCGCCAAGAAAAAAAGCTGCGCCCTGGGAACTATATTTTCCAAGTCGATGTGTTGCGCCATTGTCCTGCGCCATCTCCGCGCCAAGCGGAAAATCTTCAACCAAAGCCGATAGATTGACCAAACGGCCGATGGGCGCTTGTGTGCGTTTATCGTTTTTAGGCGCTACGGGCGGCGCAGCGTCGGGCAGCGCATGATCAATAATCTCTTCCGGTTTTTGCTTTTGTTCTTGTTCAATGCGTCGCCACTGTTGGACATTGCGCGCATGTTGTTCGAGCGTTTCGGCAAAGACATGGCCGCCTGTGCCATCGGCGACAAAATAGAGATCCTGAGTTGCGGCGGGATTGGCTGTCGCCTCAAGCGCGGCGCGCCCAGGATTAGCGATCGGGCCTGGCGGCAGGCCATCAATTGCGTAAGTGTTATAGGGTGTCCATTTTTCAATTTCAGAACGCAAAATTCCGCGTCCTAAAGTCGCCTTGCCGCCAACAAGGCCATAAATAATTGTTGGATCGGATTGCAATCGCATGTGCTTGCGTAAGCGATTAATAAACACTGCCGCTACGCGGGGCCGCTCTTCGTTTTTGCCTGTTTCTTTTTCAACAATAGAGGCGAGCGTCAGCAATTCGTAAGGGGTTTGAAGCGGTAAATCCTTATTTCTCTTCGCCCATATTTGCTCAAGCAGCTTTCGCTGGTCGTCTTGCATTTTTGTCATAAGCCGCGTGCGAGGATAATCGCGCGGGAATTTATACGTTTCAGGCAATAAAGCGCCTTCTTTTGGCTTATCGACAATTGTGCCTGCGAGCATGTCATTATCGCGCAGACGCTGAAGGATTTGATCTGTTGTGAGACCCTCTGGGATCGTCAAACTATGCAGGACTTGGCGACCACTCGCCATTTCATCAATCACATCATGCAGACTGGCCCGGGCTTTGAAGAGATATTCGCCTTGTTTTAATTTCGTGCGTACGCCTTCAAGCAATAAGGCGACATTCATCAACATCGGACTTTCAATAACGCCCTCGCGTTGAAGGAGCGCAATCATTTCTGGCGTATCGCTGCGAGGAGGAAAATAAATCGTTTTTTCAGCAATCAGCGGCCCTGGCTCTCTGCTTTTATGTCTTACGGCGATTACGCCGAAAGCTCCGGCGACAATCGCGACAAGCAGAAAACTTAAAAATCCACTGGCTGCGGAGAGTAAGCCGTCACGTTTTTTTCTTTTCTTTTTTGGGAAAGAGCCTGGTGGTAATTTTTTAGGCCGCGGCGTTTTTGGCGCGCTCAAAGTTTTTCGCCAATGTGACGGTTGCGCAGTTTCTTCTTTTACTGTGTTGGGGACTTCAAGCTTGGTTTGAGAGAGCGCAGAAAAATCTTGAGCGGTTTTAGTATCCGGCGCTGCTTCTTGCGCTATTTCTGCGTGCGGTGTTTGTTGAGAAAGCGTCGGCGTCAAGGCTTCTGGTTTGAGCGCGTGATCTTCCTCCTTCGACGCTGGCGCTGGTTGCGTCTCGTCT
>RFXM01000015.1 GCA_009921565.1 Methylocystaceae bacterium | reverse complement strand
TTTTTTGGATCTCCCAGCCAAGAAATGTGGGTCAAAGTTGCGCCCCGGTAACACGTCTCACCAAGCCGAACAAGCGAGCGTCCATCTAAACCGGCGCGGTCATGAACCCGAAGCGTCGCTTCCTCGGATGATTTTCCACTCTTGAGGAGAAAGTTCTATGAGCCGCTCCGCTATGGGGGAGGAGGCGCGTTGGATACGCTGAATCAAATTTTTGCGAAGCGTGGGCGATTTTAACGCCAAGCCAATTAGATCAGAGGCAAAGCCAGGTAAAATCAAACAAATATCCCCTAGCGCCGCTAAGGCGCTATCCAAGCCGGCTGTATCCCGCCTAGTATTAAGACTTTGTTTTTCTTCGATTTTAAACATTTTTCTGAGATTGCTAAGTCCCAGCAGGCTTGTCGCTAGCGCCAAAGCCAGGGTGGCGAGCAAGCCAATGGATCGTAAAATTAGGGTAAAAAGTAGAATTTCCGAGAAAATCCAAAACACCAACAAAAGTGGCAGTTTTTTCCCCTGAAACACCTTGGGCTTCTCTCCAAAAGACTGCGGCGATCAGTCCAGCTCTTGATTCGTGACATGCGCAGGTCGACATGATAGCCGACAGGATGAAAAATCCGAAAATATCAAAGTTTTGGAGTCTCTCATGCCGCCGACTGGCGAAATTTTTGATCCCGCGCTGATTATCTTCGCTGCGCTTGCTATTTTTATCTGCTGGAAGTTGCGTTCGGTTCTGGGCGTTCGCGTTGATCGCGACGCACTGCCGCCAGCCCATTTCAATCCAGGCCCTATCGCCGCCGCGCCTGCGCGCCCAATAGCAAAACCGCGTCCTCAGCTTGAACAAAATGGCGCTGAGCGTTGGCGGGGCGTGGCCGAGAAGGACAGCGCCGGCTGGCGAGGTCTCGATGAGATCGCAAAAGCTGAACCTAATTTTGATGGCGCTGAATTCATCGAAGGTGCGCGCCGCGCCTATGAAATGATCGTGTCCGCCTTTGCGAAAGGCGATCGCGATACGTTGCGGCCGCTGCTGTCAACCGAGACCTATGACGTCTTTGCGCAAGAAATTTCAAAACGCGAACAATCCGGTGAAACGCTTGAAACGGCAGTTGTCGCAATTGATGTCGCGACAGTAAGCGCCGCGCGCGTTCAAGCACAACGCGTTGAGGTAACGGTAAAATTTGAAGCCCGGCTGATGAGCGTGCGACGGGATAAGAATGGCGAAACCATTGACGGCGGTCGAACAATTCCTGTCATAGAATTATGGACATTTGCGCGAGACCCGCGCGCGCAGGATCCAAATTGGAAACTCATCGCGACCCATGCGGCGGGATAAATGTGGGCGCTGCCTGAGAAGCTAGAGCTAATCGCTTTTGAGGCGATTAGCGGCTTCGAAAGGGACGACTTAGAAGCTGCGCTTAGTGTGTTTAAATCCTCCGCGCGGCGTCTAGTGGATGGGCGTGACCAACAACGTCCGGCGCTTCCACCTTCTTCGAGCCTCATCGCGATTGCCCAGGCGGCTTTAGAAGAAGAGGCGACAGCGCCAGATTTTTTCAGGCGCTGGTTTCTGCCCTTTAGGATTCCCAATCCAGGTTTTGTTACCGCCTATTACGAACCTGAGGTAGAAGCCCGTCGCCTCCCCTCCCCCGACTACACAACGCCGGTGCTGGCGCGGCCTGAGGATCTCGTAACGCTAAATGAAACGCCGTTGATTTTACCAACAGGCGAAATCTTGACCAGTGCGCGCAAGCAATCACATGGCGCCTATATCCCTTATCCAGATCGCCAAGCGATCGAAGAACAAGGAGCGGCGATAGGCGCGAAAACGCTTGCCTATGTTCGTGATCCAGTCGAACTATTTCTTTTGCAGGTGCAAGGATCTGCTCGGTTAAAATTTGATACGGGTGAGCGTATTGGACTGACATATGATGGTCGTAATGGGTGGCCTTACACCTCAATTGGCAAGCGATTAATTGAAACAGGCATCGTGCGCGCCGATGACATGTCGCTCGATCGATTAAAAGCGACACTGAGAGAAATGGGCCTTGCGCCTGGTGCGCCAGGACGCCAGTTGATGCAAGAAAATCGCTCTTATGTTTTTTTTGCGTTAGATGAGACATTAGAGCGGCAACGTGGCCCAATTGGCGGGGAAGGTTGCGCGCTAACGCCCTTGCGATCAATCGCAATTGATCGCAATTTATGGTGCTATGGTTTGCCATTTTGGATTTCGACAACAATTCCTTGGCGAGATGAACAAGAAACGCCATTTGATCGATTGATGATTGCGCAAGATACTGGTTCAGCGATCCTTGGCGCGGCGCGGGCAGATTTATTTTTTGGTTCTGGCGATCAAGCCGGACAATTGGCTGGGGCTGTTCGGCATAAGGCTGATTTTATCGTTCTTTTGCCTAAAGAAAGTTTTGCCCTATGAGCGAAGGGTCTCGTCGCTACTCTCGACGTTTATCAAAAGCAGAGAGCGAACTCTGGAGCAGCGTTACGGCGGATGTGCGGCCGATACAAAGACGCGACGCACAACAGGTCATTTTATCTCAGCCGGATGAAGAGAAAAAAAATCCTATAGAAATCTCGCAAAATTCATCAAAAAAAATAATTCATGAACAAGAGAAACAATTTAGAAGTCCAACGCCAATTCAAGATATTGATTACCGCACACATGCGAAAATAAGACGTGGCCGATTAGAGGTTGATGCGAAACTTGATTTACACGGCTTAAGACAGGATGAGGCGCAAAGGGCGCTGACGGCGTTTCTGCGGCGCGCACAAGCCGATGGCGCTAAAATTGTCATTGTCGTTACCGGAAAAGGCCAAACGCGCGAAGAGGGCGGCGTGTTGCGTCGCGTTGTGCCACTATGGTTACAAGCGCCCCAATTAAGAGACCTTATAATTAGTTTTGGCGAAGCGGCGCGCCACCATGGCGGCGAGGGCGCATTATATGTTCGAATTCGTCGCGCCGATCGCTTCCGGGGCGTCAATTAACTGGAAGCGCTCGCCTTTGGGCCAGTAATTTCTAAAATTTCACTTGGCCCAGTGGTGATTTGCGGCTCCAGAGGATCGCCAAAGCGCTGGATTGAGTCTGGCGGCGATTTCCATTCAAAAGCATCCAATTTTCCCGAGGCAGGCGAGATCGGGAGCCAGTGTTTCGCGACAACATTTTCTGCAATCCAGACGGGATCGCGTGGCGCGCGCGATCCTTTTGCCAGCCATTCGCGCACGCTGCCGCCAGCGCCATTTTCTGCTTCTTCAATCTCCGCCATCAGCAGGCAGCTGCGGGCGGTTGGAATTTGGCCCTCAGCAAGAAGCGGCGCCAATGCCTGGCGGGCCTTAGTGAAGTCACGCGCCGAAAGAGCTGCTTGTGCGAGCAGGTGACGACTTTCTGCTGCATTTGGCGCTGATCGGATCAGTTTTTCAATTTGCGTAAGACGCCCGCTATTCGTCTCAGAAGACAAGGCTTCAAGATAAAGCGCGCCTAATTCCGCATGGGGGGTTTTTGACCACAGTGTTTCAATAAGTTTGAGCGCTTGTTTAACATCCCCATGGCGCACTAACACGCGAAATGCCACTGCCGCGGCAGGGGCAAATCCAGGACGACGTTTTAGGGCTAAGCGTGCGAGATGTAGCGCATCATGAGGTTGTGTGCGTTCTTGCTCCATCGCAAGCGCAGTTTCAACAACAGCTCTTTGTCTTTGCGCCGTATCCTGATCAATAGCCTTTGCCTGTAAGTTCTTCTCAATTGTTTCGCGTGCTTTTTCCCAATCGCCTTGTCCAGCGTGATGCTCCACCAAGGCGCCGCCGGCCCATGGAACAGGCGCGATAGCATGCGCTTCTTGAGCGAAATGATGCGCCGCCTCTGCATCTTTGCGCCGCTTTGCTTCCACATGAAGTCCCCGCAGACCCAGAAGTTTCGTTTCCGGCTTTAGGGTCATTTTGTGAAACGCTTTTGCTGCGCCTTGAAGATCCCCAGATAATTGGGCGGCTTGTGCATTTAAAATTTGCGTCAAGGGTTCATTCGGCAAAAGCTTATGCGCTAGCGTTGCGGCTTTTTTTGCGCGTGTTACGTCGCCGGCTCCAACGGCGACTAAGCCCTGAGAGAGCACATCGAGGCCACGTTCGCGACGGCGTTCACGAGAACCGCCAACGAGACGTTTGGGCAATTTAATTAAGGCTACGATGAGCGTCCAAACGAGAATAATTAACGCTATTGAGAGCAGCACGCCGCCAATAACGACAGGAATAGAGGCCTCAAGATGACGACCGGCAAATTCCAAGGTTAGTGAACCCGGTTGTTGGATAAGCCACTCGAGACCGTAAGTAGCGAAGGCGAGGAAGATGATGAAAATTAGTAAAAACAGCATGGCTGTTGTTCTCGCTTATTTTTTGACGCCGCTAAGAGCGGTAATGGCGCCATGTAATAAATTATTAGCTGCTATTGAGGCGGCGCTTCGTTGTTGGAGCGTTTCGCCAAATGACGTTGCTTCTGATTGCGCCTCTTGTGGCAAAGATAAGAAAGTCGCGTGAGCTTTTTCAAAGGACTCATGCCCCAGCGCTGTTTCAATGTGGGTAAGTTTACCCTCCAGCGTATCGAGCTCAGCTTGACCAATTGGCCGCACCCGCACGAGTTTACGCGCGCCATGAAGGAGGTGGCTCGTTAGATCGTCGCCTTGTATTTCATGCTCGCGGATTTTTTTCGCTAAAGGTAAAAAAAGCTCACGCAATTTATCGCCAGTAGGCGCGCCGCTGTCTGCGAAAGGCTGGAGTGCGGCGAGACTTTCGGGATCGGCCCCAAGTCTTTTTAACGCGGCGATTTCGTCTGCAAAAGGGCGCCCAGTTTCAAGTTCTTTTTGCAAAGCAAAAGCAATCACAACAATTGCCGCTGAGGCGTCCCCCTCTGTCGCCTTGAGAGGCGTTAACATTTCAGGGGCAGCGCGATTTTCATTTTTTGGCGCATCCAATTTTTGGCGCAGCGTTTTTATATCGTCGCTCAAGACATCTAGACGCCCTTCAAAGGCGGCAAGCATTTCTTGCGAGGTAAATCCCCCCTCGCTCGCAGTGGGAGTTTCCGAATGGGATTTTTCTTCTGCAGCTTTTAGAGCTTTGCGGGCGATATCCGCCGCTTCATCAATTTTTTGCGTTAGTGCGGCTATGTCTTGTACAGCGAGCGGTTTTTCTTTTGGCTCCTGCGCAGGCGGATCAATTTGCGTGTTTTTATCCAATGGGGCCGAAGGCGGATTTGCCGTGACTTCAGCCGTCTGGTCAATTTCTTTTTCGAGCTGAGGCTTATCCTTATATTGCGCAATAATTCGGCTGAGCTGTGTATAGATTTCTTGAGCGCTGCTTTGAACTTTTGGCGTAGCAGCGTCGATGAGAGTCGCGAGCGAATTTAACCGTGGGTCCTTATCTCTAAAGATGAGCGCGCCATAACCCAGAGCGCCCAGACTGAGCAGGATAAAAATAATTAGGACGATAAAACGTGAAAAACCCTTGCCCCTGGCGCGTGGAGGCGCCGTTGGTATCGGCGGGGGATTATCAGTTTCCGGCGCGCTCATCTTTGCTCCTTGGCTTTCATCAAAATTATAAATGAGCTTCGCTCAAGGCGAAATCATAATTTACGGCGTCTTCATCCCAAGGAGTTGCTGGCCCTTATGTTGTGGCGGCCATTAAGTCGAGAACCCGCTGGGCGACATCAATATGGAGTCGTTCAACCATGACTCCATCAATTTGGACGACGCCCTTATCTGCATTTTCCGGGCGATCAAAGATCGTGATGATTTTACGCGCGAATTCAATTTCTTCTACGCTTGGCGCAAAAATTTGATTTACAGGACCGATTTGGCTGGGGTGTATCAGCATTTTGCCATCAAAACCCATGTCCCGACCTTGCTCAGCTTCCAAACGCAGTCCGTTTTCATCATTGAAATCATTATAAATGCCATCAATGATTTCGATATTGTGAACGCGTGCGGCGAGAACGCCAGAAGAAAGCCAAGACAGTAAGGGCGCACGGCCAGAGGTCAGACGGGCGCGGGTGGATTTTGCAATATCGTTAGGCCCCAGCACCAATACTTCTAGGCGAGACGCCGGATCATTTGCAGCGCTGGCGATTTTTTCAATATCAAATAATGCGCGGGGCGTTTCGATCATCGCCCAAAGTCGCGTCTTGATTGGCGCGCCTGCAGCAACAAGATCTGCAGCTGCGCGTAAAATTTCCTCGCGTGAATTCACCTTGGGGATGACAATGGCATCGGGGCCGGTTGGAGCGATTTCGGCCATGTCCGCCTTATACCACTCCGACCCTCTTGTATTAAGACGCACGACGATCTGCCTAGGGCCATAGCCGCCGGCAGAGACTGCTTGCGCCACTTGCTGGCGGGCGATCTCTTTTGCTCCCTCAGCAACGCCATCTTCTAATTCAAACATCAACACGTCGGCAGGGAGGCTTTTGCCCTTTTCTAGCGCGCGCGCATTCGATCCAGGCATCGCGAGAACACTACGTTTGAGTTTCAGCATTATCAGGCGCTCCAAGCGATCAGGGCTAAGAAAGGGGGGCGTTGTCGGGTTGTGGCGCCCTTGCTATGCCGGGCTCTCTACACAATAAGAGACCGTTGCGCCAACCACTGGGGGCCCGCGGCTTCCATCAAGGGCGACTTATTGAGACGCGACAACAAGAAAAACATAACCGGAAAATGACGACAGATTCTGATTTCTCGCACGATCGCAGCAAACATCCCCCGCGTCATCTCGTGGAGGGATATGAAGTTTTTTTGGGCGGTCGGTTTCGCTCAGAACAGGAAAGATTGCGAGAGTTAGCGCTGAGGGGACAAAAACCCAGCACCATGATCATTAGTTGCTGCGATTCGCGCGTCGCCCCTGAGGCGATCTTTGATGCAGCCCCGGGCGAGTTATTTGTCTTAAGAAATGTTGCAGCGCTCGTACCTCCCTTTGAGCCTGACGATCACCACCACGGAGCCTCCGCCGCGATTGAATATGCCGTCATGGCTTTAAAAGTTGAGCATATTGTTGTGTTGGGACATGGTCTTTGCGGCGGCGTGCGCGCCTATGCCGATAGTGTCGCTGATCCCGAGACGCCCCCATTGAGTCAAAGCGATTTCATTGGCGATTGGATTCGTATGCTGGCGCCGGCGGTAGAGAGATTGGGCGTGCAGCCAAATCCCGAAGATCCGCAATATATGGAGCGCTTAGAATTTGAGACCGTAAAACTCACTTTGCGTAATCTCCGCACGTTTCCAATGATTCAAGTGCTCGAGCATCATCGTCATTTGCAATTACACGGCGCCTTATTTCGGATCTCCGACGGGCGACTATTTTGGCTTGATGAAGATTATGGAACCTTTCATACCATCGCACAAAAAGCGCATGCGCATGCTTTAAAAGAGGCGCGATTTTGACCTTTTCCAGTTCAACGATTGCGCCTATTCCAATCAATGCGGGATTAGAGAAAATCTCCAAGCCCTACAGAGCTCTTTTTTGTGATGTCTGGGGAGTTTTGATTGATGGAAAGCGACATTTTCCGCATGCAGTCGATGCTTTGCGTCGATTTCGCGCACAGGACGGTTGCGTCGTTTTGATCACGAATGCGTCAAGACCTGATAGCGAAGTTCGACGCCAGTTAACGGAAATGGGATTACCCAGCGACTGTTATGATGATTTGGTCTCCGCAGGTGAATTAACGCTTGCAGAAATGCTCTCCCGTCGCGATCAATCCTGTTATCATCTAGGACCACCGCGAGATAATGGCTTGTTTGAAGAAGCCAGCCGACGACTTGGCGCGCCGATCCACCGCGTGGGTTTTGACGAGGCGGATTATCTTGTTTGCACTGGCCTCTTCGAAGAAAGAGTGGAAAAACCCCAAGATTATGATGGTCTTTTAGCAAAAATGGCGGCGCGTGGATTGGACATGCTTTGCGCAAACCCAGACATTATAGTCGCGATTGGCGAAGAGATCGTTTATTGCGCTGGCGCGCTCGCCCAGCGCTATGCGCTTCTTGGCGGGAAGGTTTTGATGTTTGGCAAGCCGCATCCCCCGATTTACGCCGCCGCCTTTGAACGTCTGCAGCGTTTAATGGGAAGGGCGATAGATCCAAAGGATGTTTTAGCGATAGGCGATGGCGGAGCGACGGACCTCGCCGGCGCCGGTCTGGCCGGGATCGACTGTCTCTTTATTACCGAAGGCGTACATGCAGATGAAATCATTACGCCAGATGCTGAAATCAACCCAACTGGCCTAGCGCGTCTGATTGAAAGCGCCGGCGCAAGGCCTTTTGCTGTCGCCAGAGAAGTTTTCTGGTAAATCTGTTAGACTTTCTTCTTAACGTATGATCCGCTTTTCTAACCATATCGGTGAGCCTCCATGTCGACGCCGTTTAAAATATATTATTTCGAAGATCTCAGCGTGGGCATGCGTGAAACGCTTATGAAAGCGGTAATGGACGATGACGTCATCGCCTTCGCCGATCTTTCAGGAGATCGCAATCCGATACATCTTTCCGATCATTTCGCCTCAAAAACTCGTTTTGGCGAACGGATTGTTCATGGTCTCTACACCGCTTCGCTGATTTCAACAGTCATCGGCATGTATTTGCCTGGCCCTGGCGCTGTTTATCTTTCGCAAACCTTGAATTTTCGCGCGCCAGTTAAAATTGGCGATGTGATTACGGTTGTCGTTGAAGTGGTCGAATTATCTGAAAAAGGCCGGCGCGCTAAATTAAAATGCGAATGTCTTGTTGATGGTAAGGTCGTGTTAGACGGAGAGGCTTCTGTAATGGTTCCAAGCCGGGAGCAAAGCCCGCGCGCTGCGGCCGTAAGCTCGGAGAAACCAGCCTCACCCTAAATCAGTCAGAGCGCCTTCACGTGGCAGAATCGAACTTTATCGTCGCGCGTGACCCGGTTTCAGCGCCCCTAGGCCTTGCTGACGCTGTCGCCGCGATTGGTAATTTTGATGGATTGCACCGGGGCCATCGCGGGGTCATCGCGCGGGCGCAAAATTTAGCAATAAAACTCAAAAAACCCTGTGTTTTATTGACCTTTGAACCACATCCAGCAGATATTTTCGCAGGCGAAAAGGTCATTTTTCGACTAACGCCGCCCCAAGAGAAAGCCGCGCAAGCGGCAAAACTTGGGTTAGACGGCATGATTATACTGAATTTTGATCGCGCTTTCAGCCAAAGATCCGCAAGCGAATTTACAGAATTAATTTTGTCACAACGTCTGAAATTATCCGCAGTTGTGGCGGGATATGATTTTCGTTTTGGCGCTGGGCGATTAGGAGATGGGGAATTTTTACAAAAAGAAGGCGCGCGTTTAGGCTTTATCGTCGATATTGTTGATCGCATTACGCAAGATGAAGCAGGCAGCATTGAAGCGGTTTCATCGACAGCGACGCGAGAAGCTTTAATAAGAGGAGATGTTGTCGCTGCGCGTAATCTCCTTGGTCATCCCTATTTCATTCGTGGGCTCGTGCGCCATGGCGAAAAACGTGGCCGGGAACTTGGTTTTCCTACGGCAAATATTCAACTAGACCCTTCCAATCGTTTAGCATTCGGCATTTACGCCGTAACAATCATGATCGAGAATAAAATTTATAAGGCTGTTGCAAGTTATGGACGTCGGCCGACGTTTGATAATGGCCCACCCTTACTTGAAGTTTTTGTTTTTGATTTTGACGCCACGCTCTATGACAAAGATGTTGAAGTCGCATTTTACGGCTTCATCCGCGGTGAGGAAAAATTCGCAAATAAAGAGGCGCTCATCGCACAAATGCATAAAGATTGTCTGCGCGCGCGCGAAATACTAATGCAAAAATAGATTTTTGATGCGCCCTTTGCGTTTGGGCTAAGGGCGCTTATCTTCTCCCTTAGGCTAGTGGGAGCGCGCCATGAAAGACGAGCGGCAGGAAATCGAAATTCTTCCCCCCGGCGAAGATCATTTTGCGGAGGAATCCTCCCGCATTTGGATTTCCGCTAATGGGGGAGAAGTTAAATTCGTTAAATTAGGGCCGTTTGGCGCGTTCATGCTCGCCGCTGGGACGCTGGCGCTGTTGGGCATGGGGTTTTTTTTCCTCACCAGCCTGTTCTTCATTTTAGCCCCGATCATCGCGATTTTGGGCGCTGGCGCCTATCTTTCCGGCTTGGTCGGCATGGGCCCTTTCAAGCGATTGAGATAGGCCGCGAATTGGCCTTTTTAGGCAAATCCTTTATGTGACGCGGATCTTTCCGGCGCGCGCCGGGCAATCCGGTCAAAAAAATGAATGATAATCCCAAAGGGCCCGACTACGCGAAATCCCTCTATCTGCCTGAAACCGCCTTTCCAATGCGCGCTGGCTTACCCGAGCGCGAACCAGAACTTTTAAAGCGTTGGGGGGAAACAGGACTTGATGAAAAAATGCGCCGCGCGGCGCAGGGTCGGCCGAAATTTACGCTTCATGATGGCCCCCCTTACGCCAATGGCAATATCCACATAGGTCACGCCCTCAATAAAATCCTCAAAGATTTAGTCACGCGCAGTCAACGAATGACGGGCAAAGACTGTGTTTATGTGCCTGGTTGGGACTGTCATGGTCTACCGATTGAATGGAAGATAGAGGAAGAAAATTATCGCGCTAAGGGAAAGAAAAAACCCGATTTTGCGCAGCCAGAAGAAATGATCAATTTTCGTCGCGAATGTCGCAACTATGCGCAACAGTGGCTGAGCGTCCAGCGCGAAGAGTTTAAACGATTAGGCGTAGCCGGCGACTGGGATCACCCTTATGCGACGATGGCTTATCCCGCTGAGGCGACCATCGCGCGGGAAATTATGAAATTTGCTGAAAATGGTTTGCTCTATCGCGGGTCAAAGCCAGTGATGTGGAGCGTCGTAGAAAAAACAGCGCTGGCGGAAGCTGAAGTCGAATATGAAGATCACACCAGCGATACAGTCTGGGTAGCCTTTCCGATCCGGGCAGGAGCTAGTGAGGATATTGCAAAAGCGCGCATTGTGATTTGGACAACGACGCCGTGGACTTTGCCAGGCAATCGCGCAATCTGTTTTTCGTCTAAAATTAGTTACGGCCTCTATCGCATTACCCAAGCGCCAGAAAATAATTGGGCCCGCATTGATGATGACTTCATTTTTGCCGATAAACTTGCAGACCAGGCGCTAAAATCGGCGAAAGTCGAAGCCTATACGCGCGTTAAAGATATTCCTGCAGCAGCGCTTACAGAGCTAACCTGCGCGCATCCTCTGGCGCAGTTGGGCTATGCTTTCGATGTGCCCTTATTCGATGGCGACCACGTCACTGACGATACAGGAACAGGTTTTGTGCATACCGCGCCAGGTCATGGGCGCGAGGATTTTGATATTTGGATGGCCTCGCAAAGGGAATTGATCCAGCGCGGTATTAAGACGGAAATTCCCTACACTGTCGACGAAAATGGATTTTACACAAAAGAAGCGCCGGGCTTTGAAAATAAGCGCGTCCTTACAGAAAAAGGCGAAAAGGGCGACGCCAATGAGGCTGTCATCAAAGAACTCGCCCAGGCTGGCGCGATTATTGCGCGAGGAAGATTGAAGCATCAATATCCTCATTCCTGGCGATCAAAAAAGCCCGTCATTTTTCGCAATACGCCGCAATGGTTCATTGCAATGGATCAGCCCTTCCGGGAAGGCCGCACACTAAGAGAGATTGCGTTGGAAGAGATTGGGCGCACCAAATGGACGCCTGCTGCGGGAGAAAATCGTATTCGGGGAATGATCGCCAATCGACCAGATTGGGTTGTGTCTCGGCAACGCGCCTGGGGCGTGCCGATTGCCGTTTTTGTTAAAAAAGGCGGACATGAGATTCTCGTGGATCAGCGCGTGAATGCAAGAATTCTTCAAGCATTTGAACAAGAAGGCGCCGATGCTTGGTATCATGAAAACGCCGCTAAACGGTTTTTAACCCCAGATTACGCGCCAGAAGATTATGAAAAAATATCGGATGTTCTAGATGTTTGGTTTGATTCAGGATCAACCCATGCGTTTGTTCTCAATGATGCAGAACAATTTCCGATGTTGGCGGGCCTCAACCGCAAGCGCGACGGGGGTCTTGATGAAATCATGTATCTTGAAGGATCGGACCAGCATCGCGGCTGGTTTCATTCCTCTTTACTTGAAAGTTGTGGCGCCGACGGCCGCGCCCCATACGACGCTGTGCTAACGCATGGCTTCGTTTTGGATGAAAAGGGTCGTAAAATGTCAAAATCGCTTGGTAATGTGGTCGCGCCACAAAAAGTGATTTCTGACGCTGGCGCAGATATTCTTCGTCTTTGGGTCGCCGCATCAGATTATGCAGATGACTTGCGCGTGGGACCTGAAATTCTCAAGACATTTATTGAACTCTATCGAAAATTGCGCAACACGCTTCGCTGGATGTTGGGCACTTTAGCCCATCACACGCAAGAAGATGATTTACTCATTGAACAAGCCGGTGAACTAGAAAGACTCATGCTCCATCGCTTGACAGAGATGGACACACAGGTTCGCGCAGCCTATTCCGCCTATGATTTTAAAAAAGTTGTGGCGCTATTAACGCCTTTTATGACAAGCGATCTTTCGGCTTTCTATTTTGATATTCGAAAAGATGCGCTGTATTGCGATCCGCCGTCGAGCGTTAAGCGTCGGACGACGTTGGCCGTGATTGAACAAATCTTTCGTTGCGTCACAACATGGCTTGCGCCAATTTTAGTTTTTACATCAGAAGAAGCTTGGCTTGCGCGCTATCCGCAGGCGATATCGGCGCATCTTGAACAATTTCCTACTCTGCCGTCGCAATGGCGGGATGACGCGCTTTTTCAAAAATGGGAGCAAATTCGTCTTATTCGATCTGTTGTTACAGGAGCTTTGGAGATTGAACGGGCTCAAAAAAGGATCGGCTCCTCGCTTGAGGCGGCGCCAATTGTTTATTTGAACGATGCAAAATTATCGGCTGCTCTGGTTGGATGTGATTTCGCCGAAATCTGTATTGTATCCAATATTACGCTTGAAAATGGCGCAGGGCCTAACGACGCTTTCCGATTGCCGGATGTTCCAGGCGTGGCGGTCTCGCCTCAAAGAGCAAAAGGCGTAAAATGTGCGCGTTCTTGGAAATACTTTGATCCAGCTTCAGCGGAGCCGGATTACCAAGATATTACAAGTCGCGATGCGCAAGCGTTGCGTGAACTAAAAGCTCTGGGTCGTTGGAGCGCGCAGGCGTGAGACGACGATCGCAGAGAAGGACGCATGCCAGACCAGTGATAAGGACGGGCGCGCAGTGAAGGTTTTATTAGCCTTTTTTGCCAATACATGCGCGAATTTTATTATTGGCCTGTTGATTGCAAAATTTTTAGGCCCAGAAGAGTACGGACGTTTTGCGCTTGCCTTTGCTGTTCATGTTGTGGCGCAGACGGCGTTATATGATTGGTTAAAATTTTCAACAACTCGGTTTTATTCTGAACGCTCGCGCGATATTTCGCCTCAAATCCGCGCCTCTCTTGCTGCATCTTTTCTGCTGATCACGATTTTAGTGTTTGTCATTTGCGGGATCTATCTGTTCATCGGACCAATTTTCAATTTTGAAACCTCGCTCGTCCTTTTGGCGATGCTGCTGGCGGTTGCAAATGGTTTATTTGACTATTCTACAGCGCTCGCAAGAGCCCGTTTTCATGATCATACCTATGGGCGGTTGGTATTGGTCAAAAATATATTAGCTCTGATTTTTATAGGCGGCGGCGCCTTTATTTTTCACTCAGCAGCGGTCGCGTTAGCGGGCACCGTAGCAAGTTTATTCATGACATTTCTTTATGGACGCGCTTCCTTATACGACCCCGGAGTTTCACTGCATCAAGCAAGCATCGCGACGATAAAAAATTTAATTTCCTATAGCACGCCCATGGTTCTTGCCCTCTTGCTATATCACGCGCTGCCGCTTGCCACGCGTGCGCTAGCGGCGGGTTTTTATGATTTTGCTGAAAGCGGACAGCTCGCGCTTGCCTATGATGTTGGGATGCGCGCAATGATGGCCTTTGGCTCGGCGTTAGATGTGCTATTGTTTCAAATTGCTGTTGCAAAACACGAGCTGCAGGGGGAAGATCAAGCCAAACGGCAGGTTGCTTATAATATGAGCGTGGTTTTTACGATTTTATTGCCCGCCTGCGTTGGTCTTGGAATTGTGCTGCCCTCCGTTGAAGCGCTTGTCGTGCCGCTGCAATTTCATGGCGCCTTTCGTCACTATCTTAGTATTTTATTGCCAGGTCTTTTTGCGATGGGCCTTGTGAATTTTGGCATAAATCCAATTTTTCAAATCGAAAAACGCACGGCGCCATTAGTCTTCGCGGCTGTATCGGCGGCTGTCACAACGATCATTTTACTGCTTATTTTACCAAAGGGCGCGGACGCCTCGCACCTAGCGGTGGCGCAAACCGGCGGTTATGTCGCAGCTTTGGCGTCAACGATTTTTTTTGCATTGCGCAGCCAGGCTATTTGGCCTTCGCTGCGGGATATTCTTTTTGCTGGGCTTGGCAGCGGCGCCATGTATCTCGTTTTGCGGCAGAGCGCGGATCTGTCTCCAGGCGCGTCAACGCTTGTCGCGCAAATTCTCCTTGGCGGTTTGGTCTATCTGATCTTTGTTTTAGTGTTTAACATTGCCCGGTTGCGTAATCTGGCCATCGATTGGGTTCGTCCCTATATCGCCTGGACGTGACGATCGCCGCTGGGCGCCTATATTGTCTGAGGCGAGCGGCGGAAGGATTTGAGAATGGTTATCCCAATCTATGATGACTTACCGCTGCGACACATCCGTTGGCCGAGCGTAAATTGGTTTTTGATCGGAATTAATATATTCGCCTTTTTCTTGATTTATAGCGAGGCGTTTGGCGATCCGCTAACGGTTATTCGTGGATTTGCCGTCATTCCTCGGGTGTTATTTGGCGATGCGCAATTAGCGGATTGGATTATTGGGCCGCCCGCGCCATTGACCTTGATTACATCCCTTTTTTTTCATTCGTCCTTCCTGCATCTCGTCAGCAATATGCTTTTTCTCTATGTTTTTGGCGATAATGTTGAAGACGCAATGGGCTCTTTTTTTTATCTGTTATTTTACTTGTGTTGCGGCGTCACGGCAGGCGTTTTTTATATTTATTCAACCCCAGACTCGATCACGCCGCTTGTGGGCGCATCGAGCGCGATCTCGGGCGTTTGCGCAGCTTTCTTACTGTTGCATCCGCGCGCGACAATTGCGGGTGTCTTTCCGCCCCTGACGATGGTGTTACAGCCGCTGTGGCTAATTTCTGTTCTGGTAGGGCAAAAAAAGGGGTCGATTTTTGGCTTGCAAGCGCCGCTGTTTGTTTTTCACGCCTCCGCTTTGCTTTTCATTGGAGCTTGGATGTTCATTCAGCTCATGAACGCCAGTCTGGGGGGCCTGGGACACGTGGCATGGATGGCGCATATCGGCGGCATTGCTGCGGGTTTGGTGTTGACGCCTTTTTTTAAGCGGCGCGATCAACCCTTGTTTCGCCGCGGAACTCAGGGAGCCTCTGAGGGCGAAGATACGGCCGCATCCCCCCCGGAAAAGCGAGGAGATTAGGGTGTTGTCCGCGTCATTTGACTCGCGCCGGAGCGGCCGTTACCAGAACGGCTCTCAAATTTACGATGAATCCGGGACCTATAGAGCCCGCCGGGAGTTCAGCCGATGAAGATTCTCGTGCCCGTTAAGCGGGTCGTCGACTATAATGTTGAAATACGCGTGAAGCCTGATGGTTCTGGCGTTGATCTCGCCAATGTAAAAATGTCGATGAATCCCTTCGACGAAATCGCTGTTGAAGAGGCGTTGCGTCTCAAAGAAGCAGGTAAAGCGACTGAAGTTGTCGTTGCGACAATCGGTCCAGCAAAAGCCGATGAGACTCTCCGCACGGGGCTTGCTATGGGCGCCGATCGGGGCATTCTCGTTAAAACCGATGAAACGGTTGAACCTCTCGCGGTTGCAAAAATTCTTGCAAAAATTGTTGCGCAAGAACAGCCTCAGCTTGTCATCATGGGCAAGCAGGCGATTGATGATGATTCTAATCAAACAGGCCAGATGCTCGCCGCCCTTCTTGGTTGGGGTCAGGGAACATTCGCATCAAAAGTTGAGCTCTCGGCGGAGACGGTGGATGTCACGCGAGAAATTGACGGAGGCTTACAAACGGTCAGTCTAAAACTGCCAGCCGTCGTTACGACCGACTTGCGTCTCAATGAACCAAGATATGCAAGTTTGCCCAATATCATTAAAGCCAAGAAAAAAGATGTGGCCGTTAAAGAGCCAGCGGATTTTGGCGTAGATGTTCAACCACGCTTAGAAGTCTTAAAAACGGCCGAACCTGCTACGCGGTCGGCCGGCGTTAAAGTTGCTTCAGTTGGCGAACTTGTCGCTAAACTGAAGGAAGCGGGAGTGCTTTAAAATGTCGATCCTCCTTCTTGCTGAAACAGCTAAAGGCGCTTTAGCGCCCTCAAGCGCAAAAGCGTTAACGGCCGCGCGCGATATTGGCGGCCCCGTACATGTGCTGATTGCCGGTGCAGGTCTTAAATCGGCTGCAGATGAAGCCGCTCAGCTCACTGGCGTCGAAAAAGTACTTTATGCCGATAACGCTTTATATGATCATCAGCTCGCCGAACCAGTCGCCGCTTTGATTGTTAGTCTTGCTGCTAACTACACAGTGATCATTGCCCCCTCAACGAGCGCGACAAAAAATATTTTACCGCGCGTTGCAGCGCTTTTGGATGTCGCTCAAGTTTCAGACATTATCAAAGTCGTCGCGCCGGATAGTTTTGAACGGCCGATTTATGCGGGCAATGCAATTCAAACTGTGCGCGCTAAGGACGCTAAAAAAGTCATCACTGTGCGCACAACAGCTTTTGTAGCTACCGCCACGGGCGGCTCTGCGCCAGTTGAAATTATCAGCGCGGAGATAACAAATCCGGGCGTCTCTCAATTTAAGAGCGAGGCTTTGGCGCAATCAGAAAGACCAGAATTGACGGCGGCGAAGACGATTATTTCTGGTGGTCGCGGCGTTGGGTCGGCAGAAAATTTCGCCAAAGTCATCGAGCCTGTCGCTAATCGATTAGGCGCCGCTATTGGGGCTTCTCGCGCGGCGGTCGACGCTGGCTTTGCCCCAAATGATCTTCAAGTCGGTCAAACAGGAAAAGCGGTGGCGCCCGATCTTTATGTGGCTGTTGGCATTTCAGGCGCCATACAACACTTGGCCGGGATGAAGGATTCGAAAATTATCGTCGCAATTAATAAGGACGAAGAGGCGCCTATTTTCCAGGTTGCAGATTATGGCCTCGTGGCGGATCTTTTCGTGGCCTTGCCAGAACTCGAGAAAGAACTCGAGAAAATTGGGCGGTGAGGCGGCGATACACGCCTTTTTCGCCCCTCTGGGCTGGAGCGATGCTCCATCTGCAATTTATAATATTTTCAGTTTTCTTTCGACCGAAACCCGCGTTATATTGCACTGCAACGACGATTGTGCTGCATCGCAACCGATGCCGGTCCTCATTGAGGTGATCGAAAAATGAGTTTCGAGATTCGCAAGATAGGCGTCATCGGCGCTGGCCAGATGGGCAAGGGGATCGCACAAGTGTGCGCGCTTGCTGGATATGATGTCGCGATTAACGATGTTTCTGTTACTCGGATCTCTGAAGCGATTGCCGATGTCGCAGCGCAAATGCACAAATCCGTCGAGCGGGGCCATCTTGAAGCGCAAGCAGTCGCCGCAGCGCTGCCGCACATAACACTAGCGGAAAGTCTGGCTAATTTTTCCGACTCCGACTTGGTGATTGAGGCGGCCACTGAAAATGAAGACGTAAAGCGCAAAATTCTTTCTGACGTCGCTTTATCCGTAAAGCCTGAAGCAATTATCGCTTCAAATACCTCCTCAATTTCAATCACTCGTCTGGCCTCAATTACAGGTCGACCGGAGCGCTTTATCGGCATTCATTTCATGAATCCGGTTCCGCGAATGCAACTCGTTGAATTAATCCGCGGCATTGCAACAGATGATGGCACCTTCGAAGCGGCTAAGAATTTTGTCGCTAAACTTGGAAAAACCGTAACGGTTTCTGAAGATTTCCCCGCCTTTATTGTTAATCGTATGAAGCTTGGCGCTAATCATCCGATGGGACCATTGCAGCTTGCGGATTTTATCGGTCTCGATACCTGCTTATCTGTGATGCAGGTTTTGCATGAAGGTCTCGCGGATACAAAATACCGACCCTGTCCTTTGCTGGTAAAATATGTTGAAGCTGGCTGGTTAGGGAAAAAAACCCAGCGCGGCTTCTATGATTATCGGAGCGGTGTTCCAACCCCAACCCGATAAGACAATACGGCATTTAACATCTGTCTTTCCCTATCGTCGCGATCGCTATAGATTCCTGTGCGACAAGGAGTCTGCGCATGACAACGATCGACGCGGTACTGAATTCTATTGACGCAAATTTAGAGGCGGCGCGCGCGCGATTATTTGATCTTTTGCGCATTCCCTCCGTTTCAACCGACCCCGCCTTCACCCAGCATTGCCAAACCGCAGCCGATTGGCTGGCGCAACAACTTGTCAGTCTCGGCTATACGGCGGATGTGCGCGCCACCCCGGGACATCCGATTGTGGTTGGACATGCGCGGGCGAAACGTAAGGACGCCCCGCATGTGCTGTTTTATGGTCACTACGACGTCCAGCCGCCAGACCCACTTGACCTTTGGGAGGCGGCCCCATTCGACCCCAGGCTGATCCAGGGAAAAGATGGCCTAGAAATTGTCGCGCGCGGCGCTTCCGACGATAAGGGTCAACTCATGACTTTTCTGGAAGCCTGCCGCGCTTTTGAGGCTAATGGCGGCTTGCCCTGCCATGTGACCTTTTTGTTTGAGGGCGAGGAAGAAACTGGTTCGCCTTCTTTGCCAGGGTTTTTGGCCGCCAATCGAGAAGAATTATCCCAGCCTGATCTGGCGTTAATCTGCGACACTAGCATGTGGAACGCCCAAACCCCGGCTATAACCGTAATGCTGCGGGGATTAGCCCAGGAAGAGGTCATCATTCGGGGGCCAAGTCATGACCTGCATTCAGGGATGTTCGGTGGGCCAGTCCTCAACCCGATTCACGTCTTATCCAAAATCATCGGCGATTTGCACGATGATACGGGCAGGGTCACACTGCCAGGATTTTATGATGGGGTGCCTGAATTGCCCCAAGATGTCGCCGACCAGTGGCGCAGTCTTGAATTTGATGAGGAAGAGTTCCTTTCCGCGCTGGGCTTAACCCAGCCTGGGGGCGAGGCGGGGCGGGGCGTGATCGAGCAAATTTGGGCCCGACCCACCTGTGATGTGAATGGCGTTGTCGGAGGCTATACGGGGAAAGGCTCCAAAACCGTTTTGCCAGCGCAGGCCTCGGCGAAATTTTCATTTCGCTTGGTCGGCAGCCAAGACCCTAAAGCCGTCATGGAGAGTTTTCGAGCTTTTGTCCGCGCCCGTCTGCCCGCAGACGCGAAGGTGGAGTTTCTCGCTCATGGCGCATCTGGAGCCCTGCAATTGCCCTTTGGCTCAGAGGCTCTGGCGCGTGCGCGGCGCGCACTGACGGCGGAATGGAACAAGGAGGCCGTGTTGGCTGGCTGCGGCGGCTCTATCCCGATTGTTGGAGCGTTTAAACGTGATTTAAACATGGACGCCCTGATGATTGGATTTGCGCTTGATGACGACCGCATCCATTCGCCGAACGAAAAATATTCCTACACCTCTTTTCATAAGGGGACGCGTTCATGGGCGCGCGTTTTGGATGCGCTTTCGGCCTGAAGCTCATTTGGATCGGCGGACTTTTGCAAAGCGCTGCAATCGCGCGGCAATCCGCCTCTCGCCATGAGATCTGGGATCGGCTATATCGGAATATATCCTAACTGTAACCTCAACGGACGGGGCTGAAGCCGCCGTTTCCCGTCTCAAAGACGAGAGTCGTTATCGGGTTTTTGTCCATCTTGAGCGAAATGTTGAAACATTTCCGCAAGCCAAATGGCATCGTGAAGATGGCTCCGTTGAAGACGTCACCATCTGGTGCTCAAATGATTATCTTGGCATGGGCCAACATCCCGAAGTTATCGCTGCGATGGTTGACACCGCAGCGAAAGTTGGCGCGGGCGCCGGCGGTACGCGCAATATTTCCGGGACAAGCCAAGCAATTGTAGAACTTGAGCGCGAACTTGCCGATCTCCATGGCAAAGAAGCGGCGCTGGTTTTTACATCGGGTTGGGTTTCGAATCTTGCAGCGATTTCAACGATCGCAGATTTATTGCCAAATTGCGTTATTCTGTCTGACGCTTCAAATCACAATTCTATGATTGAGGGCGTAAAGCGGTCGCGGGCGGAAAAGAAAATCTTTCGTCACAATGATCTTGCTCATCTAGAAGAATTATTAATTGAAGCTGGCGATCGACCAAAACTTGTTGTGTTCGAGAGTCTGTATTCCATGAATGGCAATCTTGCGCCTGTCGCAGAGATTGCAGCGTTAGCAGAGCGCTATGGCGCGATGACTTATGTTGATGAAGTCCATGCAGTTGGCATGTATGGCGTACGCGGCGGCGGTATCTGCGAACAAGCAGGCGTGATGGCGCGGATCGATGTTATCGAGGGCACGCTGGCCAAAGGATTTGGCACAATGGGCGGCTATGTCGCGGGCGATGCTGTTGTGATTGACGCTATTCGTTCTTACGCGGCGGCTTTTATTTTCTCTACAGCGATCCCCCCTTCAGTCGCTGCAGCAGCTTGCGCCGCGGTGCGGTTGCTAAAACAGCGTTCAGATTTACGCGCCGCCCATCAGCGCGCCGCCCATATCACGAAACATGCGCTGTCTGCAGCTGGATTGCCTGTGTTGGATAATGGCTCTCACATCGTGCCGGTGATGGTGCGCGATGCGGAGCTCTGTAAAGCGGCAAGCGATCTTTTGCTTGAGCGTCACAATATTTATATCCAACCCATTAATTATCCGACTGTGGCCAAGGGGTCTGAACGTCTGCGCATTACGCCAACGCCACGTCATAGTCAGCAAGATATCGCTGCGCTTGTTGAAGCGCTGGTGGATGTTTGGCAAACGCTTGGTATTGCGTTTGTAGTCCCACCAACTCATTTGCATGTCGCCGAAAAAAGCGACGGACAATGCACCTATCCCGAGATCAAGCTCGCCGCGCAATAATTTAAAGATCTCACAGGACAAACGGGGCTTAGGCTCCCGTTTTCATACGCCCCGTTTATCAATCAGTTTCGACCAACGCTAATATAAGTAAAGCCGCGTTTGCGCACGTCAGTAGGACGATAAATATTGCGTAAATCTATAATATTGGGCGATTTCATTAGGCTTTTTACGCGATCTAAATCTAAAGCCCGAAACGCATCCCATTCTGTGACAATGGCCACGGCCTCTGCGCCCTCTAGCGCCGCATAAGCGTCATTATGGAAGACCACTTCCGGCATCAGCGGTCGCGCTTGCTCCATGCTTTCTGGATCATAGGCATGTACGCTGGCGCCATCGCCAGCGAGTGAAGCGACAATCGCTAAAGAGGGCGCGTCACGCATATCGTCGGTATTTGGTTTAAAGGCCAAGCCAAGCAGCGCAATTTTTTTGCCGCGCACTGAGCCGCCAAGCGCAATAATAATTTTACGCGCCATTGCGCGTTTGCGCGCGTCGTTAACAGCAACAACTGTTTCTACAATACGTAAAGAGGCCCCTTCGTCCTGACCTGTTTTTATCAATGCAAGCGTATCTTTTGGAAAGCACGACCCGCCGTAGCCTGGACCTGCATGCAGAAATTTTGCGCCAATTCTTTTATCAAGACCTATGCCGCGCGCAACTTCATTAACATCGGCGCCAACTTTTTCGCATAAATCAGCAATTTCATTGATGAAGGTGATTTTTGTCGCAAGAAAAGCATTGGCTGCATATTTTGTTAGCTCTGATGTGCGACGACCAACAAAAACGAGCGGCGGCGCATTTAATGAAAGCGGACGATAGATTTCTTCCATGATTTCTTTGGCGCGCTGTTCTTCAACGCCGATCACCACACGATCTGGGCGTTTAAAATCTTCAATCGCGGCGCCTTCTCTTAAAAATTCTGGATTTGAAACAACGGCAAAATCAGCAATGGGATTAGCTTCACGGATGATGCGATCAACTTCGTCGCCTGTGCCGACGGGAACGGTCGATTTGTTGACGACAACGGTGAATCCTTCTAGCGCGCCTGCGATGGTTTTCGCCGCTGCATAAACAAAGGAAAGATCGGCGTGCCCATCGCCGCGGCGCGAAGGCGTGCCTACCGCGATAAAAACGGCGTCAGCGCCTTTTACTGCAGGAGCTAAATCAGTTGTGAAAGAAAGTCGATTTTGTTGAACATTATTTGCAACGAGCTCATCAAGACCTGGCTCATAAATCGGGATT
>RFXM01000140.1 GCA_009921565.1 Methylocystaceae bacterium | reverse complement strand
TAACCAAGAACTTGGCATTATTAATCAAAACCTCAATGTTCAGGGCTTTAATTACTATACAGCGAGCCCGGAGGCCGGCATTTCTCCGGTTCACTTAAATGTCGCAAATTATTATTTGGGCGCCTATGCGCTAGATACGCTGGACTTAACCGATAAACTATCCATCAATGGCGGCGTTCGATTCAATCAAGCGCAAATTAATTCATTTGATAATGGCCCCAGCGGGGCGCTTAACGCCAATAACAGCTACAATCATATTAACCCAATGGGTGGGGCAACCTATAAGATTACAGCTGAAACAGCTGCATACGCCAGTTATTCTGTGGCCAATCGCGCGCCAACCCCACTGGAGCTTGGCTGCTCCGATCCTAATCGTCCCTGCATTATTGACTCTTTCATGGTCTCTGACCCTCCACTTAAACAAGTAACCTCAAATACCATCGATACGGGCGTGCGTGGAGGATTTAAACCTGCTGAAAAGTTTCCTGATTTTTTTCGCGCCTTGCCAGGAATTGTGCAGTGGACAGCAGGACTATACCGCACAAATGTTTTCAACGATATCTTCAGTATCCCCAGCAATATTACTGGACGGGGCTATTTTACTAATGCCGGAAATACAGTGCGGCAAGGCGTTGAATTATCGATGCGCTATAATGACGATCATACATCCGCTTATATAAATTACGCACTCACGGACGCATATTTCAATTCTCAAAACTTTCTTGGCTCCCCCAATAATCCTGCGGTTATCGCGCTTGGCGGACAGTCGGTCTTAACCAACCCTGGCGCGACGCTCCCCTCTGTCGCCACACATCGATTTAAAACAGGCATTGATTATGCTGTGACAAAGAAGTGGAAAGTGGGCGGTGATTTCGTTTATGCAACAGGCCCCTATTTAGGTGGTGATTGGGCTAATCAATTTGGTACGCTTTCGCCCTATGGCGTCTTAAACTTACGCAGTTCATATAATTTTCTTCCTAATGTTCAGGTCTATGCGCTCATCGAAAATGTCGCGAATACTCGCACGCGTAGCTTTGGCACTTTTTTCGATACAAAAGCGATTAATTTTCTTCCTCTTCAAAATCCAACATTAGTATCGATTGGCCCACCAACAGCCTTTTTCGCCGGCATGAAATGGGATTATGGCAATGATCAACTGACAAATAGTTGGATCGCCTCAGCAAATGGCTTGTATGAGAAAGATCACGAGAGTGAATTCAAACCTACGGCCGTGAAGAAATGGGGCGGTCTGTATGTTGGCTTAAATGCAGGTTATGGCTGGGGCGCGACAACTGGCGCTAATACAACCGCCTTCGGCGCTGAAGACGCCTGGTCAAATGCGGTAAATAGTAATTTGACCAACAAAGCAGATACATCAGAACCCTGGGGTCTCTCCAACACTGGCGCTATGGCGATGGCGAATACAGGCCTGGCGCAAGTTGCGCGCAATGGCTTCATTGGCGGCGGACAGTTTGGCTATAATTATCAAGATGAGTCTGATGTTGTGCTTGGAGCCGAAGCCGACCTTCAGGGAACGACCTTCTCCGGCGCTGGCGTATATTCCAATACGGTGACGGACAGCAGCTTCTT
>RFXM01000139.1 GCA_009921565.1 Methylocystaceae bacterium | reverse complement strand
GAAGGCCTCAATCAAATCATCGACGTAGCAAAAACTGCGCGTCTGCGCGCCGTCGCCATAAATTGTAATATCTTCGCCCCGCAGCGCCTGGACGATAAAATTACTTACCACACGCCCGTCATTTGGATGCATGCGTGGGCCGTAAGTGTTAAAAATCCGCACAACTTTAATTTCGAGATTGTGCTGGCGCCAGTAGTCAAAAAAGAGCGTCTCGGCGCAGCGCTTGCCCTCATCATAGCAGGAGCGAATGCCAATCGGATTAACGCGCCCCCAATATTGCTCCCGCTGGGGATGCTCCTCCGGATCGCCGTAAACTTCGCTCGTTGAGGCTTGAAAGATTTTTGCTCCCGTCCGCTTAGCAAGCCCCAGCATATTAATTGCGCCATGCACGCTCGTCTTTGTCGTCTGCACAGGGTCATGCTGATAGTGAATGGGAGAGGCTGGACAGGCGAGATTATAAATCTCGTCAACTTCCACATAAAGGGGGAAGGTCACATCGTGCCGCATGAATTCAAAGCGGGGATTATCTAATAAATGCGCAATATTGTCCTTGCGGCTGCTGTATAAATTATCAACGCAGATGACGTCATGACCTTTGCTCAGTAATTTTTCGCATAAATGCGAGCCCAAAAATCCCGAGCCGCCCGTCACTAAAACGCGCTGAGAGAGATCAATATTTTTTTCCAATTTCTTCATTTAAAAGTCCAAAATTTAAAAATTATAGTTGCGACACGTCAACCTTGAGCGGCGTGACGCCCACATCCTGCGCCCAGAGCGTCTGCGTATTTGGGAAGGAGAAACCCCAAATGGTTTCCTCCTGAACAAGGGTAAATTCTAGCGTCCGGTTCGAGGTTAAAACTTCTTGAGGAATTGGCGCCAAAATTTCGATTGCGCCGCCCGCTGGGATATCGCCGGGCAAGTCGCGTCGATAGCCCTGCGGCAGAAGGCCCGCCGGCTGATCCTCGCGGGGCTGCGTCCATGAAGTGAGCGGCAAGCCAAGGTGATCATTAATACGCCAGGCTAATCGCAGCGGCCGATCAATGAGAGAGAGCGCAGAAATATTCTCCTGCCCTCGATTGATGATTTTCAAAGCAAGATGTGTGGGGCGCGACGCGGATGGCTCTAAAGCGCGCTTGGGAGAGGAAGCGAATTCAAGAGAGAGTTGCGCGAGCGCCTCGCGCGTGAGCGCCTCGCGCGTAAAGCTCATCGGCGCGGCTGTGCGCCAAGCCTCATTGCAGCCAATAAAACCAATTGGCGCGACGCGTTGCGCAAGCTCAGTGTAAGCGGCGTTTTTGTCGCTCTGCCCGATAAATTCAAGGTAGAGCAGAATGCGCCTTGGATATTCGGCGCAGTCATCGCCATATTGGGCGCGAAAATGATGTGGCAGCGCCCCACTATACCCATTTAACGTTGGCAAATCTTTTTCTTGCGCAACGCGCATTGCGTCTAATTCTTCTTGCTCAAAAGATAAGGCGCGCTGCGCGAAGAATAAAATCGGCTTTGCGGGTAAGGCGCTTGGCAGTCGCGCCGTCTCAACGTCCGTGCGCGCAACCCAGTCTTCCTTCAAGCTTGTCGTCGCCTGAACAGCCGAGACTTCGAGAAGCAAGGGCAGAGAGATTA
>RFXM01000138.1 GCA_009921565.1 Methylocystaceae bacterium | reverse complement strand
TTGATTTACCTTTTTTCATGCCGCCTTTCTTAGCTGCTTCGCGTTTAACAGAGTAGGCAATCGCTACGCTCTGTTTTACAGGCTTTCCGCTTTTTACTTCAGCGGCTATGTTCTTACGAAAAGCGTTTTTAGACGCAGACTTAACTAGCGGCATTATTTCTTCCTCGTCTTAGCGGACTCTTTGAACGCTTTAGCTGTCGGCGCACCTTTGGCACCAACCTTACGCATCTTCTCACCCGATCCGGCGGCTATGCGTGCGCGTTTGGCGTGAATGTTGGCGTATAGCCCAGGCTTACTTGCCACAGTTCCACCTTTTCATACTAGCTTTAGCGCGTTCGGCGTTTTTTGACTTAGCGACTACGCCGCCCATACGCGCGCAGAATGACTTCTTACGGCCTTCGTCTGCTTTGGTTTTAGGATTAGGTGCCGGAGCCTTTAACTTACTGCCCGTAGCAGCATTATATGCTTTTCGACCAGCTTCAGTCATCCCAGCACCTTCTTTGGTAGTGAGATAATGCCGTCCCGGCCCTTTTGTGGTTTTCCGTATAGCCATTAAGCAGCCTCAAACTTATTATTTTTAGCTATGTTTACGTTAGCCGGTATAATTTGAAGATTGTCTACTACATGCAGCCCTGAGACAGTCTTACCTTGAAGCGGTATAATATGATCTACATGCCAAAGAAAGCCATAAGCCTGAGAAAGTTCATGGGCCAAAGCATAGAATTTCTTTATATCAGCAAAATCTTGATCTGTCAGCCATTTGGGCGTGCGTTGTAATAATGCCGCACGGCGTTTAGCGGTGTGAGCCGCGTATAGCGCTGGATTAAGTTTTTGTCTTTCCAGTTGTTTTTGACGATTTTTATCTAAATTGGCGTGGTAATTGTTCAACGCTTGTTTCTGTCTGGCGTCTTTATTTTTTGCGTAATAGAGTTTATGATCGCGTTTAGCGTCACTAAATAATCTTTTATGCTGTCTGCAACAAAATTTTGCGTCGCTACGCATATTCCGTATGTCGGACTCGCAAAATAAACAATATCTTGCCTCTGGTTGAGGCAATAGCTTTTTCCAGACGATGCGGAGCCTTGACCATAGCTGACGCGGCGCTGGTTGTCTACTCGTTGCTCGCGTCTGGCGACAGGAAATGCGAACGTCACCGCTATAGCATCCGCTGCGTCAGGTGAGGCCAGTCCTCTCGACTTCATGTCCTTTTTGCTTTCGAGAAAGATCGTTCCCTTCGAGTCCGGCTTCATCATAGGCCCGATCAGGTCTGACTTCAGATACCTGTCCTTCGGTATGCTCGCGTCTTTCAGCCAGTCCTTCATCGCGCCCCACATCTCCGCGCGCTTGTTGCCATACATCATAGGCTTACTGCTTTTATTGCCGAAGTTCACACCGCGCACCTTGTAGCGCTGTTCCTTCAGCCGATCCACCACACCTGCGCCGAGCCCGCCCTCGTCGATCACCACTAGCGCTGGCTTATACTCCTCGATCACGTCAATCACGCGGCCCACGACTTCCATCGTGTCGTCGCCACGGTGCCTGCGTATGCTCAGTATGTCGCGGCCCTGCCGTATCGCTATTACGGTAGCGTCGGCACCAAAGCGTGCTGGATCCACTCCGACCACGATGGGCGCGGACTGGTCGGATATA
>RFXM01000137.1 GCA_009921565.1 Methylocystaceae bacterium | reverse complement strand
CTATTTTTTCTGATTTCCGCTTTGCCCTGGACAACATTATGGGGCGGAGGATTAAAATATTTACGTAGTTACGGCCAAGCTACGCAAATAAAGCAGGAATGGACGACAGGGCCTGCATCAGCAAAAGCGCTGCAACAGGATTTATTTAAGGAGGCCCCGACCTCAACATTGCTTTCTGCTGATGAGCACCAGGAGCATCGGGGCCATCAGATGACTAGTCGTGCGCCATCGCTAAATATCAGTGGGTTTGATAGAATTGCGCCACTCGCCTTGCCGTTAAAACTTGAGGCCCCAGTTTTTCTGACCCCTCCCTCTGCAGCCTCACCAAATTGGAAATTGCAATCGGAAACGCAAAATCGGCCGCAGCGGAAAACAATAGAGTTTGATCCGATTACATTTCGACAGATCTCCGAGAAATCATTTTCTGATCGTGTTCTTTTGGATCGTATTATCGGTGTTGGCATTGCGGCGCATGAAGGACAGCTTTTTGGTGTCTTTAACCAGATTCTCGGATTGATGACGGCAATTGGCTATCTCGTCCTTGTCATCAGCTCAACACTAATGTGGTGGCGGCGTCGACCGCAAGGCGCATTGGGTGTTCCGGCTAAAATAATACCCGAACGAAGAACCCCAAGAAATTTTATAATATTTGCAATTATACTCGGCGTTTTACTACCGACGCTTGGCGCTTCCCTACTTTTTATTCTCGCCGTCGAATTTTTAATTCGACGATATTCACCACGAGCCACGCAGTGGCTCGGGCTTTAGCCCTTTTTGGGACGTCAAGCATAATGCGTATTTTTCTCTCAAAGTCTGGGATCGTTTTTAATTTCAGAAGTGAGTCTGTGTGATGACCTTAACGTTGCAAAATCATGATTGGCGTCTTGAGCCAGACATTAGGCGCCAAGTTCCAAGCGTCTTACCTAAATGGTTTCGGGCGCGTGCGACCGCCATCATTGTATTTCTTCATATTTGTGTCTTTCTTGCTTTTATCTACGCGCCTAAACCTGACGCAATATCGCTGGACTCAGTGGAAATGGAACTTGTTCAGGATGGGGACTTTATAGACGCAGAAGAGGTTGCTGAATCTCAGGATAAGCCGCCCCCAGTAGTGGTGGAAGATCCTGAATTTGCTCTACCGCCGCCTGAAGTCACGGATCCCGATGCGCTCACCTTGAAAGCCAAGCAAGAAATTCCTGAGAAGGAAAAGATTAAGAAGGAGCAGGAGCAAACAGATCAAGCCCAGCAAGCGCGTGAGGCGCAAGCGCGAAGACGGGCAGGCGCTCATGGGGGATCAGGTTCTGGCGCATCGCGTGCAGTATGTCTTGCGCATATAGCGACTGATCTCAGGCGTCATACACCCGGGTCGACGCACTTGGGTGAGGGGCATGCTCATGTGACATTTCATGTGAATGCCGGAGGAAGTATCTCTGGGATATCGGTTTCTGCTTCCTCACCAGCGCATGCGGCATTAGCTAGAAGAATAGTCGTCTCGTCTCGTGGACCGGCTAACTGTGGCACGGCTTTTGTGGCTCAGAGCTTTGCTTTTCGCTAGGAGTATTGAAATTGAGTAGAGTTTTGTTGGCAATATGATTTAATTTATTAAGTTCCGTTTAAATCAAATATTATCAGGCAGCTTAAATAAAAGAT
>RFXM01000136.1 GCA_009921565.1 Methylocystaceae bacterium | reverse complement strand
CAAATTTGGGATCCGCCGACCTGGACGCGCCACTTAGCAATGCCTCTTGTGTGGATTGCCTTCATCGCGCTGGCTAGTCGGCGTGCGCCAGGGTTGTCGCGTATTAGAGGTTGGCTACGTCATCCAACTTTAGTTGCGATTAAAGCCTGGGCCTTGGCGCATCTTCTTGTGAATGGCGATCTCGGCGGCATGATCCTGTTTGGATCATTTTTGGCCTTTGGCGTTTATGATCGTATTTCAGTTAAGAGGCGTGGCGACGCTGGCGCCCCGCGATGCGATCGTTTTGCTCGCGGCGATTTAATCGCTGTTGTTGCCGGCACAGCGCTATTTGTGCTGGTGCTCTTTCTTCACCCGTGGCTCTTTGGCGTCGCGGTGCTGCAATCTTAATGATTTAAACGGTGGAGCGCTGCCGCTCGGCCAATGAGCGGCAGCAGCAGCGCGAGTTCTGGGCCGCTTTCCTCACCCGTTAGAGCAAGGCGCAGGGGATGAAAGAGCATTTTGCCTTTGCGTCCTGTTGCGTTTTTAATTTCTTGGGTCCAGGCGGCCCAGGTTTGCTCGCCCCAAGGTTCAGGGGGAAGTATCGCCGCAGCTTGCTTGAGGAAATCAGCGTCTTCTTTAACGGGCGTGATCTCAGCGTCGATGACGCGCCACCACTTCTTGATTTCATCAAAACGCGCCAAGTTGCCGCGGGCGGCGCGCCACAAAGGTTCAGCTTTGTGGCCAACAATCTCTAAAGCGGCAAGCCGTTCGCGCACATCTTCAAATTCAAGAAGCGCTAAAGTGCGATGCGTCAGCGTCTCGAGATCATGCGGATCAAATCGCGCAGGGTTGCGCGAGACATGCGCAAGATCAAAAGTCTGTGCAAGGTGACGCAGATCGCGCACCGCATGCACATTGTCTGAAGAGCCCGTCAATGTCGCAAGCGCTGCAACCGCCATCGCCTCATAGCCCTCCTCGCGCAAAGAAGAAATCGACAGGGAACCCGTGCGCTTTGAAAGTCCTTCGCCGCTTGCGCTAATTAGAAGATTGTGATGGGCAAAAATAGGCGCAGGAGAATTGGGTGAGAGACTTGCAAAGATTTGTAATTGCACGGCGGTGTTTGTTACATGATCTTCACCGCGGATTACGTGGCTGATCTGCATATCAATGTCATCGACGACTGATGGAAGCGTGTAGAGGAAACTGCCGTCTTCGCGGATGAGCACGGGATCTGAGAGCGCCGCGCAGTCGATCTGCGTTGGGCCGCGAATAAGATCCGTCCATTCGATGACGCCCGCAGCGAGTTTGAAACGCCAGTGCGGCCGTCGGCCGGCTTCCTCATAATTTTTTTGTTCTTCTGGCGTCAGACGAAGCGCTGCGCGATCATAGACAGGGGGGAGGCCGCGCGCCTGCTGCATCTTGCGACGCTTTTCCAGTTCTTCGGCGGTTTCGTAGCAAGGATAAAGTCGGCCCGACTCGCGTAATTTTGTTGCCGCTGCTTCATAGTTCGATGTGCGCGCCGACTGTCGAAAGGTCGCATCGGGACGAATGCCCAGCCAGGCGAGATCCACCTCAATTGCACGCGCGAATTCCGCAGTTGAGCGGGTGGAATCCGTGTCATCAAACCGCAGTATGAATCGGCCATTATTGGCCTTGGCGAACAGTTCGTTGAACAGCGCCACGCGCGCATTGCCAATGTGA
>RFXM01000135.1 GCA_009921565.1 Methylocystaceae bacterium | reverse complement strand
CGGGCGTCGGCTCCAATGCGAGTTCGGCGCCCGTCCCAATATTGATCGATCTTGATCGCCACGCGCTCTAGCGCGCGCAGGGTTCTATAACTTGACTAAAAGAAGGAATTAATCATGGCCACAATCACAGCTGCTTTGGTGAAGGAACTGCGTGAGAGCACTGGCGCGGGCATGATGGACTGCAAAGCTGCTTTGACGTCAACAGACGGCGATTTTGAAGCCGCTGTTGATTGGTTGCGCAAAAAGGGATTGTCCAAAGCGGCAAAAAAAGCGGACCGAGTCGCAGCGGAAGGATTGGTCGCAGCTGTGATCTCTGGAACGAAGGGCGTTGTTGTTGAAGTGAACTCAGAAACGGACTTTGTCGCGCGAAATTCTGACTTTCAAACGCTAGTTAAGAATATCGGCGAAGTCGCTTTGAAAGCGGATAAGACTGATGCGGAAGCGCTTGGCGCTAATGCTTATCCTGGCGGCGGTAGCGTTGCTGAAGCCATTACCAATGCAATTGCTCATATTGGTGAAAATTTAAGTCTGCGTCGCGCCGCGGCCTTATCTGTGAGCGATGGCGTTGTCGGTCGCTATGTGCACTCCCAAGTTGTCGATGGCCAAGGTAAAATTGCGGTCATTGTTGCGCTTGAGTCGACAGGGGATAAGGACGCTCTCTCTGGGCTCGCGCGTCAGCTCGCGATGCATGTCGCATCCGCAAATCCGCTTGCCTTAGATGCTTCAGGCCTGGATCCAGCGACAATTGAGCGGGAAAAGAAGTTGCTGGCTCGACCAAGTCTCCAACCATCCTGATCACAATGGAAAGACGGTGGCGCAAGCGGTTAAGGAACTTGAAGGAAAAGCCGGCGCGCCAATCACGATTAAAGGCTTCTTGCGTTATGCTCTCGGCGAGGGAATTGATAAAGCGTCAAGCGATTTTGCTGCTGAAGTCGCCGCGGCCGCAAAAGGGTGAGCTGCTAAATTTTAAACCCTCAAAAGGGGGGGCGAACAACGCCCCCTTTTTTACTGATGCAGCTTATATTTTATAAAATTATTGACGCCAATCTTTTTGATTAATCACTACGCCTTGCAATCGTCATCGTCTTAAAATCTCCTTTAACTGAAACAAGCTTGTGAAAAGCATTAAATGGTGGGATATTTCTGACCCTAGCAGCATGTGCGGTATCATGCTCACATTAGGCGGGATTGCCGCCGAATGAGTCTTAACCGAGCGCAGTAGGAACGGCTTTCGTCAATGAACCTTTCTGACGCAATCCACTTCTCGTTAAAGAGAGTAGAACTTGAGCTCTTTTCTTCAGGATCTGTTTTTTCGATTTATTCTCTTGCTGCTTCTTTTTCCTGCGCGATCTTCATTCTAACGCTTTGGCGGTTTCGGCGTCGCGGTAGAGTTAATCCACGGGCCCTTTTGCGGGCAATCTTTTCTAGAAAGCTCTTTAACCGTGAATCCACCTTCGCAGATATTAATCTTTTTATTTTAAGTGTAACTTTAATGCCGTTGATTGTTGGCGCGCTGGTTATATCATCCAATAGCGTTGCGCTCAGCGTTCATAACGCGCTGAGCCAGCTCTTTGGTGCTTATGGAGCGATTGATATAAGTCCCTTAAGTAAAAAAATTATCTCAACAATAATATTATTCTTAGCTTATGAAATTGGTTATTATGTTGATCACTATTTAAAGCATCG
>RFXM01000134.1 GCA_009921565.1 Methylocystaceae bacterium | reverse complement strand
ACATCCAGGGCTTATCGCGGCGTGGGGCAGACATATCGGTCATCAGGCGCGTCCTCCAGCGGCTGCGATAGCATATGACCCTATTTTGACAAGGCGCCGATCCAGTAGCCGCGGGAAGAGCCGCCCGCCGGGTCGCTCATCGTTTGATTTGTCTTAAAAGCAGCGCCATCAGACGCATCATAGACAAAGCCTGCCGAGGCATAAAAATTTTGGGGCTATTCGCGGCGGCGCACAACGTATTATAAGCTGCGGCCGAATTTTAATGGGCCAATATTTTCCGCAGCCGGGGAGCTGAGAGTGACCGACCACAAGGACCTATACGAATTAGGAGAAATCCCGCCATTGGGCCACGTACCAAAAAATATGTACGCTTGGGCTATCCGCAAAGAGCGACAGGGTCCTCCCGAAACCGCCATGCAAGTGGAGGTTGTGCCCACATGGACGCTCGACAGTCATGATGTATTAGTACTCGTGATGGCTGCAGGCGTTAACTACAATGGCGTCTGGGCGTCACTTGGCGAACCCGTCTCTATGTTTAACGTACATAAAAACCCTTTCCACATAGCCGGATCCGATGCCTCTGGCATTGTATGGGCGGTGGGATCAAAAGTTAAACGGTGGAAAGTTGGCGATGAGGTGATTATTCATTGCAATCAAGATGATGGCGATGATGAAGAGTGCAACGGCGGCGATCCTATGTTCTCGCCTTCTCAGCGTATCTGGGGTTATGAGACGCCAGATGGCTCTTTCGCGCAATTTTGTCGGGCGCAAGATCGCCAGCTCATGGCGCGTCCTAAACATCTGTCGTGGGAGGAGTCCGCCTGTTACACCCTAACTTTGGCGACAGCATACCGGATGCTGTTTGGTCATGAACCTCACCAACTCAAGCCCGGACATAATGTCCTTATCTGGGGCGCCTCTGGCGGACTAGGCGTTTTCGGTGTTCAGCTTTGCGCCGCCTCTGGCGCGAACGCAATTGGCGTCATCTCCGATGAAACTAAACGCGACTATGTCATGTCATTGGGGGCAAAAGGCGTCATCAACCGCAAGGAATTTAACTGTTGGGGCCAACTCCCAAAAGTTAATTCTCCGGAATTTGTTGAATGGACCAAAGAAGCGCGCAAATTTGGTAAGGCGATTTGGGATATTACCGGCAAAAAGGATGTTGACATCGTTTTCGAACATCCCGGTGAATCCACCTTCCCAGTCTCAGCCCTTGTCGTTAAACGCGGCGGCATGGTTGTCTTTTGCGCAGGCACGACCGGCTTCAACCTGACTTTTGACGCTCGCTATGTCTGGATGCGACAAAAGCGCATTCAAGGCTCGCATTTTGCGCATTTGAAGCAAGCCGTCGCTGCTAATCAATTTGTATTAGATCGTCGCGTTGATCCCTGTATGTCAGAGGTATTTAGTTGGGAGAATATTCCCTACGCGCATACCAAAATGTGGAAGAATGAACATGCGCCTGGCAACATGGCGGTATTGGTCAATTCTCCTAAACCAGGTCTCCATACTGTCGAAGATGTAATCGAGGCTGGAAAAAAATCTTAGTGCAATCACTCTTAACTGAGCTGAGGTAAAATCGCTTCAACGCCTTCTATGCGCTGGGTTTTCCCAGCGTAGACCGCGTTTGGGGACAATTAAGCCTGTTGCGTCACAGAAAAAATGACGGCATGAATAAAATCATGTCATTTAGAGACTTCATCAAGCT
>RFXM01000133.1 GCA_009921565.1 Methylocystaceae bacterium | reverse complement strand
AATATCAATCTCAATTTTTGCAATCCGCTCGGCTTCCCTGTCAAAGCTCGTGAGCTCTTTTAGGAAAACAGCGATATCATAATCAGAGTCCGATCGTGCATCGCCGCGAGCGCGCGATCCAAAAAGAACCACGCGTTCGACCTGATCGCCATAGGCTTTATCAAGAGCAGCGCGGAACCTACTCAGAATTGGGTTTTCAATCGCATCCATAGCAAAACTTACCATAAGTTACGTCATGTTGTACCAAGCTTTCATCGCATTGACGTCTTTGGTTTATATCAGTCAGAGGCTATCTTTTTTGACGATTATTGTATTTTTGCAACGTTACTATGTCTCTGATTATTTTGTATAAAATCATCTGCTGCCTACAGGGAAAATCGTAGCGCCTAATTTTCACTGAATCGATCGCTCTGAGCTATTGTCTTTGATCAAATGTTACGGAATCTATTTGGTTTGAGAAGCTGAGGTTAAGGGCGATGTCAGAAACATTTTGCATTCGCTATCAGGATGTGCGGGCGCGACGCCCCATCCAGAAACTCTCTATGGCCTATGCTTCACGAGATCTGGCATTAAACGCCGCCTTTTTGATTAAAGAAAAGGATTTTGACCTTCTAGAAATTCGAGGATCAGAAGGAAGTCTTTTAACGAAGATTGATCTTGAAAAAGCGCTCTGTGTCGCGACAGCTTAAGGTAATTTCTTTTTATTGTTCAGCACCGCACTTCCCTCTTCTCGCCACGCATTGAAGAGCCCTGCGTTTTGAGGATGCATGAGGTTTCTGGTTACTGAGAGCAAAAGGCCTAGAAGCAAGGCGCGATCGTCCTTGCTTTCTTCGATAAAGCCAGATTTTTTGACCAATCCGCCCAGCTCAATGAGTTGACGGGTGCGTTCTCGTCTATTCATGACCCATGCCCGATGATCTTGCCGGGACTGCGCGGCTCCAACCCGATTGAGCGCTGCTTGAAGAGTTTTGAGCGATTTGTGCGTCGCTTTGAGGTTGAGACAGGGACTGGTCGTCGCGTTTTTGAAAAAAGCTTTCGCCGCGTTTGCACCAGCTTTCTCTTTTTTGTGGGTCTTGAGAGTCGATGATCGCCAGTAGCGCACCTGCGAGCATTTCTGATGAGAGTGTGTCTGCGCCTGTTGCGACAATCAGTTCGCCCAGCTGTCTTACTTTGCACTTTTTAAGCTGCTTGGCTTTATCTTTCAGCGCAACGATTTCAGAATCATAATCACGTGGTTTACGCATCTCTTTCTCCAATTTGTTGAGATTGAGATCAGCGTAGCTTTGATTTGTGTTTTTGGCTTTAGAGTTAGCGGGACAGCGTGAGGCTGTCCGATCCCGAACAAGATTTTTTCTTGTGAGGGCGCGCTTATACGTCGTGCCGACGTAAGCTTTTCAGCATAAATAGTCAGTCGCCATGGCGATCTATCATTTGTCTTTCAAAGTTATCAGCCGTTCTACTGGGGCAAGCGCGCTTGCCGCTAGCGCCTATCGTTGTGGCGGACGTTTGTATGATGAAAGACTTAATCGCCATCATGATTTTACTGGAAAAGAAAACGTCATTCACTCAGAAGTGATGTTGCCAGATGGCGCGCCTGAGGCCTGGAGGGATCGCGAAACGCTTTGGAATAGGGTTGAGCTTGGGGAAAAACGCAAAGACGCGCAGCTTGCTCGAGAAGTTGAGTTCGCCATTCCGCGTGAGATGAATGAAGCACAGGGGATTGA
>RFXM01000132.1 GCA_009921565.1 Methylocystaceae bacterium | reverse complement strand
GTTGAGCGGACCGCCAAAGGTTAGGCGCCATGAAGGCGGTTCAATCGGATGGCCAACAACGCCCATTTTACCCGTACCGCAAACGGCACCTGGCGGAGGTGATTCAGATCTGCAAAGGCTATAGAGAGTATTCGTGCCAACAAGCGAGCCATAGGCGTAAGCAATCTGCATGGATCGTGAGTTCATCATATTGAACACGTCGAGCTGAAGCTTCCATCCTTCTTCCCAGCGATAACCTGCCCGCAGATTTACTGTGCCAATCGCCGGACTTTTGAAAAATCCATCTTGCGTTAAAGCGCGCGGCGCAATGTAGCGATATTTAGCTGCGCCAAACCAACCTTTTGACTCTCCAAGTTCCATGGAGCCTGTGGCGACGACTGGTGTGGCGTTGATAAGGTAGTTGCCAGGTCCATTTCCTTGAAAAGTTCCATATGGGATTGCATCTGGCTGCAGTAATTCGCCGTAATAGAGAAGCCCCTTATCCCAATCATAACCGCGAAAGCGCGCATGTGTCGCTGTCACATCCGCCTCAAAGGCCGCCCAAGAAACAGGGCGATAGTGATTGGTGAACTCAACGCCGATGCGATCGGCGCCGCGCGCAATTTTAGTGTTTCCCGTATCGCCTTCAAAAATATTTTCCGTCTGTGTGCGCATGAAAAAGAGGGTTGCCGCGCTTTCAAGTCCATCAATCTTTTTCGTCTTAACACCCACTTCTGCACCCGTTGAGGGAGAGAGCAGCGGCTGACGTTTTACCGGCACATAGCCGTAGTTATCATCAAGTTCAGATGTTGAATAAGTCTGCGTTGTTGAACGAAAATCATTGGAGTGGAAACCACGGCCAAAATTAAGATAAAAATCGGTCTTATCATCCCAAGGATTAATTACGACAGATCCTTTAGGGCTGATTAATTGTGACGTTGTAGAACCATTGTTAAAGGGCGCTGTCCAGATGTGATAAGGCTGGTTTGGATCCCAGGCCCAATTATAATCCGGCGCAAAGGGACTGCCGACAACCGGCGAATTCGCGTAAGTTTGCAGCCCATTATTGCTACCCCAATAATAATCCCAACGCGCGCCAACAGTCGTCTTTAACCAAGGCGCCCATTTAGTTTTAAAATCGGTCAGCAGGCTCGTATTCGCTTCGCCAACAAGGTCGTTGCGAATAATATTGAACATCTGTCGATTGCCAGCCTCATTACCAAGACCTACACGAATATCATCATAACGACTTTGAAAGCCGACACGCAGTTCTGACTCTTTATTGAGAAGGTCTACTTTCAATGTATGATAGGCATTGGCGCCAATCATTGTGCGTCGATCAAATTGACGAAACTGATCGCCAATAAATGGATCTGGATATTGTAGAAAATAAGTAAAATCATTATTGAGGCCGAGCGTTGAATGCATCGCAAAGGCTTCAACGCGCGTTTTATAATTTGCCGTCTCCTGCGCCCAATGACCCGACACACTAAAACGGGTTGTTTCGCCGCCATCCTTGGGGTTAAGCGTTCCCCACCGCGACATTTGACCAGAAGAAATCAGATCTAACGGCACTTGATCCGTTGAGTTCCAACGGTTGGCGTAAGCCATGCCCATGATCGAGAGGCCGTTATTTTCCTCTCCCTGAGTATAGCGCAACACGCCATTAATTTTATGTGCGCTATTGGGTGTGGTCCAAGGTCCGTTATAAGTCGAAATTTCTCCTGCGCCCAAAATATCGCCATTGGCGAAAGACCAGGA
>RFXM01000131.1 GCA_009921565.1 Methylocystaceae bacterium | reverse complement strand
TCATTGATTTATAATGACTTTATTGAAGGCCTCAACGAAAAGAAATTTCAGTAGGGCTCTTTTGGGCGCTGGCTTTGAGCTGGGCGCCTCTCCACGCGCCCTGGGACGCGCCCAGGCGTTGATAATCATTTAAAAACAATATTTTATATTTTTGACCCGCTTCCTTGTGGGCAAATATTTGAATTGGCGCCTTTATCACCTGCTATTTACCCCCCAAAAGCTTGAGCCGCGTCATTCTGATCTGTAGAACAGAAATCATGTTAGCCTTTTATTAACCGCGGGTTAGACGCGCTCGCGGCTTGTTTTTTTCAAGTACAAATTTTTCATTATCAATTTTGTTAGGCAATTTTTTTTGCGCCCTGCAACGGATGTGGACGTGAACACGCTCCGCACCCGAATGGCGGCAGCGTGCAAAATTAGTTTCTACAATTTGTGTTAGCGGTGGCAGCTTTTCTGTCGTGGCTTCTGACGTCTTATTAAAAGCGCATCTACAGCGCAGTGCATAATCTTTGCTGACTATTTTATTTAGAAGCGGCAGTCGCGGCTTCAAGAGCCAGTGAAGATACTAGAGAAGTTAAATTTCTTTTTTGTTTTGACGCCTTGCTTCTTACCCTCTGCAGTACGACGCGGCAGACTTAAAATCAAAAAGAGTTTTTTTAAAAATTTTTATGCAAAATAATATCACTGGCGCGTTAAAGCTTTCCGACTGGTCCTTTGGCGTTTTGCTCTTTGCAGGCGCTTTAGTGTTGGGGCCGCTGCGACAATTAGATTTTTTTACTCGCATGCCGGGAGATATTGTTGACGCGCGGCTTAATCTCATTTTTCTTGAAAATATCTACGCCTATTTTTCAAGGCCCTCGGGATCGCTTATCCATTTAAGTTTTTTTTATCCCTACCCTTATGTTTCAGCCTTTAGCGATAATCTCTTTGGCGCTGCGCCGATTTATCTCCTCGGCCGGCTCTCTTCTCTAACGCCGGAAGCTGCATTTCAGTTCTGGTTTATCCTCGGCTATTTCTTAAATTTCTCAGCCGCCTGCTACTCTTTTAGATTGTTAGGCCAATCTCCGTCCGCGAGCGCCATTGGCGCGATACTTTTCACATTTGGCCTCCCTGTCAGCGCGCAAATGGGGCATGCGCAGCTGCAGTATCGCTTCGGCCTCGCGCTCGCGATTACTTACTTCTACCTCTTCCTGACGCGCTACGACTGGCGCGCCTTTTTACTTTCCTGTTTTTGGCTGGCGTGGCAGTTTTTTTGTTCCATATATTTGGGCTTCTTCGCCAGTCTCTTTATAGCCTCTTTGCTCATCCTCTTCCTGCTGCAGCAGCTTTGTGAGACGCGTTTAAAAATCTCTCCACGCGCTACTTTGCCGTTGAGCGAGTTACTCAGCCGCTGGCGCGCATTAGATCAACTCAAGCGTTTTCAATTTCTAATCGCGCTTGCGCTAGCGCTCGTTGCGCTCATTGTTCTCTTTTTTCCTTACTTGGAGGTAACCAAACTCTACCGCTTCACCCGCACGTGGATGGAAGTCTCCGCCATGTCGCCGCGGCTTTTGAGTTACCTCATCGCAGACCACTCTCTAATTTGGGGTGGCGTATCCGAAAAGATACAGGGCCTGCCTATTCGCTGGGAGCAGCAATTATTTATAGGTCTCGTCCCCTCAGGCCTTCTTGCCTTTGGCGCAATTCAGGCGCGCCGCGAGTTCAGTTGGGGCGGGCGCTTAACTTTAATTATTGTCGCGCTTCTCTCTCTCTTTATTTTAACGCTCAAT